>JBECLA010000135.1:0-114777 GCA_040235565.1 Thiohalomonadales bacterium | reverse complement strand
TTCTCTTTCATTTCCACTTCCGTGGCGGCACCTACCTTGATGACGGCCACACCACCAGCCAGCTTGGCGACACGTTCCTGCAGTTTTTCACGGTCGTAATCGGAACTGGCTTCTTCGATCTGGGTCCGGATCTGATTCACCCGATCTTCAATTTCATTCGGCTTGCCGGCGCCATCGATGACAGTGGTTTCTTCCTTGGTGACAATGATTTTCTTGGCCGAGCCCAGATCTTCCAGAGTGGCTTTTTCCAGTGACAGACCGACTTCTTCAGAAATCACCGTACCACCGGTCAGAATGGCGATGTCCTGCAGCATGGCTTTACGACGGTCACCAAAGCCCGGCGCTTTTACTGCAGCCACCTTCACAATACCGCGCATATTGTTGATCACCAGGGTTGCCAGCGCTTCGCCTTCCACGTCTTCAGCGATAATCAGCAACGGACGACCCGCCTTGGCCACACCTTCCAGCACCGGCAGCAGATCCCGGATGTTGGAGACTTTCTTGTCGTGCAGCAGCACATAGGGATCTTCGAGTTCGGCACTCATGTTCTGCTGATTGTTGACGAAGTAAGGTGACAGATAACCGCGGTCGAACTGCATCCCTTCAACCACGTCCAGTTCATTCGCCAGACCGGAGCCTTCCTCCACGGTGATTACGCCTTCCTTACCGACTTTGCCCATGGCTTCGGCAATGATGTCACCGATTTCATTATCGGAGTTGGCGGAAATGGTGCCGACCTGGGCAATGGCCTTGTCATCGGTGCAAGGTTTGGACAATTTTTGCAGCTCATCCACGGCGGTGATCACAGCCTTGTCGATACCACGCTTCAGATCCATCGGATTCATACCCGCGGCCACCGCTTTCATGCCTTCGGTCAGGATAGACTGGGCCAGTACGGTTGCGGTGGTGGTGCCGTCACCGGCAACATCAGAAGTCTGGGAAGAGACTTCCTTGACCATCTGCGCACCCATGTTTTCAAACTTGTCCTTCAGCTCGATTTCCTTGGCAACGGAAACACCGTCCTTGGTAATGGTCGGCGCGCCGAAGCTCTTTTCCAGTACCACATTGCGGCCTTTCGGACCCAGGGTGACCTTCACGGCATTGGCCAGAATATTGACCCCGGCCAGCATTTTGTGGCGGGCATCATCACTGAATTTTACGTCTTTTGCAGTCATTGCTTGTTTCCTCTGTATTTCTTGAAATTGGGACTTACGCGGTCTTAGCCTTCCAAGACACCCATGATGTCTTCTTCGCGCATGACCAAGAGTTCCTCGCCATCCACCTTCACTTCGGTGCCGGCGTATTTACCGAACAGCACTTTGTCACCTACCTTGACATCCAGGGGTCGAACATCGCCGCTCTCGCTGATTTTGCCGTTACCCACAGCCAGCACTTCACCCTGAATGGGTTTTTCAGTCGCACTGTCGGGAATCACGATGCCACCGGCGGAGGTACGTTCCTCTTCCATGCGGCGGACGATCACACGATCGTGTAAGGGACGAATTTTCATGCTTTTTGTCTCCTGAGATTTTATAAAAAGTCCATACTTTTCAGAAACTAAGGTCGAACCTAGATGGCTTCGACCCGGAATTATTATGGTGCCTTATTAGCACTCATCACTAATGAGTGCTAATCATAGCGAGCTTGACTCACGTGTCAAGACTGCTCAGGGAATAGGGACATTTGCCGGAATTTCAAGACTGGCCGGATTAAATTTCTATTCGTCGCGTTTTTCAAACTCGCCTTCAATGGTGCGCTGACCAGGCGGCTGCCCGGGTGGGCGGGGCGGCATCCCCGCCTGCAGCAGGCCACGCTGCAACAGCCAGCCCGCCAGTTGATGGCGCAGGGGGGGCACCAGAATCAGAAAACCAAAACTGTCGGTCACGAAACCCGGGGTTAACAGCAGGGCGCCGGCAAGCAGCAGTAACATGCCTTCCAGCATCGCCTGGGCAGGCAGTTCACCACGTTGCAGACTGGTCTGGACCCGCGTCAGGGTCGTCAGCCCCTGCCAACGCAACAGCCACACGCCCAATATGGCGGTCAGCACCACCAGCAACACCGTCGGCCAGGCCCCGATCACATCGCCCACTTTGATAAGAAAGTAAATTTCGACCAACGGAACGGCCAGAAACAGGATGAACAAATAACGAAATATCGGCATAGCAGGTTGCAATGATAGCGACGGAAAAACCCCATTATACCTTTTCCTGGGTGTTCGCATGCTGGTATCTTTTTTACCCTATGCCGAACACCCGATATCTGTTGATACTGTGCACCTGCCCCGACAGTGAAATCGCCGAACAGCTGGCAAACATGCTGGTGGACCAGCAACTGGCGGCCTGTATTAACATTGTGCCCGGACTGACTTCTGTCTATCGCTGGCAGGGCAAGGTGGAAAACGAGAAGGAAGTACTGCTGCTGATAAAAACCACCCGGGATCGGTATGCGGCGCTGGAAGCCGCCATTCAGCAACACCACCCCTATGAACTTCCCGAGGTCATTGCGGTCACTGTCGATGACGGGTCACCGGATTATCTAAGCTGGCTTAGTAGCTCACTGGAAAATGTATCATGATAACAATGAAAAAATATTTACCGACGCTTTTGCTGTTACTGGTCTGGGCCTGGCAGCCCCTTCATGCTGAGGAAGAACTACTCGAGCCGGACAAGGCTTTTCCGTTTTCCGCCACCATCAAGGGTGACACGCTGGAGGCCGAATGGAATCTTCCAAAAGGCTATTATCTGTATCGCAGCAAGATCCGCTTAACCACCAATACCCCCGGGGTATCGCTGGGTGAACCACAACTCCCGGCCGGTGAAATCAAGCAGGACGAATTTTTTGGTGAAGTGGAAATTTACCATCAACCGATCGCCGCGCAGGTGCCGATCCTGCGGGAAAACCCCGCGGTCAGTGAATTTGAACTCACCGCTGTTTATCAGGGTTGCGCAGACATCGGTGTCTGCTATCCGCCCATAACCAAACAGGTCAGCCTCAATCTGCCGGCCGAAAGCGGCAGTGCCGTCGCCGCCCTGGGCGCCCTGAGTGAGTCGCTTGGAGGTGGCGGCAGCGGTGGGGAAGACGAAGTCCTCGAACCGGATCAGGCCTTTCAGTTCAATGTGGAGGTTAGCGATCCAAACACCCTCACCGCATTCTGGCAGATCGCACCGGATCATTATATGTACCGCGGTAAGATCAGCTTTGAGCTGGCGGAGGGGCAGGCCCTGCAACTTGGTCAGCTGGATCTTCCTCCGGGAGAGAGAAAACATGACGAATTCTTCGGGGATATCGAGGTCTATCACGATCAGGTGGAAGCCCGCCTTCCCCTGCTGCGCACCAGCCCGGAAGCAACCACGGTACAGCTGACCGCCACGTATCAGGGCTGCGCCGAAATTACCGGGATCTGTTACCCGCCGATCAAGAAAACCCTGCAGCTGGCCTTGCCGGCGGCCACCACGCTGGCAACGGTAAGCGAGGCCCCGGCCACACCCGCGTCACAAGCGGAAGTGATCTCCGAGCAGGATCAAATCGCAGCCTCGCTGGCAAGCGGCAACACCATTCTGACGATTCTGACGTTCTTCGGCTTTGGGCTGTTACTCGCGTTTACGCCCTGCGTCTTCCCGATGATTCCCATTCTGTCCAGCATCATCGTCGGTCAGGGGCAAAGTATCACCACGCGCAAGGCCTTTGTCATGTCGCTGACCTATGTGCTGGCGATGGCCCTGACCTATACCGTCGCCGGAGTGATTGCCGGCTGGTTCGGCGAAAATCTGCAGGCGGCATTCCAGAATCCCTGGGTACTGGGCAGTTTTGCTGCCGTGTTTATCGCCCTGTCCCTGTCCATGTTCGGCTTTTACGATCTGCAAATGCCCTCTGCCCTGCAGAGCCGCCTGACCGAGATCAGCAATCGCCAGCAAGGCGGCACCCTGCTGGGTGTGGCTGTGATGGGTTTCCTGTCAGCCCTGATCGTTGGCCCCTGTGTCGCCGCTCCGCTGGCCGGTGCACTCATATACATCGGCCAGACCGGTGACGCCGTCCTGGGCGGTGCCGCGTTGTTTGCGCTGAGTCTTGGCATGGGCGTGCCGCTGATTGTCATCGGCACTTCGGCCGGCAAACTATTGCCGCGCGCCGGCGCCTGGATGGATGCCATCAAGGCGGTATTCGGCATCCTGCTTCTGGCTGTCGCAATCTGGATGCTGGAGCGAGTCATTCCCCCGGCCGTGACCATGTTGCTCTGGGGGCTGCTGCTGGTGATCGCGGCAATCTATATGAAAGCCCTGGATCCCCTTACCCCGGACAGCAGTGGCTGGCACAAACTCTGGAAAGGAATCGGCGTCGTGCTGCTTGTCCTGGGTGCCCTGCAACTGATTGGCGCCGCCGCCGGTGGGCGTGATTATCTGCAACCGTTGAAAGGCTTGCAGCTCGGGCTGGGGGGCGGTGCCGCCAGCAGTGAACAGCATCTGGCATTCAAGCGCATCAAATCCGTCGAGGATCTGCAGCAAGAACTGGCGACGGCCGGTAACCAGGGCAGAATGGTGATGCTCGATTTTTATGCCGACTGGTGTGTCTACTGCAAGGACTATGAAAAATACGTCTTCACCGATCCGCGGGTACAAACCGCCTTGCGCAACATGGTGATGCTGCAAGCGGATGTGACCGCCAACGATGAGCAGGACAAGGCCCTGTTAAAACACGTCACGGTCACGGCTCCTCCGGCCATTCTGTTCTTTGACAGTCACGGCACCGAAATGCGCGGCCATCGCCTGGTGGGTTCCATGGATGCCGATGAGTTTCTGGCCCATGTCAACAAGGTCATGCAACCCTAGATCGGGTCCCGGCGCAGAAGGAAAGCTGTCAGGATGAACAAAACCCCGCTGCTGATTATCGTTATTGCCCTGCTGGGACTGGCTGGCGGCTTTGTCCTCAACCAATGGTTGTCTCGACCCCAGACGGAACCGCCAGCAACCGTCCAGGCCGATCCCGACCTCCGCCCCGGCTTCACCATGATGGATTTAAAAGATCAGCCCCGCAGTCTCAGCGACTGGGATGGCCAGGTCCTGCTGATCAATTTCTGGGCCACCTGGTGTCCGCCTTGCGTGCGGGAAATCCCGGCACTCAACCAGTTGTATCAGACTTACAGCAACCAGGGATTCACCATTATTGGCATTGCGCTGGACAACAAACAGGATGTCATCGATTTCATAGATCCCATGGGCGTGCAATACCCAATCCTGCTGGGTGATCAACAGGGCATCAAACTCACGCAGGAGTACGGCAATGAGTTGGGGATATTGCCTTACACGGTCATCATTGATCGCCAGGGCCGCATCATCGAGAAGCACCGTGGTGAAATGAGCTTTGAAGACGCCGAGCGCCTGATTAAACCTTTGTTATAAACCGCTGGAATCCCAACCCGCCTGCCTTGTGATCCAGTTCCCCTCTGGAACGGGTCTAACTTGCTAGTATTTGCAGCGAACATGCGGCGAATGGTCGCTTTCTGGACAAACCACTGCTCATCGTGCACAATTGGCCCAGAATTTCACCCCAAAACCAGGAAATCTGCGGTTAAGTCGCAGAAATTGGCGGTGAATTTGCAGGAAAAATCATAAATCTGAAGCCCGGTGCCCCGGAACTACCAAAACATGGCAAAACTACTGGTCATCCACGGTCCAAACCTGAACCTGCTGGGAACACGGGAACCGGAACACTATGGTTCCACCAGCCTGGCTGACATTGATGCGGCACTGACAAACATCGCGCAACAAGCCGGACACAGCCTGCAGAGCATCCAGAGCAACGCCGAACATGAACTGGTCAACGCGGTGCAACAGGCGCAAGTCGACGGTGTCGCCTGGATCATTATTAATCCTGCTGCCTTTACCCATACCAGTGTCGCGCTGCGCGATGCCCTGGCCGCGGTGAAGGTACCGTTTATCGAGGTGCATTTGTCCAACGTGCACGCACGCGAATCATTTCGCCAACAATCTTATTTTTCCGATCTGGCCAAAGGCGTTATCAGTGGTCTTGGTCCCTACGGCTACACACTCGCATTACTATCGGTGCTCGATAGTCTGAAAAACAATTAACCAAACATTTCACGGGTCACGTTGTTATGGATATACGTAAAGTTAAAAAGCTCATTGAATTGCTCGATGAATCCGGCGTTGCTGAAATTGAAATCAAGGAAGGTGAGGAGTCAGTCCGCATCAGTCGACATTCACAGGTCAGTCAACCCATGATGGCGGCACCGGCCTATGCTCCCCCACCGCCACCTGTTGCCGCCGCAGCCGCGGCAGCGGTTGAAGCCCCCGCCGCGGAAGCTGCCGGGGAGACCATCGAAGGCCACGCGATCAAATCCCCTATGGTGGGTACCTTCTATCGCGCGCCGTCGCCGGGGGCCACTCCCTTCGTCGAGGTCGGACAAAGTGTCAATGTGGGCGACACCCTGTGCATCATCGAGGCGATGAAATTGCTGAATCAAATCGAAGCTGACAAGGCCGGTACGGTCAAGGCCATTCTGGTCGAAAATGGCCAGCCGGTGGAATATGACCAGCCGTTGTTTATTATCGACTAGATTATTTCACGCCGTCTTAAGCGCAATGGTCGTTTAGTTAGCAGGCAAGTGATTCGCTTCAGCACACATTAACGGCAACATCGCGAATCGTGACGCCGTAAATGTCGTGATTGATGTTCCTCAAGCGTCGTATTAATCCAGTCGCTTTCATGGCGGCTGGCAACAATGTAAACCAGTGGGTAAACCATGTTAGACAAGATTCTGATTGCAAACCGTGGCGAGATTGCCTTGCGCATCTTACGCGCCTGCCGCGAACTGGGTATCAAAACTGTGGCGGTCCATTCCGATGCCGATCGTGATCTGAAACATGTACGCCTGGCGGATGAGTCAGTGTGCATCGGGCCGGCCGCATCGACCCAAAGCTACCTGAATGTGCCTGCGGTCATCAGCGCGGCCGAGGTGACGGATGCCGTCGGCATTCATCCTGGCTATGGCTTTTTGTCAGAAAATGCCGACTTCGCTGAACGGGTCATGGAAAGCGGATTCATTTTTATCGGACCCAGACCGGAAACCATTCGCATGATGGGCGACAAGGTTGCCGCTATCAAGGCGATGCAGGCCTCGGGGGTCCCTTGTGTACCGGGTTCTGATGGGCCGCTGGGTGATGATGAAAAAGAAAATCTGCGCATCGCCCATGACATCGGCTACCCCATTATCATCAAGGCGGCTGGCGGCGGCGGTGGTCGTGGTATGCGCGTCGTACACAGTGAGGCGGCCCTGCTCAATGCGATCTCCCTGACCAAGGCCGAAGCGGGAGCCGCGTTTAACAACGATATGGTTTACATGGAGAAATTCCTCGATGACCCACGCCATATCGAAATTCAGGTTCTGGCAGATGAACACGGCAATGCCATTCATCTTGGAGAACGCGACTGTTCCATGCAACGGCGGCATCAGAAGGTGATTGAAGAAGCGCCGGCGCCGGGTATCACGTCGGAATTGCGTCAGGAAATCGGCGAACGCTGTGCCGCCGCCTGTCGGGAAATCGGCTATCGTGGCGCCGGGACGTTTGAGTTTCTCTACCAGGACGGTGAATTCTATTTCATCGAAATGAATACGCGAGTGCAGGTCGAACATCCCGTGACCGAGATGATCACCGGGGTGGACATTGTGCGGGAACAAATCCGGATCGCCAGTGGCGAGCCGCTGCATTACACCCAGGATGACATCAGGATTAACGGCCACGCCATGGAATGTCGTATCAATGCCGAAGACCCGAACACCTTCATGCCTTCACCGGGGACCATTACCGCCTACCACGCGCCGGGTGGGCCGGGGGTGCGAGTCGATAGCCATATCTATAATGGCTACCGCGTGCCACCGTATTATGACTCCATGATCGGCAAACTCATTACCCATGGGGAAGACCGAGGTACCGCGATGGCACGGATGCGTAACGCCTTGAGTGAAATCGTGATTGAAGGCATCAAAACCAACATTCCATTGCAACAGGTGCTGTTCAGCGATGCTGCCTTCCAGACCGGTGGCACCAATATTCACTATCTGGAAAAGAAACTGGCTGAACGTTAATCCTGTTGATCTCATGCCAGATTTTCCGCCAGCGCTGCAAACACCCGCATTGAATCATGCCCTGGCTGCAACTGGATCTTGAGGCCAACCCTGACACCGCCGGGCACCTGGCCGAGTTGTTACAGACGGCAGGTGCCGCTGCCGTGACCTTGCAGGATGCGGCTGACCAGCCGCTGTTTGAGCCACCACCCGGAACCACACCGCTGTGGAACACCACCCGGGTGATCGGCCTGTTTGCCGCCGACACCGACATCCCGTCGGTTCTTGATGGCTTGGAGCAACAGCTTGCCCCTGCTCCGCTGCCGCCCTGGCACCTGAATCCTCTCGAGGATCGGGACTGGGTTCGTGCCTGGATGGACAACTTCCAGCCCATGCGCTTCGGAGAACATTTATGGATCTGTCCCAGTGGTTTTACCCCACCGCAACCTCAGGCCGTTAATATCCTGCTGGATCCCGGTCTGGCGTTTGGCACGGGGACCCACCCGACCACTGCCATGTGTCTGCGCTGGCTGGATGCCCATCCCCCTCGAGATTTATCTGTTATCGATTACGGCTGCGGCTCCGGCATACTGGGCATTGCCGCCTGCAAGCTGGGCGCCCGCCGGGTCATTGGCGTGGACACCGATCCCCAGGCAATCCTCGCTACTCACGCTAATGCCGAAAAAAATCAGGTCGGAGCATGCGTGAGGGCGTGTTTACCCACCGAGTTCCGTTCCGAGCCCGTCCCCTTGCTCCTGGCCAATATTCTGGCAGGTCCCTTGCAATCCCTCGCACCCCGTTTCGCTGAATTGGTGGCACCGTCAGGTTATCTCGTGCTCTCCGGGATTCTCGCCGAGCAGGCAGACGAAGTGCGGCAACATTATCAATTTGCCTTCAATTTTGAGCCTGAAACGCAACAGGATGAATGGGTCTGCCTGGTGGCTCAACGGCGTTAACTTGATGACGCCTCAAAAAGAACCGATTGTTAAAAATACAGTGGCTTCTTATACTGCTGACGTATTCCTCAGTTAAATGATGGCCGCTTAAATTCGATGTACACCTGCTGCCCCCATTGTCAAACCTGTTTTCGTATCACCAAGGCTCAGCTCGATGTCGCCCAGGGCAAGGTGCGCTGCGGTCATTGCAAGCAGGTCTTCAACGGTAAACAGCATTTACGCGATGAACTCCCCGGTCAGCAAGACAAACCTGCCGCCTCTGACAGTTCACCCCCACCGGTCACGCCAGAGACGGCACCAGATACAGCCGAAGCGCCGCAGTCCAGGGCGACGGATATTGATTTTGATCTGTTTGACCTGAGCACCATCCCTGCCAGTCACCCGGAAGATGAAGCCTGGTTAAAAGACACGGATGAGAGTACCGACGACCTGGATTCAGACGCCTGGCTGGAAGAAGAAACTTTCGATGATGAGGAGGATGATGTTACCGCCAACCTCGATGAGCCTTATGAGGAAATCGACGAACTCTTTGAAGAACCTGATGAGGAGCAGGATGAGGAAGACATCTATGCCGACATCGAGGCGGAAACAGCGGCGGAGCCGAAGCAGGAAGCGCCTGAAACGCCATCACCTTCCCGTTATGCCTATGTCGATCCGGAGGATCAGCGAGGTCAGCAACAGGACATAGAAAAATTCATCGAGGAAATGAATGCCCAACTGGCCGAGGTGGTTGAACAGCCTATTGACATTCACGCCTTTGAATCCGATGTGGACGTGGATCTATCCGCTGTACCAGCACAAGATACCGAACAAGCCGCTCCTGCCAAAGAAAATGCGCCGGAACCGCCCGTTGCATCAACTACTGATGATGAATTCAAACAGGCCTTTCTGGACAATCTTGACTCTACTCTCGCGTTGCAGCCGACGCCGTCCCCGGCCACCGAATCAGCAGCAGTGAAACCTCAAGCTAAACCCGAACCGGCAAGCAGTTTCCCACCGGTGAGCGTCCCACCGCCTGCCGCCCGCGAGCCGGAAAAAGTCAGGCGCGAGGAGAAAAGCGAGGCCATTCCCTTACGGCTGCGTGATTCACTTGCGGTCGAGGCAAAACCACGTCGTCCGTTGTGGCTGGCTCTGGGAATACTGGGGATGCTGGTATTCAGTGCGGCCTTGTTGGTGCAACTGGCGTTTTTCCGCAGTAGCCAACTTCTGGATCGCTTTCCCGGCCTGCAACCATATGTCGAGCGCATTTGTACCACCCTGCCTTGTCGGTACTCGGGACCACGGGATGTCAGTCAAATCAAACTGGTTAATCGTGATATTCGTGTTCATCCCAAGGTCAACAATGCCCTGCTGATCAGCGCCACATTCATCAACCGGGCACCGTTTAAACAACCTTATCCAGATATTACGATCAGCCTGTCGGATCTGAGTGGCGCCCTGGTCGCCCAACGACGTTTTACGCCGGCCGAATATCTGGGGCGGTTGAATAGCCCGTTTCTCCTGATGCCCTCCAGCAAACCGGTGCAAATTGCCCTCGAAGTGGTCGATCCGGGCAAGGACGCGGTCAACTTCGAGTTCACCTTTCAGTAACCGACAAGCAAAACCCGAACCACATCGCAAGTCCATTTTCATCACTCTTTCACTTTTATGACCGTCCAAGAGCGGGTATGATTGTCGGCCCGCAGTTGCCGCTCCGGCTGCCGGGCAACGATAACTAACATTACGAATCCATGCGAATCGGTCCATACCAGCTCAACAACAAGTTGATCCTTGCCCCCATGGCGGGTGTTACGGATCTACCCTTTCGCCAGCTGTGCAAACAGTTGGGCGCCGGCATGGCCGTCTCGGAAATGGTCTCTTCCAACTCCCTCCTGTGGGGCAGCGAGAAAACCCGACGGCGCGCCCGGCACGCGGGCGAGATCGAACCCAAGTCGGTGCAGATCATGGGTACGGAACCGCAGATGATGGCCGAGGCAGCCCGCTACAACGTCGAGCAAGGGGCACAGATCATCGATATCAACATGGGTTGCCCGGCGAAAAAAGTCTGCAACGTGCTGGCCGGCTCCGCCCTGTTACGGGATGAGGCCCTGGTGGGACAAATACTTGAAGCGGTGGTCCAGGCCGTGGACATCCCCGTCACTTTGAAGATTCGGACCGGCTGGGACCACGAAAATCGTAACGCGGTACAAATCGGCCGGATCGCCGAAACTGCCGGCATTCAGGCCCTTGCCATTCACGGCCGCACCCGCGCCGATCAATACAAGGGTGAGGCGGAATACGACACCATTGCCGAGGTCAAACACCGTATTGGAATTCCGGTTATCGCCAACGGTGACATAACCAGTCCGGAAAAAGCCAGATTTGTACTCGAATATACGGGCGCAGATGCGGTGATGATCGGCCGGGCGGCGCAGGGCCGGCCATGGATCTTCAGGGAAATCAATCATTACCTGCAGACCGGGAAGAAATTACCCGAACCCGAAATCACCGAGGTGCGGGATATCCTGACTGGCCATCTACAGAATCTCTACACCTTTTATGGTGAATACACGGGCGTGCGGGTCGCGCGCAAACACATCAGCTGGTATAGCAAGGGCCAGATACATGGCGCTGCTTTCCGCCAGGCAGTAAACCGGGTTGATTCGGTTGCGGCACAACTGGATATGACCCATGCATTCTTTGAAAAACTAATAACGAGGGAGGAAATGGCAGCATGAGCGAAGCGCTACGTGTTGATCCAGACATAACGACCATCAGCCCATCATCGACTGATACCGACATTCAAACCCTGCGGGAATGCGTGCAAGAAACCATGCGCAATTACTTTCAACAGCTGGAAGGTCATCCCAGCGGGGAAATCTACAAGATGGTCATGGCTGAAGTGGAAGAACCCTTGTTTCGCAGTGTGCTGGATTACACCGGTGGCAATCAAAGCAAGGCCTCGGAACTACTCGGCATCAATCGCGGCACGCTGCGCAAGAAATTAAAGCTTTATGGCCTGCACGACTGAGGACACGTGCCTTATACACATCAAGCGACAACGACCGACTTTTCTGCGGTGAGTTAACCCGCTGCCAGACTCGAAAAAGGCTACACCATGGCTAAGATCATCCGCGCCTTGATCAGCGTGTCCGATAAATCCGGCATTGCCGAATTTGCCCGGCAGTTGCATGCGCAATTCGGGGTGGAAATACTTTCGACCGGTGGGACAGCCAAACTGCTGGCAGAGACGGGGCTGCCGGTAGTGGAAGTCTCCAGCTACACCGGCTTTCCGGAAATGATGGATGGCCGGGTGAAAACCCTGCACCCGAAGATCCATGGCGGCCTGTTGGGACGGCGTGGCACGGATGACACGGTCATGGCCGAGCATGACATCCCGCCGATCGACATGGTCGTGGTTAACCTTTATCCCTTTGAACAAACCGTTGCCAGGCCCGATTGTGATCTGCCGACGGCGATTGAAAATATCGATATTGGCGGCCCCACCATGCTGCGCGCCGCAGCCAAGAATCATGCCGCGGTCACGGTTGTCGTCGATGCCAATGACTACAACCGGGTGCTGGAAGAAATGGCGCAGCATAACGGCGCGGTCAGTGATACTACCCGCTTCGATCTGGCGGTCAAGACTTTTGAGCATACCGCCAGATACGACGGTGCCATTGCCAATTACCTCGGCGTCATTCAGGCTGATGGCGGCAAAACGTCCTTCCCTCGCACCTTCAATTCTCAATACCTGAAGGCGCAGGAAATGCGCTATGGCGAGAATCCGCATCAGCAGGCCGCCTTCTACGTCGAAACCCATCCCGCCGAAGCCTGTGTCGCCACCGCGCGGCAATTGCAGGGCAAGGAATTGTCATTCAATAACATTGGCGATACGGATGCCGCGCTGGAATGCGTCAAACAGTATTCCGAAGCGCCCGCCTGTGTGATCGTCAAGCATGCCAACCCCTGTGGCGTTGCTCTCGGTAACAGTCTGCTGGATGCCTACAATCGCGCCTATTCCACCGACCCTGAATCCGCCTTTGGTGGCATCATCGCCTTTAACCAGGAACTGGATGCCGAGACCGCCGAGGCCATCGTTGAACGGCAGTTTGTCGAAGTCATCATCGCGCCCAACGTCAGCGCGGCCGCCATCGGGATGGTAAGCGCGAAAAAGAATGTCCGCTTGCTGGAGTGCGGGCAATGGGCCAAGGAGGCCATCCAGCGGCTCGACTTCAAACGCGTCAATGGCGGCTTGTTGGTACAGGATGCGGATCTACAGCTCACCCAGGAACTGAAAGTTGTTACCCAACGTGCACCAACTGAACAGGAAATGGAGGATCTATTGTTTACCTGGAAAGTGGCCAAGTACGTCAAATCCAATGCCATTGTCTATGGCAAGGACCGCATGACCATTGGTGTCGGTGCCGGGCAGATGAGTCGCGTCAATTCAGCCCGCATTGCCGGTATCAAGGCCGAACATGCCGGTCTGGAAGTCAAGGGATCGGTAATGGCCAGCGATGCCTTCTTCCCTTTCCGCGACGGCCTGGATCAGGCAGCCGAAAATGGCATTACTGCGGTGATTCAACCCGGCGGTTCCATGCGGGATGAGGAAGTGATTGCCGCCGCCGACGAACACAACATCGCCATGGTGTTTACCGGCATGCGGCATTTTCGACATTAACCCGAAGTATTACCGATCACTATCAATAAAAAGGTCACCCAGTGTCCTTTTTTATTGTCATGGTATTCATTAATTGTCTCCTGATTCAATCAGTTCTGCCCGCAGCGTACAACCAACCGGCAATGCGTTGACGGAATTGATTTATTTTCACCACCCCTTCAAGAAATAACTCTGCCAGACGAACGCCTGGCGACAATTACTGTCAATTTTATCAATTAACATAGGAAGACACAGCGTTGGCGCATATAATTCCTCCTGTTGCCAACCTGCCTGTTACTGGGAACATCAAAAAACACAACCCGGATAAGCGGTCATGAAAAAAAATTTGTTCATCGTTATTGCCTTGTTGATTATTGCCGGCGGAGGAATATTCGGGATCAAGTATCTGCCGTCGTTGTTCATGCCGCCCCCCGAGGCAAAACCGTTCCCACCGACAACGGTTGCGGCAACCGAGGTCATTCAGGAAAACTGGGTACCGACACTGCGCGCAGTCGGATCACTTGACGCGACAAATGGCATCAGCGTCGCGGCCGAAGTGAGCGGTATTATCAAGGAAATCGTGTTTACTTCCGGAGAGCGGGTTGAGCAGGGCACGATCCTGATTCGCCTGGATGACGCCGTGGATCGCGCCGCTCTGGATGCCTTGCGGGCGGAGCGACGTCTGGCTGAAATCAAGTTCAACCGCAGCAAAGACCTGCTGAAAAAGAAAGTCACCTCCAAATCCGAATACGATGAAGCCAAGGCCCTGTATGAAGCCGCCATGGCCCGGGTGACCGAACAGGAAGCCGTGATCAATAAAAAGGTCATTCGCGCTCCCTTCAGTGGCTTGCTGGGCATCAGCGAAGTGGATGTGGGCCAGTATCTCGAACCCGGGGATCGTATCGTCAGCCTGCAGGCACTGGACCCGATTCACGTGGACTACACGTTACCGGAACGGTATCTGCCACAAGTGGCCGTGGGTCAGGAGGTGCATGTCAGCGTCGAGGCCATGCCGGATGAGGTCTTCCGCGGCAAGGTCAGTGCAATCGATGCGGACGTGAATCGGGCTACCCGCACATTGAAAATCCGCGCCACCTTGCCAAACACAGAACAGCGTCTGCGTCCCGGCATGTTTGCGGAAGTGCAGACCCTGCATGCGGAAAGTCAACCGGTGCTCACCGTCCCCCGGACCGCGGTCAGCTATAACACCTATGGTGATTTCGTCTATGTGATCGCACCACAGCAGGACGGGTCGCTGCGAGTCAAACGCCATCAGGTCACTACCGGTGAAAGTCGCGCGGGACGCATTGTCATTGTGCAGGGATTGGAAGCGGGGGATCGGGTCGTCAGAGCCGGGCTGGTCAAGTTGCGGGAAGGCATGCCCATTAAAATCGATAACAGCGTGGAACTGCAGGACGCCGAGGTTAAAGGCGAATGAAGTTCACCGATATCTTTATTCATCGCCCGGTCCTGGCGACGGTCGTCAGTTTGTTAATTCTGCTGATGGGCCTGCGCTCGCTCGGTTTGCTGGAAGTCCGCCAGTTTCCATTGATCAAGAATACGGTAATTACCGTTACCACCGCCTATCCGGGCGCCAGCTCGGAACTGGTCAAAGGGTTTGTCACCACCCCCCTACAGCAGGCCATGGCAGAAGCCAATGGCATTGATTATATTTCTTCCACCAGTTCCCAGGGCTTGTCGACCATCGAAGCCCAGATGCGTCTCAACTACGATCCCAATGCGGCCATCGCCGAAATCCAGGCCAAGGTTGCCAGCAAGCGCGGTGAATTACCCGGCGAGGTGGAAGATCCGGTGATTGAATCCACTACCGGCGATCGCACCGCCCTGATGTACCTGGCATTTTTCAGTGACACCATTCCCCGCCCGCAAATCAGTGACTATGTGCTGCGGGTGGTGCAGCCGCAATTGCAGGCCCTCCCAGGGGTGGCCAAGGCGCGCCTGTTTGCCTCGCAGTTTGCCATGCGCATCTGGCTCGATCCGCAACGCATGGCCGCCCTGGGTGTGACCGGAGAAGATGTGGTCAATGTATTGCGCAACAATAACTACCAGGCCGGCATCGGCTCCACCAAGGACAAATACGTCACCATCAATCTCACCGCCACGACCGATGTCAATGCACCGGAGAATTTCCGCAAACTGGTGGTGCGCAGCCAGAGTGGCAGCCTGGTACGGCTGCAGGATATCGCCCGCACCGAACTGGGCGCCGACAATTACGATTTCACCACCTGGTATAAAGGCATTCCCTCGGTTTTTATTGGTATCGAACAGGCGCCCGGTGCCAATCCTATCAACGTCGCGGATCGGGTTAATGATTTGATCCCGCGTATCGCGGCGCAGTTACCCAAGGGTTTGCAGGTCAAGGTGCCATACGATGCCAGCCAGTTCATCAAATCCTCTATCAAGGAAGTGTTTAAAACCATTATCGAAGCGGTCTTGATCGTCCTGGTGGTGATCTATCTCACTTTGGGATCGGTGCGTGCCGCGATCATCCCGGCGGTGGCCGTACCGTTATCGATGATCGGCGCCGCCTTCGTGATGTATATGCTGGGTTATTCGCTCAATGTGCTCACCCTGCTGTCAATGGTGCTGGCCATCGGCCTGGTGGTGGATGATGCCATCATCGTGGTGGAGAACGTGCATCGCCATATTGAGGAGGGAGAACCCCGCATGCAGGCCGCGTTAAAAGGCGCGCGGGAACTGGCCATCCCGATCATTGCCATGACGACAACCCTGCTGGCCGTGTATGCCCCCATCGGATTCATGGGCGGGTTAACCGGCGCCCTGTTCATTGAATTTGCTTTTACTCTGACCGGCGCGGTACTGATTTCAGGCGTGATTGCCCTGACTTTATCTCCCATGTTGTCATCACGGGTATTGCGCGAGCACGGCAAGGAAGGGCGATTTGAACAAAAGGTGGAACAGGCATTCAACTGGTTATCCAGTGCCTATCAACGTACGTTACACCAGGCGCTGAATCGAGTCAGCCTGATGGCGTTACTGGGTGCAGTCATTTTAGCCTCCAATTATCTGATGTACATAAACAGTAAAAATGAACTGGCACCGGATGAAGACCAAAGCATCCTGTTTTTCAGCTCCACCGGACCACGGACCGCAACGCTCGAATACCTGGAAGCCTATGGTCAGCAGATTCAGTCGCAATTTGAAACCTTTCCCGAATATAACGAGAGTTTTTATATCCTGGGACGCACCCCGGGACAGATCTTCGGCGGCTTCAAGATGGTACCGGTGAAGGAACGTGAACGTGGCCAGAATGAACTCAAAGGCCCGCTGTTCGGTATGCTCGGTCAGGTCGCCGGATTTCGCACCTTTGTTTTTCCCCGTCCGAGTATTCCCACCCCTTCGCGTGGCGCACCGTTGCAATTTGTCCTGACCACCGATCGCAGTTATGAAGAACTGGTCGAAATCGCGGATCAACTGCTGGGACGAGCCATGGCCAGTGGTAATTTCATGTTCCTGGAAAAATCCATCGATATTGACCGGCCCAGCATCAGTGTCGAAATCGATCGCGATCGCGCCGGTGATCTGGGTATCAGCATGGCCAGTATCGGCCGCAATCTGGGAACGTTACTGGGAGGCGGTTATGTCAATCGCTTCAGCATGGAAGGCCGCAGTTATAAGGTGATCCCCCTGGTGGCACGGGAGTTCCGTCGCGATGCTGACATGCTCAAGGATTATTATGTCCGGAGTGTTAGTGGCGATCTGGTGCCTTTGTCTAACCTGGTTACCCTGAAGCAATCGGTCGAGCCAACGGATCGCACCCAGTTTCAACAGCTCAATTCCCTGGTTATCCAGGGTGTGACCAGTCCCAATGTCGCCCTGGGCGATGCCCTGGAATACCTGACTGACACTGCACGGCAAAGTTTGCCCAAAGGCTATGGATATGACTATCTGGGTGATTCACGTCAGTACGCGATGGAAAGCGAAGCCCTGACCATTACCATGTTAATGTCGCTGCTGGTGATTTACCTGGTATTGGCGGCCCAGTTTGAAAGCTGGCGTGATCCGGCCATTATTCTGGTATCCGTACCCCTGGCTACCGCCGGGGCATTGATATTCATAATGTTTGATGTGAATGCCTTGTCTCTGAATATCTATACCAAGGTGGGATTGATTACGCTGATTGGTGTAGTGGCGAAGAACGGGATCCTGATTGTTGAATTCGCCAACAAGTTGCAACTTAACGAAGGCCTGTCAAAACGTGACGCGGTGGAAAAAGCCGCCACCATCCGCCTGCGCCCCATTTTCATGACCACCATCGCCCTGATTGTCGCCATGATGCCCCTGTTGATCGCCACCGGGGCCGGTGCAGTGAGTCGTTTTCATATCGGACTGACTATTGCCGCCGGACTGGGGATTGGCACCCTGTTTACTCTGTATGTACTGCCGGCTATCTACGTCCTGCTGGCAAGGGATCACAATAAGGCCAAAGTCTGACCATGCACCGGTTAGTACTACCAGGTGTTTGTCAGGCAAATTTACGACACAGGTGATCGACGCGTTGCAGCAGCGCAGGAAGACGACTCTTGCCGTACATCTGTCTGATGCCCTGCCTGGCGGTCTCTTCCGCAATACCGATCGCAGTCACATACAGCGGACGTTGACTGTTGCCACGTAGTAACGCTGTCGAGGCCGGTGTTTCTTTGAAGGCTGACTTGGCTACGCCGATCACCGCCACCTGCCTGTCGAGACTTTCGAATAAATAGCTGCCCAGCCCCGGTTTATGGTCTGCCCCAAGATACACAAAACCATCGATGATAATAATATCGATATCGTGTCCAACCCGTTGCAACAACTGCAGCAGGCACGGCAATTCGCGGCGATAAAATTTGCCTGGCACGTAAGCCTCTGCGGGAGCACAGCGGAGTGTGAATTCCTGTAACGGGTCAGCAGCTTCCCATGCCTGGAACAGGACACCGGCAGCCACTGCCCGGTCTTGTTGATAAGCCACGTCTACTGCCAGAATATTCACCGCCACCACCTTGCTAAAATGACAAAAGTCATTTGCCACAGCCTGGTGGAACAGTTCACACTATTCATTCTGGCCATCGCCATTCCGGTCACATTTTTCAAACCCGTTGTATATATTGATCCCACCGGCTGGTTATACTCCAGAACATGTATAATTACATCCGCAACCTGTTGCGTAACCACCATCCCGCCCTGTCCCTGGCCGGTTGGTGGCTTGACTGCAAATCCTGGTGGTTATCACGGGAGCGAGACTATTTCCCCCTCTTGCTCCTGGGAGGGTTGAGTGTACTTATCGCTATCAGCAGCCTCATGTTGATCACGTTCAATTCCCGGCAAGCCGAAAACCGCCAGCTAATCTGCCTGGCACTGAATGTTTATCATGAGGCAAGAGGTGAACCTGATGCCGGGCAAGTTGCCGTCGCCAAGGTTACGCTTAACCGGGTGGCCTCACCACGTTATCCCAATACCATCTGTGAAGTGGTATATCAGAAAAGATGGGATCGCATTCGGCGCCGTTATGTCGGAGCCTTTTCCTGGACCGAATTTGAGGTCAAGCCATCAATAAAAAACCTGGAATGGCAAC
The DNA here is from genome assembly GCA_040235565.1 of Thiohalomonadales bacterium. Classification (GTDB taxonomy): domain Bacteria; phylum Pseudomonadota; class Gammaproteobacteria; order UBA6429; family Thiohalophilaceae; genus JAHEIJ01. The sequence continues at coordinate 95,506 of JBECLA010000135.1, read as the reverse complement.
AGGCCCTGCGCGTGGCCGAGGCCGTGCTCAACCAGGATCAGCTACCTGAACTGGAAGGCGCCTTGTTCTACCATGCCAGATCGATCAAACCCAGCTGGGCCCGGCATAAAAAACCCGTCGCACGCATCGGCCGGCATATCTTTTATCGCTAATGTTCTGCTTTATCCCAACCACAGTGGCAATCGCTTCGGGCAAGTTGTTCATCGCGTAACGTAAAAAATTTTTGCTTTTGAATTCCAGCCGATGCCATGATCTGCGCATGTATCCCGGCGAACGCTTTAACAGCATCAGTCATCTCGTGGGCGCCGCCCTGGCCCTGGCAGCACTTGTGGTGCTGGTGGTATTTGCCTCCCTCAAAGGGGATGCCTGGAAAATTGTCAGTTTCAGCGTTTACGGCGCCACCCTGTTCATGCTGTACACCATATCAACCCTGTATCACAGCCTGCGCGGTGAGGTAAAACCCGTATTTCAGAAACTGGACCACGCCGCGATCTATCTGCTCATCGCCGGTTCCTATACGCCGTTTACGCTGATCACATTGCGCGGTGTCTGGGGCTGGTCATTGTTTGGTGTGGTCTGGGGCCTGGCCATCATCGGTATCGTCATTGACAGCCTGCATCGCAACGGTCCCCGTGTCTACCAGATGATCATCTATCTCCTCATGGGCTGGTTAGTGTTGATTGCCCTCTACCCGTTGCTGCACCACCTTCCTATTAATGGTGTCATCTGGCTGGTTGTCGGCGGCCTGTGCTACACCGGGGGCATGGTCTTCTATGCCCTCGACCAGAAGCTGGCGCATGCCCATGGAATCTGGCATTTGTTTGTCCTGGCAGGTAGTATTTGCCACTTTGTTGCTATTTTGCTGTACGTTTTATGAGTTTCGCTATGTTGTTTACCACCAGACGCTATGCTCGCCTGCCAGCAGGATTGAAGCGAGCCTGGCGCGTTTTCTGGATCACAGGTTTATTGTTCCTGCCAAGTATGCTGTGCCACGCAGATCCGACGGCGGATGTTAGCAAAATCCTGGCTTTGCCTACCGGAGAAGACATTACTCTGGAAGTCTTCGAGGGTGGCAATCAACTGCGTATCTTATGGATTGTCTCAACCCCGGGCATCAAGCCACGCCAACGCCAGGTTGCCGCGGCGTTGGCCCGGCACAACATGCAAGTCTGGCTGGTAGATCTGGCGGAATCGCTGTTCCTGCCCCATAGCACCCAGTCACTGCGCAGTATTCCCGCGCCGCTGGTGGCCGAATTGATCAAGGCGTGGCTGAAGACCGGTCACACCTCGCCGGCATTGATCCTCAGCAACAGCTATGGCGCCATTCCCGCCTTGCGAGGGATCCGCGCCTGGCAGGCACAACACCCTGCGAATGCCAATCTGCTCGGTGCGGTATTCTTTTCACCCAATTTTTTTACCCATGTGCCTGCACTTGGCAGCCCACCGTCATTCATTCCCGAACTGTCGGCAACCAATGTGCCCATCTATCTCTATCAGGAGGCCAAAAACGGCAATCGCTGGCACTTGCCTGCCGTCCTGGAGGTACTGCAACTCCATGCCCCGGTCTACACCGAGCTACTGCCCGGGGTAACGTCCATGTTTTACGACGAGGATACGGCACCGGAAACCCTCGCGGTGCTCGACACCTTACCGCAAAAACTTCAGCGTGCCGCTTCCCGCCTGGCTCGCCATACAATTCCTGCCCGGGCTCTGCCTGTCGATACCCGGACATCTGTTGTAACCAACAGCGGTCTGGATTCCCGCCTGACAGCCTATCGGGGACAGGTCCAGCCACAGCCGTTTTCACTCATGGACGCTAAAGGAAACCATTTAGAGGTCAGGGATTTTAAAGATCAGGTGACGGTAATTAATTTCTGGGCCAGTTGGTGCTCGCCCTGTGTAGAGGAAATTCCTTCTCTGAATCGCCTTAAACAGGCCATGCAGGGCAAGGCATTCGAACTGATTTCGATAAACTATGCGGAAACACCCCAACATATCCGCAATTTTATGCGCAAGGTTGCGGTTGATTTTCCGGTGCTGGTTGATCCGACCGGTATGCTGGCGGGGCAATGGAACGTGGTCGCCTTTCCGTCAACCTTTGTCATCGGACCGGACGGCAACATCCATTACGGTGTCAATGCCGCGATACACTGGGATGCGCCTGAAGTTATAGAGCAGATCAACCAGTTGCTGCCACCGTCCTGAATAACATCAACGCTGATTGTCATTCAGACGCTGTTGCTGCTCCTGCAATGCCCGATTGATTTGATCCACGCCCTGTTCCGCCCGTTCGATCGTTTGTCGGGGACGGGTTGTGGCCGTTGCTTCTTCCGTCGTGGTGACGCCGGATGAGTCCAGATAGAATTTGATGGTATAACCCAGAATCACCAGCGCCAGTAATAAACTGATAAACCGCATATCAACCACCTTTATTGAATGAATTGCGTGTCTACTACGATAGACAGCAGGTTGTTATTCCTGTAATCACCTCAATTGCTATCAGGCAGCACGGTTTCATAGGCCGCGCTTAAAACCCGTCGCCAACGCTTATCACCCAGATACGCCCAACTCGCCGGATCGACCAGCATCTTTTCCTCAAAGAAACTGACATAATGCTGCGCCAGGGTTTCAAGCTCTTTACTTATCAGGGGTTCACCAAGCACGCCGGTGATGTGATTACCCCGGGAGTGAAAATACGAGGGCACGACCGGTACCCCGATCCGGGCCGCAATTTTCGCTGCCCAGGACGGGAATCCGACCTGCTGGCCAAAAAAGTTTGCCACCACGCCATGGTCAGAACGATCCACATTGTCCAGCGTTGCGGCCAGCACCTTGCCGGACTTCAGAATCGAGAACAGGGTCCGTGATAGTTCGAACGGGTTCCCGCCACGCACCATGAGGATAGACACCTGCATGCGCTCAAACATCCCCAACGCTGCCCTGGTGCGGGCAATTGTCGAAGGGTTCCTGGCAATCAATACCAGAGGGAACTCACGGTGCATCTTGAGCGCGGAAAACGCACTCCCGAAATTATGCGGGACCGCCACTATCACCCCACCATGTTCAACTGCCAGCCTGTTCAATAATTCCGTCTGCGCCGGGGCGAACTCAACCCGTTCGATGACCGCATCCACCCCGCGACGATAAAGCTGAAAATAGTTTTCAATAACGCCAAGCGCATTACTGAGATATTGCTGGTAGACCTGCCTTGGCTGGTGCTTGTAACCGGCTTGTTGGGCCAAGGCACAAATGTATTCACAGGATTGGCGCAAGGGATTATGACGCCAGCCGTAGAGCAGTCGCATCAAGCCGATGATCAACCGAACCGGTAGCAAGGCAACAAATAACGGTGTATGTCTGAGTAACCAGAAAAGAAACGGAATCAGGATTGATTTAAGCCGCGTACCGCTGAACAAATGACTACCCCGACTCCCGACATCCTCAATGATTTCCAGTTCCTTCAAATATAAGGCGGGGGAAGTAATGGTTTCAGAACGAATCTGGCCGGGTTTGTCGGGATTTGTCATGTTTATCTTTCAATAACGCGTCTGGCTTCGCAGCGGTTTCCGGAACGGACATTATCGGGATCTGACCCTATATTACCTGTTGCGACTATAATTGAGAAACAGCGCTGTGAACCAATCAACAGATATTCTGTCTGAATTATATGTTATTAGATTCCTCAAGCTAATAAATAAAACACTGGATTAATCGTGACAGATCATTTTTCCGTAAGAATTCTTCTGTTTTTCCTCACCTTTTGCCTTAGCGGCTATTCAGCCCTGGTTCAGGCTGAGGATGGCAAGCTTGATCCATCGCGAGTCAAATGGCACAGCCTGAATTACAAGTCGTACGTCGTGTTTTTCTCGATGAACGTCAAAGTCCAACTAAAACCGATTTCCCAGGCTGCTACCAGTACGGCCTTGCTCACGCCCCCAAAAGGCCAGGGCACCATGCCGCGCATGGATCCTTCCTATCGGATTGATTTGAATTCAAAGCTGCTGGGCCGGAAATCATTCATTAGCCTCTGGTTTGATCCTGACGGTAAGGCTTTTCAACGTACCCAGACGGACACCGGCAGCAAGCAGCGTGTAAAAACCTACCGGATACTTGACAACGGCTACTATTCACACGAAACCAAACCAAAACAGAATGAGACAGAGTTACCACCAGGCAAGTGGACCCAGGTCGGTGAAGGAAACAAGACCTTCAGCAAGATGCCGCCTGGCGGGAGTATCGTCTCTGAGCCAACTGCCCTGTATTACCTGGTTTCGGCCTCCAGTCTTGACAAACCCGGCGACATATTTGAGAAGTATATTTTCACCAAACACGGCATCTATCAGCTCAGACTACATGCTGTCGATTATCAGGAAATTGAAACGGATTATAACCGTGTACAACACGATCAGAAGCAGCCGGTCCAGGGGGAACACAAAACCCTGCATATCACGATGAATGCGACACCACTCGATCCCGCGGGTGCAAATGATTTTGACTTCCTGGGATTAAAAGGGGATATCCACCTCTATATGGAACCATCTACCAGGGTCCTGTTACAAATTAGCGGCAAGGCGGACATTATCGGTCGTACGGATATCAAATTAAAAGAAGTGGTATTTTAGATCCGTTTGATATCGCATGATTCATTTCATTTGACGATTCACTGCCCAATGTGAATTGCGTGCGCTTATCAAGACACAGACAGGCAGCATACGACGAACCGGCAAAATCCTCTTGCTCAGGCCAACAGGGCAACCGTTTTCACCTGTACATAGACCTGCTTGCCCGGGGCCAGATCAAGCGCCTGTGCCGACTTACGGGTAATACGCGATAAAATCGGTGCGCCGGCCGCATCGAGCCGGATGGTCATTTGCGCCGGATTCTCTGCATGAATTTCATTGATAACGGCAGGGAAAATATTGAGAATACTGGTCCCGCTTTGCTCTGTCAGCGTGAGACTGACATCACGTGCCAGGATACGCAGGCGTACTGACTGTCCATGGGGGAGCTCCTTGCGCGGTACCGTGAATCGGCCTCCGGCAAACTCCAGGTTTGTCAGGTGATAGACGTCATCATGTCCCACCACCGTGGCCTCTATGATTGACTCGGCTTCACTGCCATGTGCCAGCGGCAAATCACTCCGGGTTAACATCTCGGTAATGGATCCCACTGCCTGGATACGCCCCCCTCGCATTAACACCATTTGGTCAGCCAGCCGCGCCACTTCATCAGGCGAGTGACTGACATAAAGAATCGGTATCTCTAATTCATCGTGCAGTCTCCCCAGGAAAGGATAGATTTCTGTTTTGCTGTTCACGTCCAGGGCTGCCAATGGCTCATCCATTAATAACAAACGCGGACTGGTCAACAGGGAACGGGCTATCGCCACGCGCTGGCGTTCACCACCGGAGAGCTGATGGGCACGACGTGCAAGCAAGGATTCTATCCCCAGCAGCTTGACAACCTGCTCAAACGACAGTCGACGTGCTGCCACGGGAAGACGTTGATAGCCGTAGTCCAGGTTACCGCGTACGCTGAGGTGGGGAAACAGATTCGCTTCCTGAAACACATAACCCAGTGAACGCCGATGCGCAGGTAAAGAATATCGGGCATCCTGCCAAATCTCACCGCCAAGGGAAAAATAACCCGACTCGCACTGTTCCAGGCCGGCAATCGCCCGTAACAGAGTGGTCTTGCCACAGCCGGAAGGACCGAAGATTGCCGTGATGCCTTGCATCGGTACGCTGAACTCGGTGTCGAGTACAAAGCCATCCCGTTGCAGATGAAAGCGCGCCTCGATATTCATGACTGGGCTATCCAGAAGCGGCGATTCACCGCATAAACAGTGAGCAATAACAGAAAGGACAACAGTAACAAACCGGCCGATAACCAGTGAGCATGGCCATATTCCAGGCCTTCAACATGATCGTAGATGGCAATGGACAATACCTGGGTTTCTCCCGGAATGTTACCGCCGATCATCAATACCACGCCGAATTCGCCCACGGTATGCGCAAAGCCCAGCACTGCCGCCGTCAGGAAACCCGGTCTTGCCAGTGGCATCGCGACTGTAACAAATCGATCCAGCGGTGAGGCGCGAAGCGTTGCGGCGACTTCCAGGGGTCGATTGCCAATGGCACCGAAGGCAGCCTGCAAAGGCTGCACCACAAACGGTAAGGAATAAAATACTGATCCGATGACCAGACCGCTAAAGCTGAATGCCAATGGTGAACCACCCAGGCTTTGCATCAACTTGCCGATCGGTCCATGTGGTCCCAATGCAATAAGCAGATAAAATCCAAGCACGGTAGGAGGCAACACCAGGGGTAAAGCAACCACCGCTTCCACCAATACCTTCAATCGAAATTGGCTGCGGGCCAACCACCACGCCAGTGGGGTACCCAGGATCAACAAGATGATCGTGGTCATACCAGCAAGCTGGAGGGTAATCCACAAAGCTGTCAGGTCTTGCTGTGTTAACACCGCGTTACTCGACGATTGGTATGAACATCTCGGATTGCATCATTTTGTATCATAACCGTAGGCCTGAATAATAGCTTTGGCTTCAGGTCCTTTCACAAAGTTTATAAATTTCTGAATCGCACGAGTATTCTTTAACAACACAGCCTGCTGCTTGACGGGACGATACATTTGCTGTGGTACAAGCCAATAGGAACCTGTGATAGTCTGGTTAGGCTGGATTACCTGTGAGTAGGCAACAAAACCCAGTTGCGCATTACCGCTTTTGACAAACTGATAGGTTTGCCCGATATTTTCACCGCGGACCAAACGTGTCGACAATGCCTGCCATAGACCCTTGGCCTGCAACACCTCTTTGGCGGCTCGGCCATACGGAGCGAGTTCGGGGTTGGCAATCGCGATTCGACTGAATTGTCCCGCCTGCAACACCTTCCCTTGTGGGTCAACAAAATCATTACGGGGACTCCACAACACCAGACGTCCCCGGGCATAGGTGAAGCGGCTACCGGCTATAGCCACACCTGCTTCTTCGAGTAATTGCGGTCGCCTGGCATCAGCGGCGAAAAAAACGTCAAACGGAGCGCCATTTTTAATCTGGGCATAGTGCTTGCCCGTCGACCCAAAACTCAGAACCACCTGATGGCCACTGTGTTGTTCATAACGGGCCGCGATCTCTCTGGCAGGTTCCCGAAAATTGGAAGCAACTGCAAGATGAATAATCTCGGCCTTAGCACACACTGGTACCCACAGCAGTACGGCGCACAATAATTGTCCAGACCAGATAAATTTCATGTGTCGCTATCGCCGTTCAACCTGTATCATTTTTATTCAATGCTGATTACTATCGTCATGCAGTAATTTAATGCTGACGATAGTTGTCAGTGTATTGGTATTCATACTTATTTGCCGCTACTAATAAAATCGATCGTGGTCTGGATTGTCTGTTTATCACGTAAAATCCGGGTGTGTCCCAGTCCCCGGGTCTGTATAAACCTGGCATTGGGCCAGGCATCCGCAAGTCGTTGGCCCTGTTGCCAGGGCACCTCGCTGTCGTCGCTGTCATGTATAATCAGCGCGGGTATATCGCTATCCGCAATATTTTCTTCGGCTGAGACCTGTTTGCCGATATCGGTACCGTAACGATTTTCCAGTTTTTGTTGAAAAACCCTTCGTGTGCGCGGGTCAACTCCCAACGTACGGCAAAAGTTGTCGATTAAAAATTCGAGCTGGGCGGCCGGATTAATGCAAACAATCCTGCCGGCCGTCAACTGCGCACGTAAAGCACGGGCAACCACCATGGCGCCAAACGAATGCGACACAATACCATGCAACGGCCCAAATTCTTCAGCGATGACATTGACCGCATCGGCGATACGAAAGATGGTGCTACAATTACCCGGGGTGCGACCATGCCCAGGGGCGTCGAAGGCGATGGCACGATACCCGGCCCTGGCCAGGGCCAGGGCAATAGCGCCCATCTGTGTGCCCCGACCGTTCCAGCCATGCACTAACAACACTGGCGATCCCTGGCCCCAGCTATACATGGCCAGGGGACCATATTTATGTGGCAAATGAAATTGTTGTGCCAGTTCGCGCCAGCGTGTTTCACGTTTTGGCTCGGTAAAACGGCGAGTTGAAAACCAGAGACGGTAAACCCAACGGCCAGCCAGTCGGGGCGAAATAACACCCACACCGTGCAGACCAGCTTTCATAGCACGCAATGCAAAGGGCAAGCTTGTTTTTTCAATTGCCTGTTTCCTCATCACATCCTGCCCTCATCCATGTCATGTGGATTTACTCCACTGGTTCAGCCTCAACTCGCCTGTGGCTTGTGGTTGGTTTAGCGCTCGGTTTTTTATACATTAGCAAGTCCGCATGCAACAGAAAACCAGGAAATCAACCGGGTGTTACTGCTATACTGACGCGATAAACCGACTCAAAAAAAACCATGATGTATCTGCGCCTTCCCGCCCATTTTTTGTTATCTCTGCTGTTATTCACTTCTAGTGTTTCCCCGCTTTTTGCAGCTGAGGCACCTTCTTATGAGTCCTCGCAACTGGCGATTGGTTTCAAGTCACGCACACCTGAACAAATCGCCGCATTCTATGAAGCGCGCGGATTTAATAAACCGATGATCGATAAGTTGAAGCAGCAATGCTTTATTACCACCTGGATTCATAACAAAAGCTCACATGTTATCTGGCTGGACTTGTCACAGTGGCAGTTCAGTAACACAACCGGGGTCATTGAAAGACATCATCGGCAGTACTGGGAAACAGTATGGGACGAAATGCAAATCCCCCTTGCGCACCAGGCCACCTTCCGCTGGACTCTGCTTCCGGAAGCACTGGATTTTCAACCGGATGAACGCGAAGGAGGTAATATCATATTGCCACGTGATGACCGGCCCATACAGATACAGGCAACCTTCCCGACACTGGCGGATAAAACCGGCACACCGATTACTATCAAGTTTAGCCCACTCCGATGCGCAAAAGATTCATGAGACGAGCCCGACAGTTACTGCTGGTTTTATTTTGTCTGCCTCTCACCGGTCCGGCTATGGGTCTCGGACAGACGGCGTGGCCCAAAGGCCTGTTAGCCTTGCCCGCTTATCCTGCCCCGACCACAGTACTTGAGGATATTGAGGGTGAGTTATTCCGGCTGGATGACCAGAAAGGCGCCTGGGTGTTTGTGCATTTCTGGGCAAGCTGGTGCGGCCCCTGTATCAGAGAAATGCCTGCCATCCAGAAGATGGCCAGGATACTGCAGCCTGAGGGATTAAAGATTGCCCTGATCAACACGGCAGAGAATGAAGATACCGTCTTCAGTTTCCTGAGTGTCCACGCGCCGGAACTGCGACCACTCATGGATTACGACGGCCAGGTGACGGAAAAGTGGCAGCCTCGCGGACTCCCCGCCACCTATCTGGTCGATCCCAGGGGACAGGTTCGCTTCCAGGCACTGGGCGGACGAGAGTGGGATACCCCGCCCTATCTTTCCTTCCTGCGCCAGTTAATGACGACACAATAAAACTCATTCTGTCTCACATGTGCCAGCAAACGCCGCCGGTAACCACTTCGGGATGCTTGCGGTGCACCTGATGATCCACCCGATTAACCGCTTCACTGGGCACATCAACCATGACCAACACTTCGCCATGCTGTAACGCCGGACGGAATTCATATAAATGGACATTGGGCAAGCGAAGCACAAACAATAACCCGGAAAGAAACGTTCCAAGCATAACCACCAACGGCAAAATCAGCCATATCCCGGGATTCCAGATCAATAGCGCAATAAACGCGATCAATGCGACGAAGAATAGCGCCAGATTAATCCGCCATAAAAACCACTCGAGAAAGTAATCCCGATCGTTTTCATTCGCCGTGTGCACATCGCCGATGTTTTCCAGCTCAAGCTCGTCTTTTGCAATTGCATGCACATCCTGTTTGGCAATCGCGACGTCTTCCAGATCATCAACCAGTTTCTCAGCATTGGAACGATCGGGTACTAAATAGTAGAGTCTTCGTTTCATCTCAGATCTCCTTGCCTGGCAAGCGCACCTCATCGGGGGAATCGTTCTGAGTGTTCGTTGATGTTAAAAAATGCGCCTGGAACCCGGCCTGTTGCGGATGAGAGGTTTTCGGGCAATCAGCCTTCAGCCACATAGTCTTCGCTATCATCACCCTGCAATACGATTTGACTATCTACTTTCATGTTCAGGTACGCCTGGCGGTTTTCTTCTGTTTCAAAGTAAATTTCAAGGCCATTCTCACCATCGCCGTCATAGACACAGGGATGGTCTTCCGGATCAGGCACGTCCCGGCTTGAAATGGGATCAGTGGTCGTACGGATTATCATGACAGTATCCTCCGAAACGATTGGTTGTCTCAGCTAATGCACAGTCTAGTTAACCTAGCAATTTAATCAAGTATTACGTTCAAAGGGTCTCTCCCACATCAGTAAAGGAAAATCAGGCAGTTAACTGTGTGGCACCCACCAAACAACCCTGCGAAATTCATGGTTTTCGTTCTCTTTCCTGCTCATGGCAGAGCGATTGGCTATATTTACTCACCTGACGCGACTTTTCCCACCACAACCTTTCGAGGGGAGGTACACCATGGCAATTGCGATCACATTACAGCAGTATCTCGATCAAAACGGTGTCGAATATGAGGTGTTGCCCCATGCCCATACTCAGACGAGCCTCGACACCGCTCACACGTCACACATCCCGGCTGAGCACATCGCCAAATCCGTCATTCTCGAAGATGAAGCTGGCTACCTGATGGCGGTCATCCCGGCAAGTCATCATATCGATCTGGGTAAACTCAGCCGTCAACTGGAACGGCGACTGGGGCTGGCTACTGAAGAAGAATTACCGGGTCTGTTCAGCGATTGTGAAATTGGCGCGATTCCTCCTATCGGTGAAGCGTATCAAATGGAAGTCGTTATGGACGACAGTCTGGAAAAGTGTCCGGATATTTATTTTGAAGCCGGTGATCACACCGATCTGATTCACGTACGCGGTCCGGCATTTTTACAGCTCATGCAACGCGCCCGGCACGGCCATTTCAGCCGACCGGTCTATCATCTCTAGCCGTATCCATGCATGCCGAAGCCGGAACCCTATGGTACCGGCTTCGGTTCAATACTGGCGAGGTCGTCGCCAGGGAATCAGCATGGGGACGTGCTGCTGATATGTCGCATAGGCCTCGCCGAAACGGGCCAGCAGATCACGTTCCTCAAGAAAACTGCCGATGATGATCCATCCGGTCCAGCTCAAATTAAACAAAATACGATCATAAGTCAGATCCGGCTGCGCCCAGATAAGTAACAGTGAAGAGGTGTACAGTGGATGGCGTACCCAGCGATAGGCGCCGTGCACAGTCAAGGGCATGGGTGCGGCAGTTTGCTGCTCTGCTTCCGCCAGGATCGGTTGAATACCGAGGGCATCAAAACCACCAAGGGACCGTACTCCCCACAGGAAACCGACCAGTGAGGCCAGCAAGGCCGCATACAGACACCAGCGCAATGGCCCCTGAATGGCGATCACCACCGGCTCGGTTCTCTGCCACAGTATCAGCAGCAGCAATAACGCCATGCCCGAGGCGATGGCGTACACGGCATTACGGTATTGGGTCGAAGCCATCGCCTCAAACCGCTGCTGAAAGGACCGGCGGACCATGCCACTGTGTTGCAGGAAAAATACCAGGCACAAGAATCCATCGAGGACGAGCGCAGCGGCTACCGGTAAACCAAAATCTACCAGAGTGAAGGAACCCAGCAGCAGAAATATACCCAGCAGCAGTAATGATCCCCCGCCCAGCAAGATGGCCAGCGCCACCACCAGATAAACGGTGATAACGGAACTCAGCGTGTTTTGCTTTTGCACGGGTAAATCATAACCTGATGGATGACGGCAGCCCAGACGTAACCGGCGTCCCCCCCTGACCGGCGCATCTTTATCCCTTCCACGCTGCAGCGGGATGCCTTAAGCGGAAAGTGGGAAATGACTTCAATAAATAAAAAAGGCCGGCTAATACCGGCCTGGTTAATCGACAGTTGGCAGCATTACCTTAAGAAAAAATCTTCCCACGGGGCCGGTTCATCTTGCGACGCTTCGGTGTTGGTATTGGCTTGTTGCGGCTGGGAGAATTTGCGGAGGCGATCATTTACCTGGTTTTTATCCATGAAGGGACCATCAACGCCTTCGCGCGTCAGAACGTACCAGCCTTGCCCCATCACATGAAAAAAGCGGTCCTGATTGATACGATGATCTTTGCCTGCGCGGGGTGGGTTATCCATATCGCACCTCCTGTTATATTACTCATATACTATAAGCATAGATAGAAATTGTGAATCAGGATAGTCTGAAAAATTGCGTCAGAAATACCTGACAATTAACGCAACAATTACCCCAAAGGAGTACAAGATGAAAACTATCGTGGGCCTTGTCATCGCTACCCTGTTGACCCTGCCGGTGCAGGCAGAGGAAAAAATGACCCAGAATATCAAGCGACTCAGCCTGGAAACCGCGCTGCGCATTGCCCAGGCCGCCATTGCCCAGTGTCGCAAAGAAGGCGTACAGATTGCAGTCACGGTCGTCGATCGGGGCGGACACGAGCAGGTGGTATTGCGCGATGTACTGGCAATGGATATCACGGTTCCCATCAGTAAACAGAAAGCCCACACCGCCATGGCCTTCAATAGTCCGCTGTCACAAATGGAAGATCGCTTCAAGGGCGCCTACGGGGTTCCCAAGATGGAGGGTCTGGTCATCAGCGCCGGCGGGATCCCGGTCAACGTCGCTGGCAACCTGATGGCAGGCATCGGCGTGAGCGGTGCCCCTTCCGGTGAGATCGACGAAAAATGCGCCCGGGCGGGTCTGGATGCCGTCCTCGCCGATCTGGAAATGGAAGAATAGGATCGCCGGATCAGAAACCGCTGCCGGGACTGCGATCTCCCGGCAGCGTTTTCTGGCGGCGCCTGACCACAGCAAGGAACACAACAGAATCCATCCCGCTGAGAGATTCCCCGTCCTCCTTATCCTTACTGTGGCGAAGCCGGTCATCCGACACATTGACTAAGGCCGCCAATATATCTAATTTATCGATAATTAAATCCGATTATTTGCACTTTTTTATTCGTAATATTAATCAATAATAGGGGTGGTTCTGATTCGGCGATCTGCTATCGGAGGCGCGCATGATTACCCTGAGGCCGGCACACCAGCGCGGCCATGCCAACCACGGCTGGCTGGACTCCTACCACACCTTTTCCTTTGCCGACTATTACGACCCCCGTTACATGGGGGTGTCACACCTGCGCGTCATCAATGACGACACCGTGGCACCGGGGGCGGGCTTCGACACGCATGGCCATACCGATATGGAAATCATCAGTTACGTGCTCTCCGGCGCGCTGCAACACAAGGACAGCATGGGGCATGGTTCCATCATCCGAGCCGGTGAAGTGCAACGCATGAGCGCCGGCCGCGGCATCCGTCACAGTGAATTCAATGCTTCCAATACAGCGCCTGTCAATTTCCTGCAAATCTGGATTGTGCCCAACGTCAGCGGCATTGAACCCGGCTATGAACAAAAGGATTTTGCCGCCGAGCTGCCAGGCCGGTTATGCCTGGTTGCCTCCCCCGATGGTCGTGACGGCGCTCTGACCCTCCATCAGGATGCCCGGGTCTATGCCGGCAAACCGGAGAATGGCCAGATGTTGCATCACAATCTGGACCCGACACGCACCGCCTATGTCCATGTTGCCCGGGGCCGGCTCGAACTCAATGGCAACATCATGCAGGCCGGCGACGGGGCCAGCATTTCCGGCGAGACCGCTATCCGATTGACGGGGGAGGATCAGGCGGAAGTGCTGTTATTTGATTTGCCCTGATCCTTCGCAAGGTGATGCGATACTGAGAAAGCGACCGTGACGGTTATACTGATTTAATGCACGACATACATCAACGCATCGTCGATGTGCTCCTGGAGCTGGAAGCGGAGCTGCGTAAATGTGGCTGGTGGGAAGAGCAACCGCCGCCTCCCGGCGCGCTTGCCAGCCAGCAACCCTTCTGTGTGGATCAACTTGCCTTCGAGCAATGGTTGCAATGGGTATTTTTACCGCGCATGAAAGACATTATCGAAACCGGTCGGCCGCTGCCGACCCGGAGCGGCATTTTTGTCTATGCAGAGGAGTGCCTGCGTCATCACGGCAGTCGTTCGACCCATCTGCTCGCCCTGATCCAGCGTTTTGATGAACTGGTCACACTGCAAGCCACCCACAAACGGCATTGATAAACAGGTACCCCGGCCTTTCGCGTGACTCAATAGCCCGTCATCTCCAGATAGCCATACCCCAGCGATTCGCCCTTTGCCGCACTGGTAACCTGCACCGCGCCTTCCCAGTAATAAATGCCGGTCGCCATTTCCTGATCCGCCACTAGCGCCTCGACGATAAACTGCTGCTGCAGAGCTGGAATCGTCACCTGCCAACTGACGGGATAGCGGCGTCCGGAAGACGATGTCCAGTAGCGCAGCGGTTGCAGGTTCACCTCTTCGGCGGCGAGGGATCGGGTCTGGCCATCCGGCAGGATCCATTTGCCGGCACTGTGGCGATCGGTGGCGCCATCGTGGCGCCGCAAGCGGTAGAACATCAGCTCATGCTGATCCTCGAGTTGCAGCGAAAACCAGTCCCAGCCGACCTGGCCGTCACCAAGGGCACTGGTGCTCCATTCCCGATCCAGCCAGGACCATCCCCGTACCCTGACACGCTCATCCCCTTTCAGTATTTCACCTTCGGTCCGGAGGCGGGTGAAGGAATAATAATAAGAGGCATTGCCTGGCTGTTCGCTTTTCTGGCTCAGGCCCTTATCTCCCTGCAGCACTACCGGCTTGACCGGTTGCAGTTGCAGCTGCAAACCAAATTGCTCGGTTTGTACCACCACCGTCCAGGGAAACTCACCCCCGCTTGTCCCGAGAATTTGCCAGTCTTCCAGCCAGACGCGAAACGGTTGTGCAGTCTGGCCAGCCAGCCCAACCGCACCCCGCGCCAGCCGTTGATCATGCCAATGACGATTCGCCCTGACATCCGTCAGCGCCACATGCGCCATCCATACCTGGTTGGTCGCCCAGTGTGACTGACTCCGGGGCGATTGCGGTGCCAGCGCAACACGAAACAGGGTGACCTGATAGCCGAAACGCTGATCCTGCCCGTCACTGAGATTACCGGTGATATACCACCATTCATTGCGAAAATCGGGATGGGCCGCATGATCGCGGGGAAACCGGAAAGATCGCGGTTCCGTGGCACGGCTGAAACCCTGCGCCGCCTGCCCGCCCAGGGCAGCCGTAAGATCCAGTGCCGCTTCGGTCGGGACTTTGTCACAGGCACCCAGCAACAAACCGAACAGCAGGCAAAACCGGAGCTTCATAAAGAATGTAACCCTTCACGTAATGACACCCGACTGATCCGCTGTGTCGGATAGAGACCTGCCAGCAAGGCTGCCAACACGGAAAGCAACAACGCCTGCAGGGGCAGGCTCAGAAAGAAATAGCTTTGCATGGTCCAGCCGAAAGATCGCCGGTTAATCACCTCAATCAGAATATCGGACATAATCCAGCCAAGTGGTAACGACAACAAGCCCGCCAACAAACCGATCAGGCCGGACTGCCATAAAACCAGACGTCGTAATTGCGCGGGCGTGATGCCGGTAGCACGTAATATGGCGTACTCGCGGCTCTTCTCCAGAAACAAGGCCATCAAGGCACTGAACACCCCCACAAAGGCCACGATGATTACCAGCAGGCGCAACACATTGGTGATGGCAAACGTGCGATCAAAAACCTGCAGGGAAAAATCCCGGATGGTTTTATTGGAGCGGACCATGACGGCCTGGTCACTGCTCGCCACCCAACGTCGCAGTTGTTCAGCTACTGCAGCCACATCCGTCTCTTTAACCAGTTTCAGGCCGATGGTGGTAATACCCCGATCCGCCCAGTATTTGTCATAGACGCGCCGCGGTATAACCGCCATCCCCTGACTGGCACTGTAATCGCGATACACGCCGGCAATTTTCAGACTGACCCGACCTGCCTTGCCCGTCTGTACCGTCAGGTGATCCCCCGCCTGCACGCCTCGATGATAGGCAAACGGTTCGGACACCAGTAACACATCCTCCAGCAGAAAGGCCTGCCAGACCGCGGCCGGATCGCCCTGCAGATACTCGAAGCCACGGCTACTGTGCGCGCCGGGTTGTAAAACCAGCATCGGCACACTGACACCCTCAACCTCCAGCCGGGCATTGCGACCCGTACTGATCGACGCAATACCCGGCAAGGCCTGGACCCGCGGCAACCATGACGCATCCAGCTCCCCATCGATATGGGAATCCCCCGAGGTCGCGGAGATATACAGATCGCTCTGCAAGGTGTCTTCCAGCCAGTCCGCCACACTGGCCCGAAATGAACCGACCATAATACTGACCCCGACCGTGGCGGACACCGCCACGCACAATGCCACAATCGCCAGGCTGGTACGACTCAACGAGGCCTGCACGCCACGTAATGTCATTCGCTGATACAGGCTGTCAGTGGGAATGCGCAATAAACCCCGCAAAATGGCTTTTAACACTCCCGGCACAACCAGGCTGTAACCGACGATAAAAAGAAACAGCGCAATAAAACCGGTCACCAGGCTGCGTGCTGAAGCGCCGATGAGGAGCGGACTCATGGCCATCGCGATAATTCCGACCAGCAACAACCAGTTGGAAATTCGCTTACCGGTGTGTTCCAGGTGGGAAGCGCGGGACACCAACACGGGTGGCACCCGCGCCGCTTCCAGTGCGGGCGCGAGCGTCGCAGTCAGTACCGCCAGTAAGGTGATACCCATACCTTTCATGATTTGCCACGGTGTTACCAGCACATTGGTCGCGTCCACCGAAACATACAGATCTGAAATAGTCTGAGTGACCAGCACCAACAAGCCCTGTCCCAGGATGATACCTAGTACTATTCCCAGGGCGCTGCCCGTTAGTCCTAACAGTACCGCTTCCAGTAACAGATGGCGAAATAGCTGTGTACCGGTAACCCCGACCATGCGGTTAACGGCAAAAGCGTGCCGCCGCTGCAACACGGAAAAGGTCATGGTGTTGTAGACCAGAAATGCGCCCACCAGCATCGCTAACAAACTCATTGCCGTCAGGTTGATGCGAAACGCCTCTGTCATCTGCGAAAAGCTTTGTTGCCGGGATTGATACGAATTCAACTTCAATTCAGCCGGCAGTTGCTCTTGCAATTGCGTTGCTTGATCATTATCCAGACGCAACTGAATGCGACTTAGCACCCCCGGTTTATCCAGCAGGCTCTGCGCCGTGGCGATATCCGTCACAAGCAGTTCAGCCAGGCGGGCATCCTGCTTCACGTCGAGTATGGCCACAACAGTTAACGTTTTTCGTGCCTGCTTGATTGTGACGTCTAATCTGTCACCAATTGTGAGCTTCTCCCGTGCCGCCAATTCGGAGGAAATCAGCGCACTGTTGGGCTCAGTCAATAAGCGAGGCAGGGTAGCGGCAGGAATATCCAGACCGGCGCGAGGCTGAAACAACATGGCAAAGGGATCCACACCCAACAGGGTATACGGCAATCCCGCCACCCTGACCGTCGCAACCAGCTGCGGGCTTGAGGCTCGCAGTTGCCAGTCAATGCGTAGCCGGGTATAGAACTGCTCGGGAATATCGCCCTCACGGGCGGAGATTTCATGCGTCATGGGGCCTGCCAACAGTGTCACCGAATGACGAAATGACTGTCTGGCTGTCATGTTTGCCAGATCCACCGCCACCATGACTGCGGTCCCCAGGGCGATGCTCAGCAGGGTTAACCACAGTTGCCAGGGATGGTGCGTGAAAAAGCGCCAGCTGGAACGCAGTAACAGGGGAGTTACCATGCGATTCCCTGCATATCCTCATCGTGCAACATGCCCTGCTCCAGGATCAGGATACGATCGGCCTTATCAGCCACGGTTTTGCTATGCGTTACCACCAAAAGGGTTTGTTGGGATTCTGCTGCCAGCTCAAACAACATACTCAATACGCGTTGCCCGGTGTGTGCGTCAAGGTTACCGGTGGGTTCATCCGCCAGCACCAGTGCCGGTTGATGTATCAATGCCCGGGCAATTGAGACGCGTTGTTGCTCGCCACCGGAGAGTTGATCCGGAAAAGATTTTTCCCTGCCTGACAAACCAATTGCGCCAAGCCAATGGGCCAGTCGTTGTTGTTGTTCCTGTTGGGAGAACCCCAGTAATTCCAGTGGTAACAGAATATTCTCTGCCGTGGTCAGGGTAGGTATCAAATTAAACTGTTGATAGACAAAGCCAATATGCTGCCGTCGGAACAGGGTTAAATCCGGTTCCCGCAGATGCGTGATCGTTTTGTCTGCTATCTGGATGGCACCCTGCGTGGGTGTATCGATGCCACCCAGCAAGTTCAACAGAGTTGACTTGCCTGAGCCGCTACTTCCCAGTAACGCAACCCGTTCTCCGGTCTGCAACATAAGACTGACATCCTGCAACACATCATGCAAATGACCGGCTTCTTCATAGGCATAGTGGAGATGGTCCGCGCGCAAAAGCATGTTAACGATACCCAATCAGAATTATCGGTGAGTTCTGCTACAAATAACATACCCACTCAAAACAGGCAAAATATGCAATCTCAGCCTCCCCGCCTGCAGGAGATTTAATTCAGGAAATTACTTTGTCGATACTGGAGATAACAGACCACCGACTGCCTGTAGCGGCGAGGGATCGTTCAGCTGGCTCACCCATACCGCCAGCGCGTGTTGCGTGGCCTCTTTATTAAGCAGTGCCGGTAACCGGGTCGACCAAAACCCGTTGTTGGCAACGAGGGTTTTGTAGCCGATCACGACAAATTCATGGCGGGCGGTACGACCTTTGTTTTCTCCTGCCTTGATATGGCTGGTTAAACCCATGCCGAGAACGGCAATATTTAGCGTTAACTTCCCGGCAACGGGCTGCAATGGCTGATACCTGGCCGTCAGTTGCTGGCCTGTGATATCGACTTTGAGTTCACCCGCAGACTCATTACTTTCGGGCAACTGACGGTTGATCCAGCCGGGACGCCATGCCTTGCCATTGACCACGAAAGCCGGGGTATACACGGTGCGCAGGTTGCGCTGCTGCGCATACCAGGATTGGCGTTTGCCATGCGCGGCATCAGCATAGGGATCAACCCAGCCAATATAGTCCCAGTAGTTAACATGAAAGGCGACCGGAATATAGACCCGCCAAAGATCTTCATGCTGCTTCAGGCTATTTAGATATTCTTCTGCCGGTGGACAACTGTTGCAGCCTTCAGAAGTATACAACTCAATCAGGACGGTTTTTTGCGGCCCACTCGAATAGCTGAATTCTTCAGCCACGACGTTAACATTGACGAGAACCAACAAGACGCCTACTAACCGGAAATTCCCAAGCCGCATGACCACCTCACAGATTACCTCATTGGTGAGACAGATGTGAATGAAATTGGTTTCGCGATAATTACATAAAAAACAGAGATTAATATTCAGTCAACACTCTCTCCTGAATCCGAAATTCGTCATTACTTACTATTTTTCAGGCGGATCCGCTATTATTTAGCTAATTGAGCACAGACTCAAAAGGGACAAAGTGTAGTGAACACCGGGTCATCCATATCTGCAGTTGAACAACCTGCTTCGGCAAGACAAGAGACGATCTTCCTCGAACAGGCGAATCTGTTGGCTGTTGCCCTCCACAGCTCCGTGCTGGGGACATTTCTGGGCATCGCCATTCTGATAGCGATTATGTGGTCGGTCATTAATACCACTGTCCTGATAAGCTGGTGTACCGCCCTGGGGATTGTTTCAATTTTCCGCAGTGTCCATGCCCACTGGTACCATAAACTACCCCAGACTCTGCCCAGTATTACAAGATGGACCCAGCAATTTTCCGGGCTGGCATTTCTTGCTGCCATGATCTGGGGAAGTTCAGCATTTTTTATCTTTCCGGTAGACGATCCGATACGGCAACTGATGCTGGCTTTTGTTTTAAGTGTCGTCAGTGCAGTGGCCGTGTCAACTTTGTCATCGTTTCGCTATATCATTGTTACCTTTATTATTCTGATTCTTTCACCATTAGCCATTCAATTCACACTAAGCAGTGACACATATACCTCAATACTCATGGGCGTAATGATTGCCCTTTCCATTCCGCTGTTGATTGTCAATGCACTTCGCATGAATCGGGTAACCATATCCAATATATCCTTACGAATCGATGCTATTGCCCATGAAAGTAAACTTCGGGACTCACAACAGCGTCTCAGTTTGCATCTGCAACGCACTCCGCTGGCAGTCATTGAATGGAACAACAATCTCGATATCACTGAATGGAATGAAGCGGCCCAGAAAATTTTTGGTTATAGCCGGGAAGAGGCTCTGGGCAAGAACGGAATCGAATTCCTCGTGCCAAAATATATGCATAACCGGGTGAAAGCGATTCGCAGTCAACTCCAACGCAACGATGGCGGGTTGTATAACATTAATGACAACATTACCAAGGATGGTCGCACTATTTTATGTGAATGGTTTAATACTCCCCTGGTCGACGAAAACGGCGAGGTAATCGGGATCGCCTCATTGGCCCAGGACGTAACAGAACGGGTACGAGTTGACCAAATGAAGCGCGATTTTGTCTCCATTGTCAGTCATGAATTACGCACTCCGTTAACCGCAATCCGTGGTGCCCTCGGCTTAATCCTTGGTGGTGCCACCGGCAAAGCGCCTGATAAAATGAATGAATTGATTAAAATCGCCGATGCCAATACTGATCGTTTGCTACATATCATTAATGACATTCTGGATATTGATAAAATTGAATCCGGTCTGCTTGAATATCACTTCAGCGATATTCCTGTTATACCTTTACTTGAAAAAGCCGTCACCAACAACAACGGTTATGCCCAGCAATATGATGTAAAATTGACGATCACGCAACAACTGGACGCCTGCATTAATGCGGACAGTAACCGCATAATGCAAGTGCTGGACAACCTGGTGTCAAATGCGATCAAGTTTTCTCCCAAAGGCGGTAACGTTGAACTCAGCGTAGCCCGTCACGGGAACAATGTTCGCATATCTGTACATGATGACGGTCCAGGCATACCAGAAGATTTCCAGGACAAATTATTTGATAAATTCACCCAGGCTGATTTCTCCAATACCCGGGGCGCAAGCGGGGCCGGCCTGGGATTAAATATTGCCAAAGCCGTTATTGAACATCACAATGGACAAATCGGCTTCACAACCGATGAAAAGAAAGGCACGACATTTTATTTTGACTTACCTGAAATGCCGAGCTGCGACTTTGCCGCTGAGGCATAATTGCCAAGATATACTTACCATATACCTGTAACGCTTGCTAACAACAAGAGCATCGTCGACTCGTTATGGCGATATTGACCAGATACAACACTGGTGTTGTGGCGATTATACTGATTTCAGTAGCCTTCTTCATATTTTACGAACCGCGTTATCCGACTGATACTCTCAAATCCTTTGAAATCAATTCGCCGGCACTCGAACACAAAATAGTCATCGCCACCCAGTTGAGTGAGTTTAAAAACGCTGTGCTGCTGGAAACGCTCAGACAACTCAGGCTCCAGCAGGTCTTTATCAAGGTGATTGATATTATTGAACTGGATTGTATCAATGAACAGGACTGGGATGCGGTTATCATCATCCACACCTGGGAAAACTGGGCTCCACCGCCGGTTGTCAAAACCTGGTTTGAAAAGGACAGAAAGCTTGAAAAAGTCGTTGTCCTGACGACATCCGGTAACGCTCAATACAAACTGCAGGGAGTTAATGCCATCACTTCCGCTTCCCGGATGAGTAGTGTTGCCTCCATTGCCGCAGAAATCGTCGTACGGACAAATCTTATCCTCAACAAAAATTCCAAGACTCCCAGACCCCCTGACTCTACAGACACCTGGCAGCAGGACTTTCCTCCTTCATTACCATAACCATCAGGGACGGTTGCAGGGGCCGGTTTCCGGAGCCAGCATTGCCGATCATCAACTTCAACCACCGAATTCAGATCGCGATGTTTAACCGGCCTCGAATTTCAAATTTATTATATTCAGACAGTTGTAAGAATTGTCCTACACAAGATCACTGCATTGTCCTACAGACAACCTGCCCGGGATTTACCTATAGTTACTTCAACAAGGATGTGGGGGTTGATAAGGACATCATGATTTCCGTGGTGGCATGGAGCTTGGCCACGGGAATCTTTATTCCCTGTCCCCTGCTTCTGTTCCTTCCCGGGTCAGTGTTTTCTCCCAATCTTCTTGTAACAGATCAGCTGCTTCGCGCGCTGCATCGCGAAACGGCAATAACACGAGATCCGCCCCTGCATTCACCAAAGCTTCTTTATCGTTCGCACTATGTGCGGTAAGTGCGATTCGTCCCTTAAAGTCGTGTTGTTTGAGTGTATGCAAAAGCACCAGGCATTGGTCTCGACCACGAATAGTGTTAATGACCCATTTTGCCCGAGCAAGCGGAATCGAATGAAACAATTCAGGATCCTCTGAATCACCATAGAGGGTAGGCAATCCCTGCTTATGCCAAAAGCCGACAACTTCCGGATCAAAGTCAACACCAAGCACACGGTATCCGCGATCGCGCAATTCCCGTGCGATGTTTCTGCCATACCGACCCAGGCCAAAAATGACAACATCGACAGCTTGTTGCGTTGCACTATTCCCCAGCTTTTCTTCCGGATGAGGTATTGCGCGTTCAAATATTCCCGTGACCGGAGATAACCAATTGGCAATCCGATAAGAATACAGAATCATATAGGTCGATATCCCGATAGTGATAAAACCAATGAGAGTAATCAGCCCGACTGTTTCTTTGCCAATATGCCCCATCGTTAATCCCAATGCCGCCAGAATGAAGGAAAATTCACTGATTTGGCCCAGGGTAAGACCGGTCATGGTACTGGTTTGCCTGACATAACCCATACGACTCATCAATACCATCACCATGAGCGGTTTACCGATAAGCACAAACAAGGACAGCACAATCGCAGGAACAACCGCGGTGGCCAGATGGGCTACATCGATATTTACACCAAGTTCGATAAAAAAGAACAGTAATAAAAAATCGCGTAGCGTAACCAATCGAGCTGCAATTGCAGCACGGTATGGTGTGGCCGCAAGTGAAACACCGGCCACCAGGGCACCAACTTCCTGACTGAAACCCAATACCACTCCCAGCGCAGCCAGGCCAATGGCCCAGGCAATGGCAAACAAAACGATTAACTCTGTCGACCTGGCGATTGAATTGAGTAATAGCGGCAGTACAAACCGGGTTAGCAATCCCACCAGGAACAGGAAGCCGCTACCCTTGGCAAGCACCTCCAGGACTTCCAAAGCGAGTCCGGCTTCCGAAACTTCACCGCCATAGGCGCCGAGCACCAACATGAGTAGCACTACCACGATATCCTGCACGATCAGGATACCCAGTGCGATGCGACCATGCAGTGCGTCGATTTCACGTTTATCTGACAATAACTTGACGATAATGATCGTGCTGGAAAATGTCAGTGCGGCGGCTACATAGAATGCCGAAAAGAAATCCAAACCAAGCAGCAAGGCCAGGCCATATCCCAATCCCGCGGTAATCCCGATCTGACCTAAAGCGGTAACCACCGACACCATCCCAACCGAACGAATCAAGCCGGGATCCAGCTTCAGCCCAACGACAAACAACAAGACACTAACACCCAGTTCGGCAAACAATTCCACCTGATCATGCGCATGCACCCAGTCGAGCCCCACCGGCCCCACCAATACCCCAACCAGAATAAATGCCGAAATCAAGGGTTGGCGTAACCAGAGGCAAATGGCGCCAACCAATGAAGCCATAGCCAACACCACGGCTACCTCGGTAAAAATATGAGCAAAGAAAGGCATACTATTCATCCACCGATCTATTACCACAAACAAAGTTAAGCACTGCGTTTTCCCTTCAAAACTTGAAATAGTCTAACTGGGCAACGGGGATATTTGGAAGCTATGCCATAAATAAAGCCCACTATGATGGGCTTGTTATAGCTGGTTTGGTTCAAACAGTCGCAAGATATGTTACGGTAGTCACACTATTCCATTTGCCAGGTCTGCAGGATCACATACTTCAGAATTTCCACAACCTGCTCTGGAGTCTGACACACCGCTTGCGCGACGCCATCTACTTCTTTGAGTGCATGGGTCAGGTCCGGGTCATGTAATGTAATAATCGGTTTCCCCAACGCTGCGGCAAAACCTGCATCGAAGGCCGCGTTCCACTGCCGGTACTTGTCACCGAAACGAACGACCACCAGGTCAGCTGATTCGATCAGGGTGCGGGTGCGAATGGCATTGATCTTCGCCCCTTTATGATCATGCCAGAACTTATTCTCCTCCGGCCCGAGGATATCCACACCGCAATCGTCACTCCTGGCATGATCCGTTACCGGCGCGAGAAACACGGTATCTAATTCTGCTGCCTGCGCACCCTGCTGGATACGTTCACGCCAGTCGGTATGGATTTCACCCGACAGATATACCTGCCATTTCCTGTTCATCGTTAAATCCGTCCCTTATTTATTGTTGCTGGTACATTGCAAGGCGGCAGCATCGCTGTCGCCTTTAACAATAACAAACTGGTCTGCAATTTGGCCGTGGTCAGTGATAAAACGCCCTGTCAATTGTGAACCGGTGATATCGACCATCAGCGCCCCGCGTTGTCTGTGCGATACCGCCATAACCGGATGATCCAGCGGCCCGTTATCCACTTTGGAGGAAGAACCGACCACGGCATAAATGGTGCCCTGGTGTGCCACTCTGCCCGCGGCAGGTTTGGTGTAATGGAACTGCAGATTTGTTCTGCGTGGTTGCTGCCACATGGTTGTTTCCAGGGTATCTGACGTGCCGTAATGACATCCCAGAAGGTGGGAGCGCTCATACATGTGACTGTGGCCGCTTAACACCAGATCCACACCGGCTTTCTCCAGCAACGGCACAACCTGTTGTCGTACTTCAAACATCCGTCCGCTACTGTCGGCACGACTGTCAGAATTGTGTGAACCATGAGTATAGGGCGGATGATGAAACGCGACGATCACCCACGGTTGCTGACTCCCGGCCAGATCCTTTTCCAGCCAGCGTAACATCGCGGCACCGGCGTGCATGCTACTGGCCTGCGTGTCGAGAATGACAAAATGGACCTGGCCGAAATCAAACGCATAATAATGTTCCGTACCAGATGGCAGACCGCCGCTTTCAGCGCTTGACGGAAAACTGAACAGATCAAAAAATGCCCAGCGACGGGCATCATGATTGCCGTATACCGGCCACACCGGCACATTACGCAACCAGTTAGCATAGGGCGCAAAAAAACCCGCCTGGAATTGTTCATTGGTTCCGGAGCGGTAGGCGTTGTCACCGGTGGTGAGCAAGAGATCAAATGCCGAACGCCCGGCGCGTGGGTTTGCGTCTAACCAGTCCTGTATGGCATCACGTACGGCCACTTGTCCGGGATTAGGATAGCCGGGATCACCCAGAACGACAAACCGTGTTGCGCGCGACTGGCCACTCGGGGGTGGCGTGGTAAACCAGTAATTCTCTCCGGCATAACGGGTTATTGCCGTCGTGCCAATGGCATAATAGTAACGGGTTGCCGGCCGTAACCCGGTCAGGCGAACTTCATGCTCTTCCCCCGCCCGGGACTCTTGTTGTCGCCAGTTGAGCTGATCCGGTTCGTAGCCATAACGCACCACGCCAATTTCCGCGGCTATCGTTTGCCAACGCAGTGTCATTGCCGTGGCTGACGGTTGTTGCAGATAGGGGCCACGCTCGCCGCTGTAAAAACTGCCCAGAGCCACGTGACCGAGCCGGCCGAGGCCATATAACACCACCAGCAGCAGTAAACTTCCCGCCAGATAAAACAGCCAGCGCCAGCGAGGGGAAAACAAGCCGATGGATTTGGAAAACTGCTTGGAATCAGACATGCTGGTATGGCCTAAATACTTCTTTGGGAAACTTTATCACAACAGGCAGGTCTTTTTTTGCGACACTATGCACCTTTAGAATATACAGCTGCTTTGGAACCCAACCACAAGACCGTTCGCATGCAAAAACTACCCCGTCTCCTGCATTTCCTGTTGAACCTGGTGTTACTCAACCTGGTACTGTTCAGTCTGTTTCGGGTGGCCTTCTGGGGATACTTCAAGAACCCCGGCGATCCGATTCCGCTGGAAGATCTGTTTTACAGTTTATATCTCGGTCTGAAATATGACCTGCGGCTGGTCTTGTTGATGACTTTGCCCCTGTTCATTCTGGGTGGCCTGCGACGACTCAGTCCGTTTGAGACGCGCTTGATGCGCAATATCTGGTTTGGCTATCTGGGTCTGGCATTTGCCGGCGTACTGATATTTTATTTCATGCACTTCGGATATTATGCCTACCTGCAAACGCCGATGAATGCCACGGTGCTGCGCTTCGCCTACAATCTGTCAACCTCGATGCAGATGGTATGGGAGACCTATCCGGTTATCTGGTTGTTGTTGCTGATAGCGGCAATTATCAGCGCCTACATCTGGTACCTGCATCATTTACTCTGGCGTGCGGCAACCTATGCCAATCCCCACTTTCACGGTTGGAAAAAGACCGGTGTCATTGCCGGCTGCGCCTTTCTGGTCCTGTTAGGCATCTACGGCAAAATCTCCTATTACCCGCTACGCTGGAGCGACGCGTTTGTCGTACCCCATACCTTTGCGCCTGCCGTTACCGTCAATCCGGTGCTGTATTTTTTCAATACCCTGAAAAACAAAAACATCACCTTCAATCGTGAAAAAACCCGGCAATCCTATCAACTGATGGCGGATTATCTTGGGGTCAGCGACAAGGATATCGACAGCCTCAATTACCGGCGTGAGGTTACCGCCCCTGGTACCTATGCCGACAAACGTCCCAACATTGTCATGGTGTTCCTCGAGTCGTTCGCTTCATACAAAAGTGGTCTGTTTGGCAATCCGCTCAATCCCACACCGCATTTCGACGCCATCGCCAATCAAGGTTTGCAGTACAGTCGCTACTACACCCCGCATACGGGTACCGCCCGTTCGGTGTTTTGCGCGATCACCGGCCTGCCGGATATCGAAACAAACAAGACCTCCTCCCGCAACCCGCTGGTAGTCGATCAACACGTGATAATCAATGCGTTTGAAGGCTATGAAAAATTCTACTTCCTCGGTGGCAGTGCCAACTGGGGCAATATTCGGGGCGTATTGCAATACAATATCCCCAACCTGCATGTGTATGAGGAAGGCAGCTACGCTTCTCCCCGCATCGATGTCTGGGGCATATCAGACCTGGACCTGTTCAAGGAAGCGGATCAGGTGTTGCGGCAGCAGGACAAACCCTTCTTCGCCATCATTCAGACCTCCGGTAACCATCGCCCCTATACCATTCCGGAAGACAATCATGGATTTGAACGGGTGCACTATGAGGACAAGTTGCTAAAAGACGCCGGCTTCAGTTCCAACGGAGAATTGAACTCGTTTCGCTTCATGGATCACAGTATCGGCTACTTCATGCAACTGGCCCGGCAGGAAGGCTATTTTGATAACACCATCTTCATATTCTACGGCGATCATGGCATCACCGGTTATGGCGGCGCGCACACGCCCCAATTTGAGTCCGATTACATCCTGACCGGCTTCCATACGCCTTTAGTCTTTTATGCACCCCGCCTGATCACCGAGCCCCGGGTGGATACCAAACCCGCCAGCGAAGTGGATTTGTTGCCGATCATTGCCGGCCTGGCCGCGCCCGCCGGCTATACCAATACCACCCTGGGACGGGATCTGCGCGATCCCGGGTTTGCTGATCGCCGCTTTGCCTTTACCTTCACCCACCGCCACATCCCGGAAATCGGCCTGATCGGTGAAAACTACTATTTCCGCATGAACGCTGACGGCAGCAAAAAGCTGCTGCTCGATACCACCGCCAATGGTGCCGGGCGCGACGTTCTGCAACAACAACCGGCGGTGGCACGCCGGATGGAAGAACTGACCACCGCGATCCACGAGACCGCCAAATATATGCTGTATCACAACAAACAATAATGCTTCGCCCGGGTCGGTTTGACCCCCCGGGGGCAAATGCGGCATAGTCCCTGCCCCTGATTTACCTCGAAACCATGTGGGGAACGTGCATGAAGATTCTGGTCATTGGCGGCGGCGGGCGTGAACATGCCCTGGCGTGGAAAGCGGCCCGCTCGAAGGACGTGGAGATGGTCTACGTGGCTCCGGGCAATGCCGGCACGGCCCGGGAACCAAAAGTGGAAAACATTACCATCGCCGCCGAGGATATTGCGGCCCTGACCGAATTCGCCCAGGCAAAACAGATCGATCTGACTATCGTCGGCCCGGAGGCCCCTCTGGTGCAGGGTGTGGTCGATGCCTTCCAGACCGCCGGCCTGCGTTGCTTTGGTCCCAGCCAGGCGGCGGCACAACTGGAAGGCTCCAAGGCCTTCACCAAGGATTTCCTCGCCCGACACCACATCCCCACGGCGGCCTACGGCAATTTCACCGATATGGAACAAGCCATTGCCTATATCCGGCAGCAAAGGGCCCCCATCGTCGTCAAGGCGGACGGCCTGGCGGCGGGCAAGGGCGTGATCCTGGCCCGGTCGGAGGAGGAAGCCATTGCGGCGGTAAAGGACATGCTGGCCGGCAATGCCTTTGGAGACGCCGGCCATCGTGTCGTGATCGAGGAATTCCTCAGCGGTGAAGAAGCCAGTTTCATTGTCATGGTGGACGGGGAACATATCCTGCCCATGGCCACTTCCCAGGATCACAAGGCCCGTGACGACGGTGACAGCGGCCCCAACACCGGGGGGATGGGTGCCTATTCCCCGGCACCGGTGGTCACCCCCGAAATGCATGATCGGGTGATGCGTGAAGTCATTGAGCCGACCGTCCGCGGCATGGCGGCCGAGGGCTATCCCTACACCGGCTTCCTGTATGCCGGTCTGATGATCGCGGCCGACGGCACGCCCAGGGTGCTGGAATACAATTGCCGATTTGGTGATCCGGAAACCCAGCCCATCATGATGCGGCTGATGTCGGATCTGGTGGCCCTGTGCAACTCGGCCCTCGACGGCAAGCTGGATAGCGTCACCGTGGAATGGGATCCGCGGCCGTCTCTCGGCGTCGTCCTGGCGGCGGGGGGCTATCCGGGCAGCTATCGCAAGGGAGATGTGATCACCGGCCTGCCTGCGGAAACCCCCGACAGCAAAGTGTTTCATGCAGGAACAACGGAAAAGGATGGCCAAATCGTCACCAATGGCGGGCGTGTGTTATGTGCCGTTGCGCTGGGTGAAACCGTGGCCGAGGCCCAGCAACAGGCTTATCAACTGGTGACGCAAATTCACTGGGAAGGAATGTACTACCGGCATGATATCGGTTATCGTGCGATTGCACGCGAAAAAGCGTGAATATCGCTGCTAAAATCGGCTAACTTGCGGTAAAAAGTCAATTCATGCATCTTGTCGCCAGGTCCGCGCAAGGTATCCGGCGCAGCCGTCCCCGCGGTCTCACTGCGGGAGCCCGGGCGCACACGCCACAGGCAGGATAAAAGCCGTGAATTGCGTGGCAGATTTCCAGTAAAATACGCGCCTTGCTCGCAGACCGCGTCGGGGGGACGCGCCGCCAACTGGCGAATCGAGCGCCGAATTCTATAAATCTTTAAAAAACTACAAGCGTTAAGGAGTATCCATGTCCGCCAAACATCCCGTGATTGCCGTTACCGGTTCCTCTGGCGCTGGAACCACCACTGTCAAAAATGCCTTTGAGCACATTTTCTTCCGGGAAAATATCAAACCGCTGGTTGTCGAGGGCGACAGTTTTCATTGCTATGACCGCGCCGCCATGAAGGACGCCATTGCCGAATTTGCCAAGCAAGGCAAACAACTCAGCCATTTTGGCCCTGAAGCAAACCATTTTGACCTGATCGCCGAGACCTTCAAGACCTACGGTGACACCGGCCATTGCAAACGCCGCTATTACCTGCATAGTGACGAGGAAGCTGCGCTGCACAATGCCCGTCTCGGTACCGACCTCGGCCCGGGCCAGTTCACGCCGTGGGAAGAAATCACCGAAGCAACCGATCTGCTGTTCTATGAAGGTTTGCATGGCGGGGTCGTCCACGGCGATATTGACGTGGCCGCGTATACCGATCTGTTGGTCGGTGTGGTCCCGATTGTGAATCTGGAATGGATCCAGAAAATTCACCGCGATAACCTGCAACGCGGTTACTCGGCGGAAGCGATCGTGGATACTATCCTGCGGCGTATGGATGACTATGTCCATTACATCACGCCGCAGTTCTCAATGAGTGATATCAACTTCCAGCGCGTCCCGACCGTGGATACGTCGAACCCGTTCATCGCGCGTGATATCCCGACGCCGGATGAAAGCTTTGTTGTGGTGCGCTTCCGCGATCCTGCTGCCTTGAATATCGACTTTCCGTATCTGCTCAGCATGATTCACGATTCGTTCATGTCACGCCGCAATACCATTGTGGTACCGGGTGGCAAAATGGGCTTTGCCATGGAAATCATTCTGGCCCCTTTGATTCATGAATTGATCCAGAAGAAACGCCACAGCTGATTCAATCCGGGATAAGCGTAAAAAAACCGGGGCTTTTGCCCCGGTTTTTTGTTGGTTTTTACCTGACCGCGGCTATGCTAGCATCCGCCACTCTCTCAGCAGAAATCAATCATGCGCGATTTTCTACTAGGACATAGTAACCGGGCCGACTGGCAAGCCGCACTGGAGGATTGCCTGCAGCAGACCGGAGATGCAGCGACTGCCAATCTCGGTTTCATCTATATCACCGACGCCCTGGCCAGTCGGCTGGGAGAGATCCTGCGCAACCTTAAACACCGCACCGATATCACACACTGGGTAGGCAGCGTCGGTCAGGCGATCCTTTGCACCGGTCAGGAATATTATGACCAACCCGCCATGGTGATCATGCTGGCGGAGTTCCCCGACGGCAGCTTCACGGTTTTTAATTACGCCGAGGATACGCACCACCTGCAGGATAAGAATTCACAGGGGGTACGCTTTGCTCTTGTCCATGGCGACCCGCGCAATGGTCAACTCCCGGCCCTGATCGATAAGCTGCCACAGCAGCTGGGTAATGGGTATCTGTGTGGGGGCCTCACCTCGGCAGATGGCCATTATTACCAGATTGCTGATGAGATTGTGGAAGGCTCCCTGTCGGGCGTGATTTTCAGTGATCAAATCGAGGTTGTCACCGGTCTGAGTCAGGGCTGCAGCCCGCTCGGCCCGGTGCATACCTTGACCGAAGCCGATCACCACATGGCCATCAGTATCGACGATCGCCCGGCCCTCGAGATTTTCAAGGAAGACATCGGTGAAGTCCTGGCGCGTGACATCGATCGTGCCGCCGGTTACATCTTTGCCGGCTTCCCGGTAACCGGCAGTGACACCGGTGATTACCTGGTGCGTAATGTCATTGGGATCGATCCCGACAATGGCCTGCTTGCCATTGGCGATCACATGCGTAACGGCGTTCCCATCATGTTTTGTCGACGTGATGGCAAGAGCGCGATTCAGGATATGCAACGCATGCTCCAGAACCTGAAACAGCGTTTACCACGCCCACCACGCGGTGGCATTTATATTTCCTGTTTGGGGCGGGGACGTTACCTGTTTGGTGAACATTCACAGGAATTGAAAATGATCCAGGCCGAACTCGGTGATATTCCCCTGGCAGGTTTCTACGCCAATGGGGAAATTGCCGGTCACCGCCTGTATGGTTATACCGGTGTTTTGACCCTGTTTATCTGATCTCGCCTGGCCATTACTTTTATGTGATGAACGGATAACAGGTTCTGGCCGCCCAGCTTGCCAATCCACCAATTGCTTTTTTTACATTACAATTTGAACCTGCTGCTACTATATGCTGCACTATCAAGTGCGGCGCGACGCAGCCTGACTAACAACCAACCGTAAACAGCAGACATTGATCTATGGAATATCGTGAACTGGGTAATACGGGTATCAAGGTAAGTGTCATCTGTCTTGGCACCATGACCTATGGCGAGCAGAACACCGAAGCTGAGGCCTTTGAACAAATGGATTTCGCCCTCGCACAGGGGGTCAATTTCTTTGACACGGCTGAACTGTATTCCATTCCCGCCAAGGCTGAAACCTATGGTCGAACCGAGATGATTATCGGTAACTGGTTGCAAAGTCGTAGAAATCGGGATCAGATCGTCCTTGCCAGCAAGATTGCCGGCCCCGGTGAAGGTTGGGTGGAACATATTCGTGATGGTAAAACCAGTTTTACCCGGGCAAATATTGAAGCCGCACTTAATGGCAGCTTGCAACGACTCAAGACTGACTACCTCGATCTCTATCAACTGCATTGGCCTGAACGAAAAACCAATTTTTTCGGGCGCCTGGGTTATGAACCCACAGATGACACCTTCACCCCCATCGAAGAAACCCTTACGGTGCTCGCCGATCTGGTGCAGTCTGGCAAAATCCGCTATATCGGGATCTCCAATGAAACGCCCTGGGGAGCTATGCAGTTTCTGATGGCGGCTGAAAAACTTGGCTTACCGCGCATTGTCAGCGTGCAAAACCCCTATAGTCTGTTAAACCGCAGTTATGAAATTGGCCTGGCGGAAATTTCCTGGCGAGAGCACTGTGGCTTACTGGCCTATTCACCCCTGGGATTTGGTGTGTTGAGCGGAAAATATCTGCAGGGAACCTTGCCAGCCGGGGCGCGTCTGACACTCTTTCCGGACTATACCCGCTACAGCAATCCCCAGGCGGTAAGTGCCACTGAAAAATATGTAGCGCTGGCACAAGCACATGGTTTAAACCCGGCCCAGATGGCACTGGCCTATGTGAACAGTCGGCCCTTTCTCACCAGCACCATCATCGGGGCGACCACAATGCAACAACTCAAGAGCAACATTGGCAGTATCGATGTCAACTTGACGAATGAAACAGTGGGTGGCATTGAGGCGATACATACCCAACACCCCAATCCCGGTCCCTGAGCGCACTCAGTCAGCAATGAATAAACCAGACGATTCCGATAGGAGCAGAAATGAATTGCCTGTTTTGTAAAATCGCCAGCGGTGAACTTGAAAGTGATATTGTCTACCAGGACGAGACGGTGGTGGCGTTTCGGGACATTCATCCCCAGGCACCGCACCATATCCTGGTGATTCCCCGCAAGCACATTGCTACCGTTAACGACGCCCAAGCGGAAGATAGCGCCCTGATCGGGAAACTGGTTTTGACGGCACAACAAGTCGCGACGGAACTGGGAGTGGCGATCGATGGTTATCGCCTGGTCATGAACTGCAATGGGCATGGTGGACAGACCGTGTTTCATATCCACCTGCACCTGCTCGCCGGTCGACCCATGCATTGGCCACCCGGATAAAGTCCGGAAACTTTCAGTGGCGGGTCGTACCGCGTTGCAGGTCCTGGGCCATTACCTGGACGCCACCATTCAGGACACTGGCCTGAAATCCCTTCTGGACCAGTAAAAAAGCCGCCGCCGAACTGCGGCGACCGGTACCACAATAACAGATATAGGGAATATTTTTGTCGAGCTCCTCCATCCGCAGACGCAGTTCATGCAGGGGAATATTGATGGCATGTGCCAAATGACTGTGATGGAATTCCTTGGCATGACGTACATCCAGCCATTGCGCTCCCTTGGCAATCCGCAGTCGCGCTTCATCCGGCGAAACTCGCGCCAACAAGGGTTCTTTCAAGAGCTCATTGAAGTCAGCTTTCGATAACCGCATTACCATGCCGTCGGTAAGCATGGTAACAGTGGCATTGCGTTTACTGCCTGACAGAAGCGCTTCCTCACCAAAACTGCGCCCCGGTTCAAGTGTGGCCAATTCTACCGTCCGGGTCACTTTTGCCTCACCATCTGTCAGCACATAATAGTAGTCACCGGCATCCCCCTGGGATACCACAGTATCGCCCTTGCGTACGGGGACACTTTCCATGCGTCCCAGCAGTTGCTTGATATTGGCCGGTGGCATGGACTTGAATGCCATAATGTGCCGCATCTTGCGAATCCAGCTACGATCCTCTTCATCCGTCACGGGTTCGGTAATGACTACCGTATCGGTGTATTTCAGCTGTTGCTGCGGGACCTCATTCACGGCTTTTTGTTCGGGGACGACTGCAGTTTGCTGTGCCGCCACCGACGTAGCCTCGGAAACGGCCATCTGGTCCCACATCATCATGTAATCAAGGACACTATTGTCAATGCGTACTATCTCAACCCGCATCAATGCCGAGCAACTGGCCTGGCGCGGCTGACTGTCATCCAGGGGAAAGCGGGCTTCAGAATCCTTGTGGGAAATAATTTTATCGATCTTCCCATCAGAAGAGGTCAGTTGCACATCACCTTGCAGCAGGTAAACCGTCTGATTATCAATATCACCCTCCCGAAACAAACTGGCGCCCATACCAAGATGTTCGATATAACTCAACGGCATTAATTCCTGCAAACGCTCATCAGACAATGCCGCAATCGGCTCTAGCTGTTTCAGCTGCTC
Source organism: Thiohalomonadales bacterium (assembly GCA_040235565.1). Lineage (GTDB taxonomy): Bacteria > Pseudomonadota > Gammaproteobacteria > UBA6429 > Thiohalophilaceae > JAHEIJ01. The sequence continues at coordinate 60,797 of JBECLA010000135.1, read as the reverse complement.
CAGGGTGATAGTTTTCTTGTCGCTCATGTAATTCTTGCTAATGCTGAATAGTTATTGTTGTCTAGGCCAAAGGATCCAGGGACCGTATGTTTTGTTATCGGCTATCTAGGTAAAAAGTTTTAATCCCCCCCTCAACGATGCCATCATGACAAAGGAAATGCGGCGGAATGTGTTAACCGCATCACATTTCATAACGGATCTCGTATGCCTGCCAGACGTATTTTTTGTCGGCATCTCAGTCAGTAAGGGAAACACTGGTTTGCGCGGGACGGACCCGGGTCAGGCTGAAGAGACGCGGCCCAGCCTGTCAGTGGCCAGACTTAAATCAAGGGTATGCCAGTATGGTAAATTAAGTAGCGCAGCCATCACGGTGCTGACGTTCAAATTTGAGTTCCCAGCCAGGCAGCTCCGGCAGGCCTGATGAATCCATGGGAACTAGATCCGTAAACCGCCCAGGCGTTTCATCACTGATTGCCGATACCAACTGAAACCGCTGTAAAAACCTGCGCCGATAATCATCAGGCCACCTATTAACCACCACAACCAACTGGCTTCATTATCAGCCATAGCGGCACGTGCCTCGCTTAATTGCCATTTGGCGCGTTCCGCAGATAACTGATCGAGCCGCTGATTTAATACCCGATTTGCCTCCTGCAGCACCTGGTTATCTTGCTGCAGCGCTTTCACCTCACTTTGCAGCCTGGTCTGTTTTTGCTGTATGGCCTGTAACCTGATCATGGCCGGTGCTGATTTCACCACATAGGTATCCCTCACCCAACCTTCCAGGTTTTCATCGGTCCTGATCCGGACATAACCCCCGGTACTATCCAGTAACTCCAGACGCGTTCCTGTTTTGACCACGCCTATCGGTGCAGCATGGCTATCCGGCGTCGGACGCACCCCCACCCGCAACGAATCACTGACATATCCGGTTTCAGCCACTACCGTGCCGGTGACAACTGAAAGGAAGCCACCCAGTAAGAGGGAAAACCACGCTTGTCGCAGAAAAGTTCTCATGAGTCGAGGTCAAACAGTCTCAAGATCAGCATTATTGGTATTAATCATCGACAGCCGACCTGAAAACTTTAAATACAAATACAAGGACTTAGTCACAATTCAGCCAGATAGCGCCGTTCACGAGCGTCACCTGCAGAGCTTGCAAGGACTGCCCGACACAGGGGCCACGGACACATAAACCGTCGTTGGGGCGGAATAATGCTCCGTGCAAACTGCACTGAATAAATTCTCCATCCACATCGAGGAACTGATGTGGATGCCAGTTCAGAGATGCGCCGGTGTGGGGACAACTGTTGATAAAGGCACTCAGATGCTCGTTGTGTCGGACGACAAAACCCTCGATTTCTGAATCCTGCAGCGAAAGTGAAAATGCCCTGCTACCAGGATCGGTCAGGTCATCCAGATCACACAGGTAGAATTTGTTCTCAGACACAACGACACTCTATATCGAAAGGCAGCGATAACTTAATAAAAATTCTTTTGTTCAGAACATACAAATCCTAGAAAAATACATGTATAGTAGCTTCAAATCTCTCTAGAGTATGCTATTGTATCAACATTTAATTAACCCTATTTTGCAATTTTCAGGAGTAATCATGGCAGCTAAGAAAAAAGCTAAAAAGAAAGTGACAAAGAAAAAAGCAGTAGCGAAAAAGGCTCCTGCAGTAAAAGCCATTAAAGAACCCTATACTAAAACCGCTCTCTTCAATGAAATCGCAGAACGTACCGAGCTGAAGAAAAAAGACGTTGTTGCCGTATTTGATGAGCTGGCCAGTATTATCAATGGCCATATTCGCCGTAACGCCGCTGGCGTGTTCACCATGCCGGGGCTGATGAAGATCAAGGTTGTACGTAAACCGGCAACCCGTGCTCGCAAAGGTATCAACCCTTTCACTGGCGAACCGACTGTTTTCAAGGCGAAACCTGCCCGTAATGTCGTCAAGATACAGCCACTGAAGGCACTGAAAGACATGGCCGTCTAAATCGGCTCTGACAGCCGGGGACACTACTCCCCGGCTTTTCCTTATCGTTATTCCTGGTCAGAACCAGTCTCTCAATTCCGACAGCGAATCAATCCTCGCAGTCAAAACCGCTGCCAGCCCCTGTTCCAGTCTCTGTTCATCCGCCGGTTGCAAGTAGCGCCGTAACAAAACCGGTTTCATGCCGATGGCATGCGCACCATGATGCTCATTGCTACCCCCATCACCGATAAATAAGCAATTCGTCGGTTTCAACGCCAGGTCACGCAGGGCTAGCTGATAAATTTGTGCATCAGGTTTTTTGCTGCCACAGACACAGCTGAAAATCGCCGTATCAAACAAATCCGCCAAAGGTGAAGACGGCCAGGCCTGAACCTCGGAACTGGAGGCGTTGGAAACCAGGGCCAAACGCAAGCCTCTCCGCCGTAAGTGGTTCAGGACATTCAGAACCTCTGGTTCTATATGTTGCAGGGCATAATCAAAACGACGTTGCCGCACTTTGACCGCTGTCTGAATCTTTGCTTCGGGGATCTGCGGATCAATGGAATGCGCCAGTCGACGCAGGGTCTCGGTCGCATCCGTGGGGCCGCATATATCATGATGTTCACTGAAGCAGGCCTTCCGCCAGGCCTCAATCCCTACACCGAGAATTTCCGCCGTATAGGGCCCGACGCGGGCGGGAACTCCTCCCACGCTGACAAGCGTATTAAACAAATCGAAACAGATACCCTGGATATTATCCATCGCCAGCCTGAAGAATTAATTCCATCCTGCCATCCCTCCTCTGCATAAGGAAGAAATGGCAGTGGCAGCGGGTCGAATCAGAAACTCAAACCGATTCCAATATAAGGACCATCATCAATAGTATAGGTACCGGCATTCTCGATGTCGGCTTCGATATTCTGATATCCCAGGGTAATCAGCGCCTGAGAGGTAATCTGCCAATTTAGCGTAATACCATATTCATTCATACCATCAGCATCCTGGAATGACACGATCGAAGGTACCACGTACAGGAATGCCCCGACACCCAGTCCCTTCCAGGATTGCGGCATGAGCATAACGTCACCGCCGATTCCCAGACCTCCAACATCGTAACGTCCGGCTTCCCCATAATACAGCCGCGCCCCCACTGCCACGATCAAGGGCGCGTCGACACTTTCTCCCCGCACCTGGGTGCCAAAATGCAATAAAAAGTCACTGCTGGAACGTTCGTCGTCATCGGCGTACAGAAGTCCACCTTCCAGCTCCAGACGTCCGTAATTCTGCCCCATTGCGGCTGAGGTATACATGATTCGCGCCATATCATCACTCAATTGAAATTCCAGTTCCTGGCCATGGGCCACCGTCGCCGTCACCCAGAAAAGTAATAAAAACGCGACTCGTGCTAGCATAAATTTTCTCCTGAACTTTTTGAGTTGCTCGTAAATCTGTGAGGCATAAGATCGAATGTTATCCTGATTTCGGCCGGAATCATAGTTTGCACTAAAACTGCCTCGGCTAATATCGGAGCACAGAAAAGCGCGCCAAGCAGTGGGAATATAGAAAGATAAGCCGGGTTAACGCACTGCTCATTGCGGACGATACAGGTCTCAGCGCGACAATGAGAGGAGGTCAGTCGTAGCTAGTCGGGTTTGCCCAACAACATTTCAAGCCGACTCACTTCTGAATTCAGCGTGACACCATCCTGTGTCTCTGCGCCTCGTAGGGCTGCATGGCGAGTCCGGGCGACATCGTCAATGCGCTGCCTCACCTCTGGATGCTGCAGAATAAATGCCTGGAATGGCCCGCTATCAAGACGTAACGCCTCAACCCGGGTAATTGCCTGCACCGACGCCGTCCGAGGCCCACCGGTCAATAATGACCACTCCCCAAAATAATCGCCGGCGCGTAACAGTGCAATGTTGAGACTCTCGCCATTCACTGTATGGGTAACCCGGGCGGTACCGTAGATGATGATATACAGCGCATCGCCTTGCTCTGCCTCATGAACAATGGCACCACCTGCCGGGATGCCGACAAGGGTGGCTTGCTCGACCAGGCTGGCCAATCGGTCGCGTGGCAGATCCCCCAAGGGCAACACACTTCGCAGTACCGTTTCTGTGAGGCGATCCTTGTAAGTTTGGAACATCGCCAATTGCAATTTTGGTCGAGACAACAGGACTGTTTCGAGCACATCACCCGGGATTTCAATCAATACTGATGGTCGTGTCACAGTGACATCCGAAACCCGCGGGATCCGAAACAGGGCGGATATTTCGCCAAATACCTCACCTGGACCCAGACGGGCCAGTACAACCTGCTTGCCATCAACGGTATCACTTACCTCTGCCTCACCAAGCACCAGTATGTATACCCGCGTATCCATTTGGTTGCGATGACAGAGAACCTCACCAGGCGCGGCACTTCTAACCACCCCGTGCTCCATGAGATATTGTTTTTCTTGACCGTTCAGCAGCTCGCCAAATGCCGTATGTGCATTAATGGCCTTTTCCGCCGCATGCATGACTTTACCTTCTTGTGACATGCCTTCTCCGTGTAATATCACCAGTGTGAATATATCCACTTTTCCTCAAAATAACATCTTCAGGCGTTCCTGTGGTTGTGAATAGGAATTTCTTCACATTTTTGAGTCATTCACTGTCTGTTTTCACTTTATCCCGGCATCACAAGCCGCTAATATTCATCTAATAATACGATCCCTGCTAACAGCATGTTCTTACCACTTGATCGCAAACCTGACTGGCGCCACCCTCCACTTGTTACCCTGTTCCTGATTCTGGTAAATATCGCGGTATTTTTTGTCTGGCAGGTCAATGATGACCAGTATGAGCATGAAGCCGTCAGTTACTATTTCAGCTCGGACTTACCCGAGATTGAATTCGCAGCCTATCGAGAATATCTGGAGGATCCCGCCAATCCCACCGCTTTTTCCGGCGCAGGCAGCTTTCTGGCTTCCGAACAGGCAGCAATACAACAGCAGTTACTCTCCATGCTGGTCGTCGATGGGCCGTTCCTGCAACGTCTGGAAGCTGGCCAGATTATTCAGCCAGCAGACCCCGAGTTCGCTACCTGGCAGTCACAACGTGCCGAATTTGAACGATTATTGCAGCGTTCCACAAAATTCCGATTTTCCCAGATCAATATTCACGCTTCACTGCTAACGTTGTTTAGCGCCATGTTCATACACGCTGATCTCAGTCATTTACTCGGCAATATGGTCTTCCTCTTCCTGTTTGGATTTGTTGTGGAAATGATCCTGGGCAAGGTGCTTTATGTCTTTGCCTATTTATTCTGCGGAATGATATCCGGTCTGTTCTATCTGTTGCTTGAACCTCAAAGTGCATTTCTTGCCATGGGGGCATCAGGAGCAATCTCTGGTCTGGCGGGTATGTATACGGTGCTCTTTGGACTGCGAAAAATCCGGTTCTTTTATACGCTACTATTTTATTTTGATTATGTCCGCGCCCCGGCCATCATCCTGTTGCCGCTTTGGTTGGGCTATGAATTATTGAATCAATACTTTGCTGATGACAATGTCAACAATCTCGCTCATATCGGCGGTCTGTTAAGCGGAGCGTTGATTGCCTGGATAGCAAAGCGCTATCTGCAAGTAACCAACACCGATTATCTGGATGCAGAAGAAAAAGAACGTGCATTCAAAATCAAATATCAACAAGGCATCCAGGCTTTGGCGAATATGGATGTTGATAAGGCAAAGCAGTTTTTTTCAGAATTGGCAGATGACTATCCCGGCAACAGGGATATCCTGGTTCAGTGCTACAATGTGGCCAAATTTGAACCCGGAAGTGACGCCGTGCATACTACAGCAAGTGCGATTTTCAACCTGCCCGGCTCTGATCAGCCAACAGTCAAAATCCTGCACGACATATTTATTGATTATGTTGAGCTGGTACAGCCGAAAGTCAGACTCAAGCCTGATCAAATGATGTCATTGGCATTACGTTTTGCGACACACAATTACCTGGAAGACGCTGAAAAAATTATTCTGCATTTAACCACCCGCGCCACCGACTACACGCGTAACCCTGAAGGGCTTATGGCTCTGGCTACTCACTACCGTCGCACTAACAATCATCCCAAAGCCGAAAAATTCCTGTCTTTATTAATACAGTGCTACCCGGACAGCCATGAAGCCCAACACGCCCGCCAGGCATTTGATCCTGCCTGAGGTATCGAAGCCCATGCATTCAGTCATAATCGATTTTGAGAAATTAGTGCTGTCGCAGACCAGTGACTACCGTCATATATTCCTTTACTTGTGGTATGCGCGGATGTTGTGGATATTTGTTTTGCAGAAACTCGAGGATCTGACGAGCCTTTTTATCTTCATTAAAACTTTCGCACAAGATTTTGGCCACCAGCATATAAGCATCAGGAATACCTTCATAACCGGGAAAATCCACATGCAGGTTGGTCAGCAAGTTCAATGCGGATCTGGCCTGACCATTCTTGCTCAATAATTGTGCCATCGCATAACGTTGTCGGCCGTTACCAAACTTAAACTCATTGTCGAGCTTGTAGCAATCGGTGAACACGCGCAATGCCTCCGAGGGTCGATTTTCCAACATCAGACGAGTAATGTAATCGGCACTGTAATCACGCAAACCGGGCAAATCACGCCGTGCCAGCATTAACCGATGTAATCTTTCCCGGTATTGCATATTTCCCGGATGTTCCAGGATCATCTTGACCAAGCGTGCCTGTGCCTCATCCAGCTTGCCTTCATGAAACAGGATTTCTATCTTTCGCAACGCCGGTTCTGTTTCATGCGGCCATGATGTAGTATCACCCGGCTCACTGTATTCATGTTGGATCTGATATCCCAGTTTCTCATGGTACTGATACAACACGTAACCCATCATGTCGAACATAATCAAGGCAAAAAACATGATAATAAAATTACCCACGGGCATATAAATACTTGCAGGCAAGTATTCGACCATCATATCTGTTGCCTGCATTGCGCTCATCAGCAACAGCAACAAAAACAGACACATAATCAAATATGCATAACCGATTCGACGTATGAGACCCAATAATATGACGGGGTTAATTGCACGAAACAGTTTATGTTCCACCGCCAGGATCATAATGCTCGCTGGAAATATAAGCGCGGTAAAAAGCATACCTATATATAAGGGTACTTTGTTTTCCAGGTCCGCTAACTCCGAAAGTCCCATAAAAAAGACAAAAACGATAAATAGTTGCTTAAAAGGCGTTTCCAGATTCTCAATCAATAATTTGCCATGAATCCGCTGTGCCTGCAGGTGTCCTTGCGCCGTATGTTCAAGCACAACATAGGCGTACTTCATGAAGAGCATGAACATTGCCAGTTCGATCAGTATGCCGAATGGCAATATCTCGGCCGGTACCTTGTTGACTATTATGCTCAGTACAGTCAACAACAACATGAACAGTAATGGTGGAAACTGTAAGGGAAAGAGAAAGAATTGCGGGATACGTTGCCAGAAGGGGCGGATCAAATTTCCCGCACCAAGGGAACCGACCTGCTGACCACAAACCGGGCAGGTCGGATGCTCATCACTTTCGATCTGGATACAGTTGTTACAGAAATTGATCTGGCAATGACCGCATACCCAACGGGCTGGAGTATCGGGGTGGTATTTGCAGAAGGTCTTTGCCATGTTCGATTGGAGCAAGTCTGATAATTATCGTTATAGTTAAACAAAAATCTTATCATACCAACGGTCATCCTGAGGTATTCAGCATCCTGCCAGCCACTACCACCTGATTACCGGCTCAGCGGATTGCGGATCATGTGCCACGATGCCTCTTGTCACCCGCCTCGCCAACTCATGATATGCCTTTGCTGCTTGCTACAAATCGCGGCTACCGCCAGGGTGCCTGTCCGCCCGTACGCTTAACCCCAGCCTGCCTGAGCAGGCTCTCAAACCTGTATGGCAGTGGACGGGAACAGACCTGGTCGTAGATAGCGGGTGCGCCTGAAAGTACCTCATTCAATCACCTGCACTGCTTCGCTGGTGAGCGCTACCAAGGGAGGGAGTGGCTTACACGCTCGCCGCCCCGGAAAGCATTGGCAACCCGACGCAACGTGTCCGAGAGAGAGAAAACCATGTTCCCGCTGCTTTCAGCCTGTTGTGCGGGCAAAAGAAACCTTCCCACTCAGTGCTCAACTGGAGGGAAGGCCAAGCAACAGTGTGCTTGCAAGGGGCTGTACGAAAATTATCCCTGACCGGGATGAGATTCAGGGGGGTCAGGGGGCTCAACCGGTTCACTAAACTTAGCACGCCACAGAAGGCTTGCAAGCCAGCTTAGCGCGACTTGCTCATAACCTGGCTGAGGTTCTCATGGCAACACCTTGATATTGATGCTGAAGGAAAATTTAAGGCTATTGATTAAAAATCCCGCGCGACACCTTGATCACATTTCACACAGGCCAACTGCTGGCCCAGCCGGGCCTGCCTCCCCGCTTCCGTGGTCACCCAGTTGCGTACCTGCCAGGGCGGATCATGCCGCACGTGTTGATAATGACCGCACGCCAATTCGGCCACCCAGTGTCCTTCCTCATCCAGGTGGTAACCGGTAATGGGTCGTAGCATGGCGCGGCACATCAATCGCGGAAGTTATTGTATTGTAACGGCAAATCCAGTTTGGCTTCCTTGAGCATGGCGATCACCTGCTGCAAATCGTCGCGCTTCTTCCCGCTGACCCGGACCTTGTCACCCTGGATCGCCGCCTGAACCTTGAGCCTGGCGTCTTTAATGAGCTTAACAATCTTCTTACTGAGCACGCTGTCCAGCCCCTGGCGGACGGTCACTTCCTGACGCACCTGCTTGCCCGATGGTTGCGGCTCACCCAATTCAAGACAAGCGATATCAACTCCACGACGGTTTAGCTTGGTTTGCAGAATATCCAGCATCTGTTGCAATTGAAATTCTGCTTCGGCTTTCATGCTAATCACCGCTTCATTCAGTTCAAATTGCGCATTGGTTCCCTTGAAATCAAAGCGGGTGCTCACTTCGCGGTTAGCCTGATCCACCGCATTGGTGACTTCGTGCATATCGACTTCCGACACTACGTCAAAACTTGGCATAGTAAAGTTCCTGGTTTCGGGTAAATTCAATCAGCGACATCCCACACCATACGGATGCCATGCTCCGGGCTTATTCTGCCATGCCCAGCAGCAACTCGGTGATGCCTTCCGCCGATCCCAGGTAGGGGGCCAGACGGATCGGAATCTGAGGATGTTCATTTTGTTTGCCCGCCACTTCGCGAGGAATGTCTTCGATCACGTGCCGACCGGCAGAAAGAAAATAAGGCAGGATAATCACTTCCTCCGCGCCCGCCTGAATACAGGCTTCGATACCGTCCGGAATTGACGGCTCAGCCAGCTCCAGAAAGGCACACTTGACCGACTGGTAGCGATTTCCCGCCTGACTTCCCAATCTGGCGGTCAGCTGGCGCACTTCCTCGTTGGAGGATTCACGGCGGCTGCCGTGAGCGACGAGTAACAAACTTTTCATAACAGCCCGAGACCTATTATTTTGCTGCGGTATGCATGCATTTTAAAAGAAGCCATATCTGACAGGCAAAAAAAATCCCCGGACCCAACGACCGGGGAAAACAGGATTGTTGGCTAAATGCCGGACTCAGGGAAAAACCGGGATATTGGGCTCGATACCGCGCATGTCGGCTTCGGGATGATGGCGGGTCACCAGTTCGGTGATTTCGTCCACCCGTTGCACCGGCACATCGACGATAAACAACAAATGGCCCTGGCGGATATCGGCTTCGAACGCGCGATGACGTGTATTGGGGACGTTGACCGCAATCATGCTGGCGGCCCAGGTGCCAATAAATACCCCCGCCAACACCGTGGCCATGATCGTTTTGGCCTCGTAGCCGGGACTGATCCAGCCGGACAATACCGCAAGGACACCTACCACGACCCCGGTCAAGCCACCGACAGGCAATCCCAGCTGCAATCCATGCGCCAGGTCACTGCGTTGCCACAGGCTGGCCTGGGGCAATCCCTCGAGGTCAACGCGTTCATTGGCGATGACATGCATATGGTTTTCCGGAACGCGCGCCAGGAGCAGTTCGTTGTGCACGGTCCGGGCTAACCGTGTATTGGGCAGAATGAAATACAAACGTCGTTTCATATGCAGGCCTCCTTATCCGATGGGAATCAGGAATGACGGAATAACCTTGAATTTAACTCAAGTATAGACCAAGTTTATCCCTTGCTCAGAAAAAACCGCCACTGATGCCCCCAGAACCGGGTTTTGTGAATGGCCATCGTCCGGTCGCCCCGCCATAGGATGCCCTGGTCGCCATCGGTAAGCGTCCACAAATTGGTTAGCAATCAGCTTTTCGTGGGGCGGGAACCACCCAGGTGATCAGGTGCTCGGGAAGTTGCTCGGGATGGATATAGTCCTCTGACACTGCTTTGGCCCGAACGGAGATGCCGGCGTGATGTACCGAATCGGCATCTCCGCTGCGCAAGGGGTGCCATTCCGGCAGAGGCTGTCCCTCGGCCAGCAACCGGTAGGCACAGGTAGAAGGTAATTGATCGAACAGGTCCGTTGAAGACGGCGTCAGAATCAGACAGTCAGATACGCGTTCCGCCCGCCGGGCATAGTCCCGACAGCGGCAGCTATGCAAATCGAGCAGGCGGCATGCCACGTTGGTGAAATAAAGCTCGCCGGTATCCTCATCTTCCAGCTTGTGCAGGCAACATCGCCCGCAGCCGTCGCAGAGTGCCTCCCATTCTTCGGCTGACAGTTCGTGCAAGGTTTTATTTTCCCAGAATTCAGCCATGGTGCATAAATTGCCGCAAGCTGGCGCGTAGCTCGTCGCGTTCATGCTCGTTGAGAAATTCGCCGATTTCGATCTCGCGCTGATGACAACGCAGCTTGAGCCGTTGGGGATACCAGGGATGGGATTGATAGAGACTTAACCGACACCAGGGACGATGGCATGTCCATTTCATCACCGGTGCGCGTCGGCCTTTTTCCACGATCACTTCGGCAGCGGAAAAATTCACCACTTCCTGGCGCGTATGAACGGTATACACATACCACAACAAGGATGCCAGCAAGAGGATTTCAATACCGGCAAAGGGTAATATCAGCCAGGCGCCCATGAGCGCAAAGGCACTGGCGATCAGCGTGGTCAACACCCCGATCATCCACAGAAAGATCCGGTTGGCTCGCCAGGAAATGGCACGATTGGGCTGCAGCACTATCCGCCCTTCGTGGCTCTGCCAATCATAGTCAACCTTAATCATTTACCATGACCTGTAAAAACAAAGGGCCTGTCATTGCAGGCCCTCCCGATTATTATTTATTCAGCTTCCCGTCAGATGAAATCCACACCAAAGGTATAGCCATTTTTTTCCAGTCCCACGTGTCTGACCATGCCCTGCATGTTCATTTCCTGGGGCTCGCCCCGGGGCATGACATAGAAATTCAGATTCAGGGTTTCGCCCAACTGGACCGGGCGCTCACTATAGAGACGCATGCCCGCCAGCGAAATATCTTCCGCTTCCAGCACACAGGGTCGACATGCAGAACCACTGACATTGACTGCCCGATTAAACGGGATACGGCGATGGCGTCGTCGCTCATTCATCTTCAGGCTCCTGACAAAGATACCCAATTTCATAAAGATTATAGCAGCCTGAACGCCAACCTGGCGGCAGGCGGTTGAAAACCTGCCAATTTCCCTAAATCTCTATGGTTTTAATGATCATTATCAATCCAGCTCGATCACTCTTCCCGCCAACTTAGCTTGGCCGAATTCGCGAGTCTGCGGTCAGGTGCGACCCGCCAGGGGCCGGAGGCGATTGAGCTTGTCGACAGCTTGCCGGACTTTCATCGCGATATACCATCTGTTTTTTCGGGGAAGTCAGCATCGCCAGTGTCAGAGATTGCAGTCCCCTACTCAAGCACAGACAACCAGTACGCTCGCCGGGGGGGGGTACACAATCATTTTACATCATGCGGAGCACAAGCCCCGGCGGCAGGGGCGTCGCTCAGGGTGATTTTTTGGGATGGGGTTTATTCCAGGTATTTTTCAGGGTTGCCATGGCATGGCGCTGGCCGTCATGCTCAAAGTCCACAAACGACATGGCGACGCCTTCTTCGTCAGTGCGTTCCACTTTCATGTTAAACACAATCTCCGGCAGGGCGGAATCCAGCATCTGTAATTTGACATGGGCTCCCACCGGCAGGCGGGGTATCTCGACAAGTTCCACGTACACCCCGCTATCGGAAATATCCCGCGTATAGCCATGAATCACACCAAAGGTAGAATGGCTCAGACAAACCCGGGCCCGAACGGCAATACGGGCCCCTTCACGTTTCTCGCGCAAGTGACGACTCAAGCCCAAATCAACGAGCATGGAGTGATTTCCTGTCACCATGGTGTTCCCGCTTAATTAACAGTTAAGTGTGACAAACAAATGGAGCAAGCCTGTTAATTTAGCGGCAGACGAACCGGTAACATAATAGATAAAACGATATATTCGCCAATCGTATCTCCCCCGGCCTGACCTTTCTTGAACGGCAAGCCCTGGATCCGGATCTCCCGCTCCTCCCGACAAGCATAACGACGGCAGCGTAACAGGCGCGTCGTCCACACGTCACGTAACAGGGTTTGCCGGTGTAAATGCAGGCAGTAACCATCCGGCTCACGGGCAATAAAGCAGGGCATTTGCGGGTTATATTGGGTGTTTACCCTGCGCCACTTCTTCCCTGGTGAGTGCCATAATACCGATACAGCATTTCGCCTGACACCCGGACAGACGAGCAATCGGTATTCGCATCAGGCGGTACCGGATCCTCGGCACCATACACAGCAGCCATGCCCATCTCGAGCCTCTTCTCCATAATGGCTAACAGGTGACCCCGCTACGCGGGCGTCATGGCCTGACTAATCAGGATCGTCGGCAAATCCCGCATCCCCAACCTGAGGATTTCAAGGTAAGGGACATTGGACCACGGGACATGCCGGGCTGTCTTGACCCTTCGCCTGTTGTCTGATCTCCGCCTGCGAGGCCTGAAGATTGGCATCGCTCGGCGCAAGACCGAGCGCACAGGCCACCGCCTTGCGGGCCTGCCCGGGACAACCGATTTCTACCAGGGCATAGGCGAGGTTGTTCCAGCCGATAGTATTGCCGGGTTCCAGCCGTGTGGCTTTAGTAAAAGCGGTGACCGCATTGGGAAAATCGCGCCGGGCATAAGCGGCATTACCAAAGGTCAACCAAACCTGCGGTCGGTCCGGCCATTGCCGGGTCGCGGTCTGGAAGGCCCTGTACGCAGCAGCTTGCTGGCCGGTCTGCTGCAAGTCAAACACTGCTGGCAGATACCTGAGAGGCTCCGCCGTAATCGGGATCTGGCCGGCTGGCACAATGACCCGCGCCCAGTACTTTGCCCTCGCCCAGGTCCGTTCAAAGGTCGCCAGGCTGGTCTGCCAGCGTCGTGTCGTTCCCGAACGCAACACCAGTTCCGCGGTCGCCAGGTCATAGCCCACAACCACCGCGTAATGCCATTGTGGGGCCCAGTTAAATCCGAGATTCTGCAACACCAGGACGGGATTACCGCCGGCAACTTCCGCCAGCAAATCCCTCAGCTCCGGGCTGAGGGGATACACCAGCATTCCGTAGCGGCGTGCTGTCGCCGTCATCTCTAGCTGCAAGCTGCCCTGGCGGGCCGGCAGGTAGACCTGCGGCAGCAGGGTTTCCGGGCTGACCGCCACCCGGTAGTAATTCAGGATCGTGGCCAATGCGGCCGGACCGCATTGATACCGCTGCTGTGGATAGAAGGGGACCTGCGTCAGTTCCCGGCTCGAGGGGATATCGGGAGAGGGGTCTGAACGCAGTTTTTCGGTCTGCCAGGCGGTGGTACAGCCACTTAACAACAAGATACTAAGCCATCCTCCCGCCACCAGGCGGGAGGATGGCGCTTTGACTGCCACCATCCCGGTTATTTATTAATCGGTTTCACAAACGGGAAGATATCCGTCGCACCGAGCATGTCGGTAATGATGAACACGATGAACAGCAGCAACAAAACACCCCAGATATCACCACCGGCCGGCAAGTCGGCCAGATGCCGATTCAATTGCGCCACTTCTGCATCCGTCATCTGCGCAACCCGCTGTTTTACCATGTCCGGCGATACCCCCAACGCGGTTAACTGTTGACGGGCTGCTTCGCGGTCAAGCATATCAAGTATCTCAGCACGATTAAGCTCGCTCCGTACTTCGTCAATAACCTGGGCGTTGCCAATCATGGCAGCTTGTGCCGGACCGACTGGCAAGACAACCAGACTTAAAGACAGGAACAGGCAAAAAACTCGTTGCAGGGTTTTCATTCTTCTCTCCTTGCGGTTTTTTTAATTGATTGGTCCGATTATTCGAATAGCCAAGTCAAATTGCAAGCCAGCGGGTCTCATTCCTCATTTTCCGCCGCACAATCGACACACAGTTCGGTATAGGGCATCACCCGCAAACGCTCAATCGGAATCCGGGTATCGCAGATGGCACAGACATCGTAGTTACCGGCTTCAATCCGCGCCAGGGCATGATCAATTTTGCGCAGGGTGGCACGGCCTTCTGCATCCAGCGCATTCAGTACTTCCTCGTTTTCCATTTGCACAGCTTGTTCTTCAAAATCCTTTTCAATCGGGTTATCTTCATTTCGCAAATCCTTCTGAATATCTGATACCCGCTGCAAAACCTCTTGCCGCTTGATCATAAGCTGCTGTCGAATTTCCTCAAAATTACTCGTCGTCATCGCTTGTATCTTCAACCCGGTTAAATATTACGTCACCAGCAACTGCTCTCTGAGAAAAAGAACATACCCAAACAATTGGTGAATGTGAATCAGCCCTCTGACTGATCGCTGGTAATAACAGAATTAAGCGTGCATTTGTCAAATCATGGGTAATCTGTTCACCGAGACCAACCAGCCTGCCTCGATCGCAGATTAATTATTGTACAGACGTAAATACTACTATCCGGCCTTCAGGACGCAAAATAAAGTCATTTCATCCTGCCAGTTGGCAGGATGAAATAAAAAATTCGGGGTTATTGTTAGAAAGAATACAGATGTTTTAAAAGGCAGGCTGCATATCAGACGAGATCGAGGGTATTTCAGATTGCTCCTCAACATGCACCAGAACTACACCTTCACCCGTAATCCGAACACACTCCATATAAAAGAGCACGTCGATGTTCATCAATTTACAATGGAGCCGTCCATCACATTCTCCCACATGCAGTTCGGGTACATCATCCAGGTCGATAAACATACCGCCTTTGGAGACATCACGGATTCGACCAGTCAGGGAACCAATCACAGGATGATACAAACGTACCGGGGCATCGACCAACTCACGTTTATGTAAACGTCGTTCAATCATGCGCGTCCTCCCGATCGAAAAAGCTCTACTATTTATAGCATTTTTCAATCAAAACGGCACTTTTTTCTTGTCTGATTAAGTCTTTGAAAAAACAAAGCAATAATAGAATTTGTTTAGACTTCGTCCAAAACCAGTTGTTTTAAAGGCGGTTTCAGCAGCAGTTTATGAAAAAACCGTTTTTAACCGTTACACAGGTAATTTATCAGGGAATGTTGTATTTGTTTGGGCGAAAGTTTGTCAGGCTCTTCTTATCGCCAGATATATACCAACAACCAGTACCACTGCACCACCGATAAATTTATACATCACCTTATCCTGCGGAGCACCTGAGAAGGCTTCTGAGACCTGGGAAGCGACTGATTGGGACTCATTGTACCCCCAGTACAACACTCCGATACCAACAATGATCAATATAAGCCCAACCACTTTATTTGGCATATCTGTTACCCCTTATGGTGATAAATTCATCCTGCAGCAGATCTCAATTTATGCATGTTTTTTAATACCAGTGCACCCCAGATGAATGACACCGTCATCAAACCCATTGCCAATACAATAACTGCAGAAGCCAATGCATGATCGTATTCCAGCATAGTCAGATGCGACAAGATATTGTTCCAGTCATGGATACCTGGCATATCCTTGCCCTGAACACCACCCAGCAACCACATTTCCTGAGACCTGGCGTCACTGATATATGGCACCAGGTCCATCATACTCTGCGCCAGCCACCATAAACCGAGGGACGCGGCAAAATTATCATGCTGCCTGAAAATAAACACCAGCATGACAATAAGCGGCACAAGTAATTGCATCAGGCTTCCCCCGAGGATGGCCATGAAATTACCGAACAATCGAAACAGGACATGCCCCGCTTCATGAAACACCAGATTGATGTTATGCATAAAAGAGGCATTTAGTGCCGGACTTTTCAGATCCGATAGCATAAAACTCCAGCCCCAGAGAAAAAAACACAGATAAATCAACAGATAACCAAAGAACCTGGCTTCACCGGCAAGATTACCCGCATACAGTAACGCTGACACGGCTCGTCGAATGGAGGATTTTCGAGAAGCCGTGACACGATCTCGAGTGTTACCTGATGAAGACGGATCATGAAACTGTTGTTTCATCCATTTGGAAAACACCAAACCACAGGCGGGGCAATCATCTGCCGCCTCGGCATCAGTGAGATCACGCTTGAAGCCACATTTGGGACAGATTCGGTACATATTAAGCAGCGGATCCTTGGATACAAAATTAAAGCACGATATTCCCTGACCCCAACGGTCAGTGTCATATGATTTGATATCGTCAGGATGGGTCGGAGCTGAAATAATTTTGAGGCAATCAGCTGCCAGAGGAATCAGGGATTGTCGATTTTGCTGATCGAACCGGTTTTTTCAATCCTGCTTTCTACACGGCTGCTTCCTGCTTCCTGATATACCAGGACATAGTCAGCGATCCGAATATGGTCGCCGTTATCGAGGGGATGCCAGGTGACGAGCTGCTTTTTTATGTAGGTCCCGTTGGTGCTGTTTAAATCCTGCAAATAATATCTGCCATCGATATTCACGATCTGGGCATGCGAGCGGCTGGTCTTGGGCGTATCCAGACAAATATCCTGCTTTGACTCCCGACCTATCAGCAGGCGCTCTTTGTCCAGTTTATACTCCGCAATAATTCGTCCCCGGTTATACACCGCAATTCGAGGTTGGTTTTTGTTATGCACGGGACCGGGACGGGGTAACAGATATTCTTTGGGTAGATTACCGGTTCGCTCAACATAGGGTGGCCATTCGAGTTTGCGAAGTGCCGCCAGCATTGCGGCTTCATCCACGAAGCGGTTATTACGCATACAGGCAGCGATCAGGGTCATATCGCATAACACATTTATCAGGCGCGGAATACCGCCGGTATAACGCATAATCAGGGGTAGTAATTCATCGGGAAATGCCACCGTATGCTCGCCCCCTGCGATCCATAAGCGATACTCGATATACCGGCTGACTTCTTCCTGTTTTAAGGGTTCGATATGGCAATTCAGTCGCACTTGCTGCGACATAGCATCCTTATGTTGCGGGCTTAACAGCAGATTCAGATCGGGTTGACCGCTCAGGATCACATGGATCAGTTTCCGACCATCTTTTTCCAGACCGGCGAACAGACGAATTTCTTCCAGAACCTGGGGCTTGAGACGTTGCGCCTCATCCACAACCAGCAATACGACTTTGCCCGCAAAATGGGTTTTACGGCAAAAGCGATACAGGGCTTCAATCAGTTTCGCCTTGTCATTGGACTCCGGATTGAGGCCGTATTGCAGACAGACGGCCATCAGAAATTCAGCCGCCGTCAACTGGGTCTGCTGAATACGGGCCAGAACCACGTCATTTTTCTGCTCTGCCAGGACATGTTCCAATACCACGGATTTACCCACCCCGGGTTCACCCGTAATCACACCGATGCCATCACGCACATGGAGCAAATAATTCAGATAAGCCGTGGCGCGCCCATGACCTTCGCCCATAAAAAAATACCGCGCATCGGCCGTGAGACGGAATGGGTAATCATCAAGTTGAAAGAAATCGCGGTACATGAGTAGCGGCTTATGGTGTTTTTATACGTACTCACCAGGCTGATATTGACTGTGACATCTTAAAACACATTGGCGTCGGTGAAAATTGTTTGCCGCGGCTTTTTTGGCTAATAATTCGTGCAATAAAGTGATTATCTCCCGGTCGCAGAAGGACTTTCACCCTCATTGCGGTAGTCCTGTTTCTCTCTCTCCGCCTGACGCAACAAAGAGCAGGCTTGTTTTCTAAACAAATTCAATCAGTTTGATCATAAACACAGAAAATTTATTAACTACCGACAGTAAGTTGCTAATCCGATCAATCACCGGGTTTGAGTGCAAGGTCCGTGTAAATATCGACCCCGTTTTGCGGACAAATCGAGGCAGCCGGTATCGTGCCGTGATCTTGCCAGTTTACAACCGCCCGGCGCTTCGCCTCTCCCGTGACCAGAAACCAGACCTGCCTGGCCTGGCTTAGCCGGTGAGCACTCAGGCTGATGCGTTCCGGCGGCGGTTTGGGGGCATCAGACACTGCCAGGACAGCGGGGGCGTTCTTTTCGTCACCCAATGTCTGGCCGGGGAACAGACTGGCCGTATGGCCGTCTTCTCCCAGACCTAAGAGTACCAGATCAAACAGTTCTACCGGTTGCACCACCTGCCGATAGGTCTCGGCACCCTGCAGGTTGCCTAACTCTGCGGGTATGGCATGAATTTGTCGGGAAGGAATGCTGACATGCTGTAACCAACTTTGTTGTGCCATGGTGTCATTCCGGTCTCCAGCACCTGCGGGCAAACAACGTTCATCCCCGAAATAAACATGCCAGGCAGACCAGTCAGTCTTGATATAACGCAGCTCTTCGTAGACAGCTCGGGGTGTCGTACCACCAGCGAGGACCACATGAAAAACACTGCGCCGGGCAATACATTCCTGTGCGAAGGCACTGACTTGTGCCACCACGTCGCGAATTAAATCATCGGTAGTGGAATAACTGTGCCAACGACGTTGTTGAGTCCGCATCGCATCAGATCTGGTTGCGCCACACATGATCTTCACTGTCAAACAGGCGCGTGGTTTCTTCCGGTCCCCAGGTACCCGCAGGATAGGCATGAATATAGGTCGTGTCGTGTGACCACTGCCGCAATATGGGATCCACGACCCGCCAGGCCCATTCCACCTCATCAAAGCGAATAAACAGGCTACGGTCACCTTCAATCACATCCAGCAATAATGTTTCATAAGCTTCAAGCGGCTGTTCATCATCTTCCCGATAAGAGGCAACAAGTTTTACCGTACGGGTGTTCATGTCCAGCCCGGGTTGCTTGGCATGGATCTCCATGTGCATGCATTCGTTTGGCTGGATCGACAACACAACCCAGTTAGGTTCGATATTTTCCAGTGGCGTCTCGCGAAATAATTGCTGTGGTGGATGCTTGAAACGTATACTGATGGCTGACATCTGCTGCGGCATGCGTTTGCCGGTTCGCAAATAAAACGGCACACCGCGCCAGCGCCAGTTATCAATATAGAATTTTGCAGCGACAAAGGTTTCGGTTGTCGAATGTTTTTCCACCGCTTCTTCATCCTGATAACCGGCTACCGGCTGACCATTGAGATTGCCGCGATCATACTGGGCACGAAAGGCATAGGAACTCACCGCTCGTCTCGGGATAGGTCGGATTGACCTCAATACCTTGACCTTCTCGTCACGCAAGGCATCGGCATCTAGTACTGCCGGAGGTTCCATCGCAACTACTGTCATCAATTGCATTAAATGATTTTGCAACATGTCCCGCAGGGCACCGGTTTTATCAAAGTAGCCCGCGCGCGTTCCAATCCCCTTATCTTCTGCCACAGTAATCTGGACATGATCGATATAATTCCGGTTCCAGATGGGCTCAATCAATGTATTGGCAAAACGAAATACCAGCAGATTTTGAACTGTTTCCTTGCCCAGATAATGATCAATACGATAGATCTGTTCCTCGCTAAAGTATTCATGTAGCCGGCTGTTTAACATCTTGGCGCTCTCAATATCCTCACCGAACGGCTTTTCCACCACGATGCGCAACTGTCCGAAACTTTCACTGAATCCAGCTTCGTGAAGCTGGGTAACGACACCGATAAAGTCCGCGGGACGGATCGCCAGATATACGACAATATTTTCACAACGGTACTCACAGGGTTGCGACAGTACATCCAGCAGTTCCTGATAGGCCTGAGGATCATTATGATCCCCTTCAAAATACTCGAATCGCGCGGCAAAGCGCTGATAAACATTTTCATTAAAATGCGTACCCAGCCTGTCTCGCAGCGTTTGTTGCATATGCTGGCTCCATTCTTTATCACTCCATTTACGCCTGGCAAATGCAACAAAACGAAGATCCTTGTTAATCCGCTCTGCAGCCTCAAGATGATACAAAGCCGGTAGTAACTTGTCGGTAACAAGATTGCCCGTGGCGCCAAATATGACAAAGTGGCAGGGACCCAGTAAATTTTCCATAATGTTTACTCTTTTGTCTTTAACGCATGGCCGCCAAATCCTTTGCGCATCATAGCCAACATCTTGGCGGCATAATCATTATTCCCCTGACTGGCAAAACGCATCATTAGTGCCAGACTCATTACCGGCGCGGGTACACCCTGTTCAACCGCTTCCAGTGCTGTCCAGCGGCCTTCACCGGAATCAGCAACATAGGCTTCTACATCATCCAGTGTTTGATCTTGCTGCAGAAACTCGGCGCTCAGATCCAGGAGCCAGCTTCGTACCACACTACCATGTCGCCAGGTCTCGGCAATGGCTGCCAGATCAAGCGAAAAGTCCTCTCTTGCTTTCATCAAGGCAAAACCTTCCGCATACGCCTGCATCATGCCGTATTCGATGCCGTTGTGTACCATCTTGGTAAAATGACCACTCCCAACCGGACCACAATGCAACCAGCCTTTGTCTGCCGCAGGTGCAAGCACCTTGAGAACAGGTTCGATATTTCGCACAGGGTCGACATCCCCTCCGACCATCAATGCGTAGCCATTGTCCAGCCCCCAGACACCCCCTGAAACACCGGCGTCGATAAAATGAATCCCGTGCGTAGTCAGCAGTCCGGCGCGACGAATGGAATCCTTATAATAAGAGTTGGCACCATCAACCAGGATATCCCCGGGCTTGAGCAAGCCCGTCAATTCATCAACATATTGCTGCGTAATATCCCCGGCCGGTAACATCAACCAGACCACACGCGGGGCAGGCAACATTTCAACCAGCTCAGTCACTGATTTGGCGGCGATAATTCCGGTTGCTTCAGCAAGCGACCGGGTAACGTCAAAATTGCGGTTAAAGGCCGCTACTTCGATATCCCCTCGACGCAATCGACGTGCCATATTGGCACCCATTCGACCCAGACCGATTAATCCAAGTTTCATTGCCGTAACCCTTGTAATGTTTAGCTGAAATTGATGGTTTATCCTGTCTGTTAGATTAAGCAATCAATACTAATAAGTATAGCGGCAAGAATATTGCCCGCATAAAAAGTCGGTTTGGAGAGTTTAACCGCACCATCCTTGTGCAATAATTTGACTAATATCACAAAAGCAGTGCGATCAATCTCGTAGATGTTTTACCAGCAATAGAATCCGCTTCTGAATATTTATTACACGCGCCTTCCATCTGTGTTTCCCACTGTCCGGCGCGTATTTATATGTCGTTTTCAGGTTTTTTATTTTGTCGTAAATGTTTTCAATAAGCTCGTGGGTAGATTTACCAGTCCAGCTTTCCAGATCACTTTGCTTTAATTGCGCATAGTCGCGAATCTTTTTGCGTTTCAATGCATTGAAGTCGAAACCGGCCTTGTTAAGTCGATCGTATACTGTATAGGAAAGACTGGGAATAATTTTCTTAACTGCCACATCATCTTCGATAACCAGCCAGCATAATCTTGAATTATCCTTCAGCTCCTCTACCAGCGCACGGGCATTGCCCCTGGTTTTTGCATTCATATCTGACAGGGCCTTAAGCCCTGAATAGGCAGTTGCTATCGACTTTAATATGCCCGGTATGTTTTCCAGCATTGTTCGTTACCGAAAATAGTTATCACTGTTTTGATTGGCAACAATCTGTTATGTATATTACCTTGACAATCTCTTTTGTTATTGCCCCTGCCGCCGTTCATCTAAAAGCATAATTATCCGATTTTCGATATATGCATAAAATGGATTGTAACTGAGGCGCAATAATTCTGCAGCCGGCACAATAAACAAACCCCGTTCTCCACGTAGATCAATCCGGCCAAGATAAATCAGGTTTTGTTTTTTTGGTGCACTCGCCCCATACAAGGGATCATCTGGTGAAAATGGCAATGCCGTATGTGCCAGGGAATAAATACCATCAGGCCAGACAAGTCCAAGGCGTTCTCCAGACACCTTCGCAGGACCTGCCAATCTACGTCGCGCATAAATTTCCTGGGTTTCTTCACTGATATTTGTCAGTATTGTTGTTGTAAACGGTAATACCGGTTCGGCAAATAACTCCTTGATATTATTAACAGGGTCATAGGCGATAAATGGTTCTATATGGGCGCTACGGTCAATATCAAACAACACCAGTTCATGCCCTTCCGCCGCCATTCTTTTAAACAATATCTTTACCAATGCCTGAGTAGACACGGTGGCATCCACAACTGACTGAAAGGCAAGCACAACTGGCATACCGGTTACTCCATGTCCTTTGTCCAGTCGATTGATGCGTTGTTCTATACGGCGAGTCAGGCGATATATTTGATCACCTGCATTGACCGCAAATGACTGATACTTGTAAGGATCGAACTCAGGTTGAATTGAATCCCAGGCAAATTTTTCCAAGCCGGGAAGCGCCGCCAGTTTTGCCTGATACCTGGCCAGGATAGCAATTGGAGTCACACCGATTGCCGGTGAAATCAGCACTAACCCGTCTGCTGCCGGGTATTTTTCTCCTTCCAGAATCGCCAAGGAATATTCCACAGCAAGCGCGGCACCGGTTGAGTACCCAACCATATAGAACGATTTATCAGCACCGATCTCCTGTCGCACATGCTGAGCCGCAATACGTGTAGCAAGAGCAAAATCCTGCCAATTTACATCTACCAACCCTGCCGGGATAGTGCCATGACCCGGCAAGCGTAATCCAAGCACATAGTAGCCCTGGGCCTGAAACAGCCTTGCCAGGGAGCGCATACTGTAGGGTGAATCAGATAAGCCATGTAGCAATAACACCCCACCACGTGGATTTTTCTGCTTGAACTCAAAGGAACGATTCCAGTCAGGTTTTTGCTTTGCCGGGTCCGACAAGCTACCTGCATAATATCGGTTCAAACGATTTTTCTCGGCTTCACCCTTTTTTTGATAAACTCTCTGTCTTATTTTGTGAAACAACTGATCTTCCAGTTCAAAATATTCTTTAATAGTCCGAACTGACCCGGCTTTATCTACTGTAAATTCTTCCTCCAATTCGACCCGATGCCAGGATTCAAGCCCCGGCCGATTTTGCAAATACGCAGAATATACGATGATTATGGTGATTAACGCCCCGGTAAAGCCGTATCCAACCGCCAGTAAAACTTGCTTTATTATAGGCATACGTTAACCAGGAGACATATTGACAGTACAGAATAAAAACGGTCTTTGCAGACCGTTTTTATATTATAAATCTCAGGATACGGTTGATTTCTTGGGCCGACTTTTTTTCTTGGAGGATATTTTTTTTATCCTTGCCACCTGCTTTCTTTCCCATCTCTCTCCCGCAGCTAGCATCGCCTTGGCTTTCTTTTCTCCCAGTTTCATTAATTCCCTTTCACGTTTCAATGCTGCTGCGAGTTGTTCTTTTAGAACATCCATTTCTGCCCTGGCAACGTCCCTGGTCGATTTCAGATTTTCCGCTGTTACCCTTCTTAAAGTCTTTAATTCTTCCTTGGTGTCCCGCAATTTCTCTCTCAAGTTCGCCATGGCTTCCTTGCGTTTCGCCTCAACTGCCCGTCTCCTGGCGGCTGTTTTCTTCCTCGCTGCCGCCCGTTTTTTGGCTGCAGCCTTTTTTTGAGCTACTGTCTTTTTCTTGGCGACTTTTTTCCCTGTCGTTGCTTTTCTTTTAGCTGCCGTTTTTTTCTTGCTTGTTTTTTTCTTCGCCATCGCCATGTTGACTCCTCCCCCTGTGACTGTTTCGTGTTGACAAATAGCTATAAAACTGATTCAGACTGTTTGTTTATAACTATAGATCAGGCAAATATTTTTAAAAAGAAATAACCCTGTCAATCATTCATGTTTAGAATAGTTAGTCTCGCGCGTTGGTGTTACCACGGAAAATTGCTTCAAGCGGCATCTTGTCACGCCTGATAACGTGTAAATGCAGTCTCTCATCAAGCTTTGGTAAAGTACTAAAATGCCGCTGCAGATTTTCCCCAAGCAAATCAACATCCGGCGTCATCACAACCAGGCGAAAACGGTTATACCCACCTTTGTCTCGCATTTCACGTCCCCACTTAAAAATCTGTTCCAGCTTACCTGCCAGCAACTCCTGTATTTCGGGTTCAATCAGGTAAACCAGTAATTTGCCGCCGATTTTCAGCAAATAGCCCGTATCAACATTTTCTTCGCCCTGTGGCTTGTGCACAATGCTGATTGCCTCGAATACCTCGTCGTCGCAGGTACAACCAAGCTCTTCACGTACAAATTTCCTTAACGCCGTCTTATTGATAAATAATTCAGACATCAACAGCCAGTTCGCTTCGTTAACCAGACAAGTGCGGCAAAAAAATCATTTCTACATTCAGGATACCCTCAAACAATCCTTCCACTATCAACTTACCATTTTCATTTTTCACCCTGAACCCCGGCTGTTCTGCCGGTATAATCTGCTTGAGTTTTAATCTGGATGCGGGGTAATTCACTTCCAGGGTCAAATGATAAGGATAGTACCCATCCAGAAATTTGCGATGGAATGGCCCGTTTACCAGGCTGAAACTCCCATCTGCATTTTGATAAAAAATCCGCACCAGGGCCGTAATACAGAGTTCTGCCTGTTTCCCGACATTTGTCAACTGAATTGACTGGCCTTCAATCCATGCCTTGCCGATATTCCTGAACTTGATGATTCTCAGATCACGCATTGCTTTATATCGGTAGACGATTTCTGCGTCCGCTACGGGATCAAGATTTTGATAACATTGGGACAGGCCAACCCATCCATCATCAAGACTGCTGGTAAGGACTGTCAGCCGGTTCAAGGAATGCAACACGGGTTTGGCAGGTGCCTCAAGGAGAAATCGCAATTTCCCTTCATTAACCGAATTTGTTCCGTTTTGCTCCCACTCCTCAAACCACCTCTCCGGCTCAGCTGGTGATTGTCCTTCACTGGCACAAACAACCGTAACCCAGGTGAAGCTGCATACCAGAACGGTTAGGTTAATGCTCGAAACGACTGATTTTATGAACATTTCTAGTAAATATACACGGAAGTGCGCATGACGTTATTTACCGATTTAAATCCAAATGCATTTAATCTCCATCATTGTCGCGCAACTGCTCGAAATCCTGAATATCGTCATTCACCTCTGTTCCCGCAGCGGCTTTACGACGTTTCGCTGATTCCTTCGGTGGCCCTTTTGGCCAGGCACCAAACGGGTAGGGTTGATAATCACTGTTGAAAGTAAGAAATTGTAATATCTGATATACATAACTCGCCAGGCTTTGCCCCAACTTAACTAATCGCTCATTGGTTCGCCCGGTAAACAACGCCATGAGGAACTGGAAGAGTACGACCGCGGAAATCACAATTTCGGCGACGCTATAAAAAACCACAAATAACAGCATATACAAACCACGCAGCCATGTTTTACGTTCTTTCAAATGCGCTTTGAGTTCATCACTCATGCCGTTCTCCTTTTTTCTTTTAGACGCTTCGTCTCTGGCAATATCCCACGACCTGGCCAGCTCATGAGACAGTTAATGATTATTTGCCGGTTTTCTTGTAGGTGCCCACCAGTTCGGCCTGGGCGATGATGTGTCCCTGCATTGCCGCTTCCACCTGCGCCTTGGTTGGGGTGTCCAAATCTTCCAGTACGGTATCCAGCGCATACAACTTGTGAAAATAACGATGCCTGCCAACCGGTGGACAGGGACCGCCATAGCCAGGTTTATTCCAGTCATTCATGCCTTGCTGACTACCAGCCGGTAACATTTTCGCCGTTGCACCTTCGGGTAAGCCATGTACATCGGCAGGCAGGTTGACTACCACCCAATGCACCCAGGTCATTCTGGGTGCGGCGGGATCCGGTGCGTCGGGATCATCAACTATCAGTACCAGACTGCGGGTCTTTTCCGGAACCCCCTCCCACTCCAATGGCGGCGCCACATCATCACCCTCACAAGTATATTTCAGAGGTATCACTCCTCCCGCATCAAAAGCATCTGACCTGAGCACCAATGGCATGATTTTCCCCTCTCGTATCGTCTGTTATTACTCGTAACATCCGTATGACTGCCGCATTCCTGCATGTCTCACTAAATAATAGAAACAAAGTGAGAACGTAACAAAACATCCTACCGCGGGAATCTGGTTTCCTGTTGATCGCAAGCTCATTTTCCACAAACACCCGGGATACGTGACCACTCCGGATTCACTGAAGGCCTTAATCTCCCGGCTCCAACAGTGCTGGCCGGTCAGACTATGCCCCGGAGTGGAGATATTAATTATGTGATTGGCGATTTTTTCAACACCCCGCCGACCGATTAATTGTTACAATTTTATGACACTATATTCTTATTTATATTATTGATTTTATTGGCAAATAACATACCGACACACTGGGTTAATTACTCTTCCGGCAGAACTGTCTGGGTGAAGGCGTCCAATCCTGTTTCGGGGTGAACCAGCAGGCCAGAAATATATGGAACTTAAAGATATTGCCTCGATCGAACAAGCCACCCGCTTCGGCCGACGTGAGTTATTCCGCCTCGGCTTCAGCTTGATCTTCATCATTGGCATTATCTTCTTTGCCAATATCCAGGTCGGCGATATTCCCGGCAACACCATGCTCGTTATCGCGGCGGTCATTGGGGCATATATGGCCATCAACATAGGCGCCAATGATGTCGCCAATAATGTTGGTCCGGCGGTGGGTTCCAAGGCTCTGACCCTGGCCGGGGCGATTCTGATCGCGGGCATCTTTGAAGCCTGCGGCGCCCTCATTGCCGGTGGTGATGTGGTAAGCACCATCAAAAAAGGCATCATCGATCCGTCGATGATCACCGACCCGGACATCTTTGTGTGGTTGATGATGGCGGCCCTACTGGCGGGCGCCATCTGGTTGAACATTGCCACCGCACTGGGTGCCCCGGTTTCCACCACCCATTCCATCGTCGGCGCCGTGCTGGGCGCCGGGATCGCCGCTGGTGGATGGGAAGTCGCCAACTGGAGCAAAATGGGAGCGATCGCGGCCAGCTGGGTGATATCTCCGGTATGCGGGGGCTTGATTGCGGCCGGTTTCCTTTACCTCATCAAACGGACGATCACCTATCAGACAGACATGAGCGCGGCAGCGCGTAAAATGGTGCCTCTCCTGGTTGCCGCTATGGCGTGGGCTTTCAGTACCTATCTGATCCTCAAGGGGCTGAAAAAAATCTGGAAAATTGAATTTCATGAAGCCACCCTGATTGGCCTTGTCATCGCTGTGATTGTCTATTTCCTTATTAAACCCAGGATCGACAAGCGTGCCAATAATCTTCAAAATGACAAGCACAGCATCAATCGTCTGTTTACCGTGCCTTTGATTTTTGCCGCTGCCTTGCTCAGTTTTGCGCACGGCGCCAATGACGTGGCCAACGCCGTGGGCCCCCTGGCGGCCATCAATGCGGTAATTATCGGACAGGGCGTGGCAACCAAAGCCGCCATCCCTTTGTGGGTGATGCTGGTGGGTGCGCTCGGCATTGCCATCGGGCTCGCCTTATATGGCCCCAAATTGATTCGTACCGTGGGTTCGGAGATCACCGAACTGGATCAGATCCGTGCTTTTTGTATCGCCATGGCTGCAGCCATCACTGTGATATTCGCCAGTCAACTGGGATTACCTGTCAGCTCGACCCACATTGCCGTTGGCGCGATATTCGGAGTCGGTTTCCTGCGCGAGTTCCTCAAAGCCAGTTACGCCAGGATGATTGACGAGATTAAGCGGCATCACGCCGGTAAAGACCAACAAGAAGTCGAGGCATTTCTGGAAAAATTTGATCGCGCCTCGATTACCAAAAAAGGTTTGATGCTGAAAGAACTGAAACGCCAGGCCAAGGCCAAAAAGACAACCCCGATTATCACCAAGGAAGAGCGCAAGGCACTGCGTAAGGTCTATCGCAAGGAGCTGGTAAAGCGCTCAGCTTTTTTGAAAATCGTCGCGGCCTGGGTCATTACCGTCCCCATGTCAGGATTGATGGCTGCGATGCTCTATTTCACCATTCGCGGAATGCTGCTACCTGAATGACAGCATGAGAAAAGGGATGCAGCTCATTCGGGCGTGACGTCCTAAGCCAACAGCGCACGAATTCTTTTGAGATTCTCCTCGATATCCGTATAGCTGTGCTCGATAAAGTGTGCGGTATCATCCCTGACCAGGACCAGACTGGGAAACCCCTGTGCGCCAAGTTGCTCTGTCAGCTTGATCTCCTGCTGTAACAGTTCAGCAACCTCGGCGGAATGGATTTGTTCGATAAATTGCTCTCGATCCAGTCCGAGTTCTTCAGCCAATGCATATAGATTTTCGTAGTCGGATGGATTCCCGGCCTGTTGATAATAAAGCCGCTGAATGGCAGCAAACATCTCCAGTTCCAGTCCGTACTGGCGTGCTACCAGAACGGCCTTGCAGGCCGGATACGTCGAACGCTGTGGCGTATTTACACGCCAGAAATCATGATTGAACTCGACCCCGGTAACTTCGGTAATTTTGCACCAGGTCTCCTGCAGATAGGATCGCATCCTGGGATCCATCGGTTGCTGGCTCTCCGGAGCAAGTCCGCCGACAACATAGACAATATTCACTTCATCCCGGAGACGGGTTTTCAGGTCTTGCCATACGGGTTTGAAACCCCAGCACCAACTACACATGGGGTCATATAAATAATAGAGTGTCGCCCTCACGGACCTGGCCCGTGAAACTTGTGTTTGAAGAAAGTCTGGCCCTGCACTGCCGGCTGACTGCGCCTGTGATATAGGATACTAGGTTACCGAGCCGAATGAGGAATTTTTACTGTCAGCGGGCACCGGGATACCAGCAATTCTGGCGCCCTGGCTCACTGGTCCATCCGGGAACAGGGTGTATAAATATTTCAAGCCACCCTGGATCTGGAATTTTTCTTCCAATGCTTCGGTCAAAATCCGGGCATGACTCACGGCACCGTGCTTATCATAATACTCCCGCAGGTAGCGAATGACTGACCAGTGCCCATCGGTTAGCTCGATTTTTTCCTCCTGTGCAAGTTTTCGCGCTGTGTCTTCTGTCCAGCTTTCAAATGTTTCATCCCTGTCACGGATACCCAGAACCAGTTCTTCTTTCTGTTCGTCTGTGAGTTCGTCTATCATCTATCCCTCCTGATGATGCAGCATAATTGCAATGAGTTATGGCAAATATATAGAGTCTATTCGTGAAGAATCAAGCTGGACTCCTGAAGAAAGCCTGGTTTCACTATTCCATTAGAAAATTACTGTTTTTTTATAACTGACCCAGATTACTACTACGGATCATGATCATTTATCTGCATGGGTTTAACAGCACGGGTAAATCAGCCAAGGGCAGGTTTTTGAAAGAGAATCTGGAAAACATACCTGTCCTGACACCCACCTACCACCACGATCCCCAACAGGCCATCGCTCATCTTGAAAGCCTCGTTGAAGAACATACAACCCGTGAGCCGGCGCTCATGCTGGTTGGTTCCTCGCTGGGTGGCTACTATGCACAATATCTGGCACATCGCTTCAGATTGAAATTAGTACTGATTAATCCCGCCTTAATGCCGCTGACCACACTACATGAATTTCTGGGCAAAAATACCAATTTCTATACAGGTGAATCCTACATCCTGACCCAGAACCATCTCGACGCATTACTCGAACTCGATGTGCCAGTGCCCTGCGCCAACCCCGTACCCACACTGTTACTTGTGGATAAGGGTGATGAGGTCATAGATTATCACACAGCTGTGACACGGTATCGTGATTGCGCCCAGGTAATCATGTATGAAGGTGGTAACCATCAGTTTCAACATATGCCGGAAGGGCTCTCGCTCATCCAGGAGTTTTATTACTGTTGAATAATGACTTGTCGGCTATCATCAGGCTGCCCAACCTAACGTCGCGCTGGCATCTCAGATTAGAAATATGTCGCCTGAATCTGATTGTGCACTTTGATAAGACCCAACTGTATTTTATCAATATAGGTATGCAACTCTTCCTGCACCAGCGTATGAGGCTTGGTACGTTGCACCTTGCGTTGCAGTTGTCCCAAAACCTTCAAAGGTTTTTCATTATGGGGTAATAATTGCAAACAGCTTTCAACCTCACACAAGGTATGGTAAAGCGCACGGGGAAATCGTCTTTCTTGTAACAGGAATTTCAAGACATAGGCCCGCCCTACACGAAGGCGCATTTCCCGCCGGTACATCTGGTAGGCAGTCAGCGATTTGAGCACACTCATCCACTGAATATTCTCAAACGGCGTAAGGTCTTCGGATAACTCGGGTAAAAGAGACGCGGTACGCACATCGATAATGCGGGTTGTCATGTCCCCGCGTTCCAGGTTCCTTCCCATTCGCAGAAATTCATAGCCTTCATCGTGCGTCATGGTTCCTGCCAACAGGCCTGTGAGGGCCTGGGCACCGCTGATGATGCGACGCAAGCAATCATAACGGTGTCGATGAGTCAGAATACTTTGCGCATCATTCTTGGCGGACAGGTATAACTGGTTTACCTGTTCCCAGGCTTCGCGCGGGATAATATCACGAATGGTGCGGGCATTTTCCCGTGCCAGGGACAGTGAGTTCAAAATTGAAGCTGGATTCCGGGTGTCGATGGCGATAAAACGAATCACCCCACGCTCATCCGCCTCTTCATACAAATCGTAATAAACACTTCGACTGCCGGTGATATCGATAATGGGTTCCCACCCAAGCCGGATGCGTTTCGGCAGGTCATACAATAAATGGGTATTCACATTGATGAGACGGGCCGTGTTTTCTGCGCGCTCGATATAACGGGCCATCCAGTATATGTTATTCGCTACCCGTGACAGCATGTCTCATCCCTCCATATCGACAATCCAGGTGTCCTTGCTGCCACCACCCTGGGATGAATTCACAACGGTGGATCCTTTGCGTAACGCCACCCGCGTCAGGCCCCCGGTTGTCACAAACGTCTTTTTGCCACTCAGAATGAAAGGACGTAAATCCAGATGACGCGGTTCTACCCGGTTGCCTACCAGCGTCGGCGCTGTTGACAAAGTTAACAGGGGTTGGGCTATGTAATTGCGTGGATCACGTCGAATCAGGTGAATAAATTTTTCACATTCCTCCTTTTTGGCTTGTGGCCCGATTAACATCCCGTAGCCACCGGATTCATTTGCCGGCTTGATCACCAGTTTGTCGATATTGGCGATCACATGGTCCCGTTCTGCTTTGTTGTTGCAACGGTAGGTAGGTACATTGGGTAGCAGGGCTTCCTGATCCAGGTAATATTTAATGATTTCCGGGACATAACTATAGACCACCTTGTCATCAGCCACGCCTGCCCCGGGTGCGTTGGCCAGGGCAACATTGCCTGCCCGCCAGGCACGCAGCAAACCGGGGACGCCCAGCATGGAATCAGGATTAAAGGCCTCGGGGTCAAGGAACAGATCATCAATCCGCCGGTAAATGACATCCACCCGGGCAAGCCCTTCGATGGTACGCATGTAAACAATATCATCATCGCTAACGACCAGATCACTGCCTTCTACCAGCTCAGCGCCCATCTGTTGTGCCAGATAGGCATGTTCAAAGTAGGCCGAGTTGTAGATACCGGGTGTCAGGACCACAATTTCCGGTTGGTCACCGGGACGCGGTGATAGTGCCGCAAGGGTGTCATACAACTGGGAGGGATAATCATCAACCGGCAGGATACTGTACTGATCAAACAACTCAGGGAAAACACGCTTCATGACCTGACGATTTTCCAGCATGTAAGAAACA
Organism: Thiohalomonadales bacterium; assembly: GCA_040235565.1. Taxonomy (GTDB): domain Bacteria; phylum Pseudomonadota; class Gammaproteobacteria; order UBA6429; family Thiohalophilaceae; genus JAHEIJ01. The sequence goes on along the minus strand of JBECLA010000135.1, from coordinate 28,571 downwards.
CCGGAAGGCACGCGCAGGTTGTCCTCCAGTACATAGTTGGTGCCATCCTTGTCACGCACCAGATCGGAACCGCAAATATGGGACCAGACTCCGTATGCAGGATTAACTCCCATGCACTCTTTGCGAAAATTTTTGGAGTCTTCCAGTAGTTCAGCCGGGAATATCTTGTCTTTGACTATCTTCTGTTGATGATACAGGTCATCAATAAACAGGTTCAGGGCTTCGACCCGCTGTCTTAGCCCGGCTTCGATAGACTGCCATTCATTCTTATCGATAATGCGCGGAATAATGTCGAACGGCCAGGCGCGATCGATGGAACCCTCCTCTTCCGTATACACAGTGAAGGTGATACCCATAACATGAATAGCAGTATCCGCGGCAACCTTGTATTCCTCTATATCCCTGTCTTTCAGCTGACGCAAGAACTGGCAAACTGCCTGCGCAGCCGGCCTTGGCCGACCGGTTACCCGAATCAGTTCATCATAAAAACCTTTAACTTTGTAACTGCCCCAGCGGATTGTCATGATGGGTCAATAACGACTTTATGAAGGATTGCAACATAAAATAACGCAGGTATTTCCAACATTGCAAACTGGTTTTCTTTTGTCAAATATCCCCTTTTCAAGGTACAGAAAATGAACTATTTTGGTGCAGTTCCTGTTGATATTAACCACTAAGGAAGGAATATGACTTACTGCCTGGCAATCAAAGTCAACAAGGGTCTGGTGTTCGCCTCAGACTCTCGCTCCAATGCCGGAGTCGATTACATCACGACCTATAGCAAGATGCACCGATTTATCTGGCCGGATGAACGGGTAGTCGTATTGCTTACCGCCGGAAGCCTGGCTACCTCACAGGCCGTCGTCAACATCATCAACAAGGACCTCGAAGATCCGGATTGCAAATTCAACCTGCGTAACGCAGAACACCTCTATGAAGTGGCCCATTACATCGGCAAGCTGAGTCAGACAGAACAGAAGCAACATGAAGAGTCACTCAAGAAAAGTCAAATCAGTGGCGAGGCCAGTTTTATCCTGGGCGGTCAGATAGCAGGGAAATCCCCGGAGATCTATTTAGTCTATCCACAGGGTAATTATATCAGTGCCTCACCCGAGACGGTGTATCTGCAAATCGGTGAAAACAAGTATGGTAAACCCATTCTGGATCGAATTATCTCGCCTAGCACCAGCCTCGAAGATGCCGCTCGCTGTGCGCTGGTATCACTGGATTCCACCATGCGCAGTAACATCTCGGTCGGCCCACCGGTCGAACTGGCAATTTACTATCAGGACACACTGGAACAACCGTATCACCAGAAACTGACTCTCAATTCGCCACTTTACAAGACCTTGCAAAAACGCTGGAACGAGGGATTAAGACGAGTATTTAACCGATTACCACGGTTTGACTGGGAGAATGGTAAATAGCGCTAGGATGACTCTTCGGTAATCAATTTATGCACGAAATAAAGCTTGTCCTGAATATTGCTGGAGATGACAAACGGATAAGCATCTGCCAGTCCCATACTGCGATTCAGCGCATTCAACGCCACCGACAAGCGTCCCCAGTCATCCAGTAAAACTTCAAACAGATCCCGCTTCATATAACCCTCGGTGGCCTGCGTATCTGCCGTCAGCGCCGTCACATGCTGTCCACCGATACTGAAACCGAAGTCCTGCGCTGTCTCCAACGCATCAACCATGTGGAGGTAATGTGCCCAGGTCTCGGCCCAATCTTCCCATGGATGCGAACTGGCGTACGCACTGATCCAGTTTGCCTGCCAGCCAGGGCGAGGACCTGCCTGGTAATAGGTATCCAGAGCTTGTTGATAATTTACCCGTTCATCACCGAATATGTGACGAAAATCATCAACACCGGAGGTATGATTTATCAATCGTTCCCAGTAATAATGGCCAATCTCATGCCGAAAATGCCCCAGCAAGGTACGGTAACGTTCTCGCATCTTTTCCCGGATCTCTTCCCGTGCACTATCTTCCGCTTCCTTTATGTTAATGGTAATCATGCCGGCCCGATGGCCGGTGATCACACTCTGCTCCGAAGTCACCTTGTTACTGAACTCATCATCTCTTCCCTGATCGGCAAGAAACTCAAAGGCCAGGCCATGTTGCGAATCGATATCACGGCCGATTATCGGTAATCCAAGTCCGTACAGTGTGTATAACAAGCGACGTTTGGCGGCTTCAATCCGGTACCAGAGAACCAGGTTTTCCGGTTCACTCAAATTCGGGATGATGTGATTAAGCCGACAGGAGACACAGTAGATGTTGCTATCATCCGCCGGAACCAACCAGTTACAGATATCATGTCGTGTATAATTGTCACACTTACGATATAAGCGTCCGTTGTCCAGCGCACGCCACTGTTCATTGTCGCTTGGCTCCAAAGCGCTGAGTTGTTGCTGATCGGGCAAGTACCCAAGCACCCGACCACACACCAGACACTGGGTGTTCTCGAAATGAAGTGTATTCCCGCACTGACAGGTAAATGTCTTCATAAATAGTATGATAGATAATACAACAAGCCCCGCCTACGTTTCATACAAGTCATGACGTTTGTGCCAGACCAGGATACTTTCATCGGGATAACGGTTGAAATGAAGATGCCCTTTCCCTGAAGGGACTTCCACCCAACTCGCTGCAAAATCCAGCATAATATGAACAATTTCAGGTGGTCGGGGCAAGGCGGTATTGACGGCGGAAGCAAACGGGTATATGGATTCTGCCCAGCGCGGGTCCGCCGCCCACAGCGGACTGCCACAAAAACGACAAAAATAGCGCCGATTCTGATTTTCTATTAACTCATCCGTTTGTGGATCATGTTCCCGGCCATAGTGAAAGAGGAGATGCTTTTCACCCTTAATAACCAGTGAATCGGCCTTCGCCATAATGTTGATGCCGTAACCACCGCTTCCGGAAGTCTTACGACAGAACGAACAATAACAACGCATATATGGATATGGCGTGTGGGATACCGCTGAAAAATTGACTGCGCCGCAAAAGCAGGAACCGTTTATTTTCACAGCTACTCCATTAATCGCAACATACCAGGATCAATTAGGCAACTATTAATTCTACTGAAGAGAACTGGACAATTGCCCACAAACTGTTTTCAGTACCTCCACTCTGGCAAATAGTTTGTCATTGGCGGGAATCAGGCTCCAGGGAGCCAACCCGGTACTGGTGTGCTCAACCATCGTTTTGACCGCCTGTTTATAGTCATTCCATTTTTCACGATTGCGCCAGTCTTCCTTGGTAATCTTGTATTGTTTCCAGCTCAGCTCCTCTCTTTCCTTGAATCTTCGCAGTTGTTCCTCGGGACTGATATGTAGCCAGAATTTTATCAACACAACGCCGTGGTTAACCAGCTGCTCTTCAAAGGTGTTGATTTCCTGGTAGGCTCTCATCCATTCATAATGTTCCGCGTAACCTTCAACCCGTTCAACCAGCACCCGTCCATACCACGACCGATCATAAATTGTCATATACCCGGCACGTGGCACATGCCGCCAGAACCGCCAGAGATAATGATGGGCGCGTTCTTCATCCGTTGGTGATGCTATCGAAATCGACCGAAATAACCGGGCATCAATTGCCGAAGTCATGCGTCGAATGGTTCCCCCTTTACCTGCCGCATCCCAGCCTTCAAACACTATCATGGTTGATTTTTTGGCGGCGTAAGCCTGCCAGGCCAGTTCATGCAATCGGTGTTTATAATGTATCAGTAATTTCTTGTATTTTTCTGGCGCTAACGCCTCGGTTAAATCTACATGGTCAAGTATCGTCAAGGTACTGTCATCACGCGGCATGGTCAGCTCGTGAACCTGTGCCCGCCGATCGCCAACCCGGTGTTCTTCGATACGCTGGTGCATCATTGATATCAGAATTCGTCCCACTTCATGATCACGAAACCATTTATCATCTGATTCAACCAGGTGCCACGGACACTTGCCGCTGTCTGTCAAGCGAATGCAACGCTCTGCCGCAACGAGATATTCATCGTAGGTTTCTACCCCGGCGCCTTCAGCCGGCAGGCCTTTCACTTGCGTTTGTAATTCGCGTCGCTTTTTCATCCGTCGGACATGGGTGTCTTTGGACAGATGAAACCAGATCTTGATAATCAACATCCCGTCTTGCGACAGCATGCGTTCGTGCTCGCTTATCGAACGACTAACCTCATCCAGCACACTGTCGTCGATTCTGCCATTCGCTCGATTTCTTAACGGGTTCCAGTACCAGCCACCAAACATGATGCCGGTGGTGCCACGTGCAGGCATGCGTTTCCAGAACCGCCAGTTCTTCGGGCGTTCTTTTTCCTCATCAGTTTCATCCCAAAAGGCATGCGTTTGCACTCCCCGGTTGTCAAACCATTTATTGAGGCGATTTACCACATCGCCCTTTCCCGCTGCCTCGACACCAGCCACGATAATGAGAGTCGCAATATTGGCATCTCGTAATTGGCGCTGTAACTCCAGTAATTGGGCGCGAGTTTGGGGTTCCTGGACCTTGAACTCCCTCTTGCTGAGTGACTGTCCTAATTCAACCGATTCAAACATGTTATTGAATTTTCTTCTTTTTGTACTTGCTGTTTTGAAATTCAGCTAATTCAGCTACCCTTTACATAATAATCTGTAGCCGATTTATTTCAATCAAACTTGATATAAAAAAAGCCCTGGACGAACGCCAGGGCTTTTTTAATTACCAGGTTAATTAATATTTTTGTCTTTAATGTCTGCAGCGACCTTTGCCTTTACCGTGCAAGGCTTTTTTCATGACATGCAGATCAAACAAGACCTGTTGTTCTGCATTTAACACTTTTCGTTTGGCGGCAATATATTCATACTTTCTTTTCATCTTCTGGTTCTTCAAACCCGTCAACTCATCAACTTTTTTGTTGATAGCGTTCATATCCGGCTTGTCGGTTGTCACCAAGGTGGCCAGCTCAACTTTAACTCCCTTTATTTTCACTTTAACTGGCGCCATCATCTGCATATGTTCCAGTTTTAGTTTGGCCAGTTTGTTCCTCTGTTCATCGGTCAGGGTAGCTTTCCAGGAAGCACCACAGGTACCCGGTCCGCCATGCATTCCCATCCCACCGTGCATTCCACCACGATGCATTCCGTATCCCTGATCAGCGAATGCCGGCAATGCCAGCGCCATAGTGGTGATCAGGGTCACCAGTATTAACATCCACTTATGATAATCAATTGTTGCCGTTCTCATTTTGGTTCCTCCGCAGTTCTGTACTCTTAAATGACAGTACGGCACCTTTTCTGGTTCCCCCGGATGTTAAAATTGTGGTCCGCATGACCTCAATGGTCTCACAGGGGCGAAACGACTTGTTGCAACTCAGGCGGACCCCCATCTCCTTTGTTCTTCCCGAATCCCCTACAAGCCATGATTTTGCCAGCACAACACTCCAGCAGATTTCAGGCGCCACACGGATAAATTCCTACCTGATTTCGGTGCACAAAATAACGAATTATCATAAAGTTAGTTACTTTTCCTGAAGTAAGATATCCTGTTTCCATCTCCATGGCGCCGGATGCAGATTCTGGATTTACAGCTATGCTTGTAAAGCATCAATCTCGCATCAGAAACTCGGTCTGATTCTTAGCCGGTTGATGGTGATAGCTGCATCCTGGTTCTGACAAATCTGTCCAGACCAGTCACGTTTAAGGTTATAGAACCAGCCTCGATCGCCAGGTTTTCTTGATTCATTGCAAGGATACCGGCACTTCATACGAAAAAAAGCGGTAAAACGCCACATGGAGGAATGTCATGAGTCAAATATTAGATGAAGTACTCACCGCAAATGCGGAATACGCTGAGGACTTTGGGGACAAAGCCAATTTACCGATGCCGCCCGGCAGGCATTTTGCCATCCTCACCTGCATGGATGCCCGGCTGGATCCGGCGAAATATGCCGGGCTGGCAGAAGGTGATGCCCACGTCATTCGCAATGCAGGTGGCCGGGCCAGCGATGATGCCATTCGCTCGCTGGTAATCTCCCATAAGTTACTCGGCACGCGGGAATGGTTTGTCATCCATCACACCGATTGCGGTATGGAAACATTCACCGATGAAATCATGCGCAATCTACTTGCCAACAGTTTAGAAACGGCGACCATCGATGCCTCGGGCTGGCATGACACAGGAAAAGGTCCCGGCTCGACTGAAGCAAACTATATCGACTGGTTGACGATTTCGGATAATGCCAAAAGCGTTATCGAAGATGTGGCGCGGATACGAAACCATCCGTTGGTCCCTCATGATATACCTATTTATGGCTATATCTACGATGTCAAAACAGGAAAACTTGTTGAAGTAAGTGAAGCCTCAAAATTGGGCAAGGCTGCCTGAAACAAATCGGGAGCAGATGCCGGGAAAACACTTCGCAGTTATTTTCCTGCATACTGCTCCCGGCTCTTGCTTTTGTCATTGCCACCCTGACCAGGCCCCGTTCAACAATCCCCTCTTGTCAGGTTACAGATTCAAGTCGAAAACCTTGTTTTGTTATCCATTTCACAAAATCAGGATCTGTTACTGAACCAGGTCAAAAAAACTTGCTCCAACTCCTTACTGATAATCAACAAGCTGGTTCACTACATCTATGAATAACAACAGGCTGGGAGGCCACAATCATGATCTACTTCAATGTCAGCACATTTCGGCAATTAATCGGCCTTGGATTTTCCATTATATTTTTTATGTTCTCCCTGTCCCTCGCCGGCATGACACTGCAGGAAATCTGGCAAGGTTTAACCGGTTCCGAAAATCTCATCGGGGCTTTCGTCAAGGCGATTAATATTGCCGTTATTGCCCTCGCGATTTTTGAGCTTGGCCTGGTCGTTAACAAGGAATACGGCGAAACGGAAGATGATCATATCGTTATCGTATTGCGCCGCACTGTCCCCCGGTTTGTTAGCATCGTCTGTATAGCCCTGGTTCTGGAGGGTCTCCTGCTGGTAATCAAATACAGTCAGCTCGAATTGGCCGGTAATCTTTACTATCCGGTTGCCATTATCATTGCGGCAGCCTTGTTACTCATGGCGCTGGGGGTCTTTTTACGATTCTCCAGTCAGTCCGAACAGCATGGAGGTAAATCTGCAGCAATGGCTCTTCCTGCAACCACAGGATTTACTTCGCCTCATTCACCGGTAACACCAACCACACAGAAAATATGAAGCAGTATACTGCCCAATCTAAACTGACATGGGTCTCAGGTACCGGATCGTTCTGCCTTTATATCAGCCCAGCGAAGTCGGAGTAGCGGGATATGCCTTAGCAAGGGTATCACCAGAATATAGAGCACTATACCCGCGCCGTCTGCCAGAAAGTCAAAAAGCGAAAAGGTGCGATAGGGTAAAAAATACTGGATTATTTCTATTAATAAACCATAGCCCAATAACGGTATGATCTTTAATAGGTTAAACTGACTGTCAGGTATGGAAAAATCCAGCACGAAGGCCAGATACACGAAGGCCATGACATGACCCAGCTTGTCATTCACACTGTTTATTACCGGGTGATCCAGTTCTATCATTGCCAGCAATAAAATCAGCAACAACGAAATTATCAGGATCAGACGAAACCCGGCAATGTGGGTATGCGACAAACCCATCTCGGCAAATTATTTTTTATATGCTTCCAAGTGCTTGCGCATGAATACTGTGGCACGCTGCAACGCATCCTTTGAAGCCAGGTCATCAGCAAACGTTCGCACATTTTCCGGGCGAAAATCAAATCCCCGCCCCACGCCTGGATAGATAATGAGTCGCGCGTCTATTTTTCTGTCCTGCAACACTTTTATGCTGGTTTGTGCCACACGCATCCGTTGGTATTGATCATCTTCTCCAATGAAAACCAGAACCGGAATATCCAGTTGCTCGATTTCCGGTGCGTAACCATAGACCTGGGCGGGTTCCGGAGCATTGGGATCCTGTAAATGCGGGTAGTAGGACACATAACAGACGACATCCTTGTTCTGGCGTTTAAACGTGGTTGCCACTTTCAGGGTGTAATAGCCACCCCGCGTGTGGGAATACAAACATGCTTTGCTGGTACTGATATCCTGACGTGCAAGTAAAACATCTACTGCCAAATTTACGTCTTTTTCGAGTTCATAATCATGCTCGATAGGGTGTGTGCCAATGAAATGGGCTTTATAAATATCCGGTGCCAGGACGACAAAACCTCGTGCCGCCAACCGCCTGGCATGACGCTGCACCAGATCATCCAGCCCACGACGTCCATGCTGAAATAATACGGCCGGGAATTTCCCTTTTTGCTTCGGTCGCACCACCATTGCCGGCACATCCACATCACCGCTCTGATATTCTATCCATGATGCTTCAACATCATAGTTGGTGGGGACCTCTATTTTGCCATCATTCCACCAGGCATCACTCCACCACCAGGTATTATCCTTTTTCACGCCTTGCGCCAGACTGGTATTACCAGTCACTGACAATACGCTCACGAATAACACTGCTATCAAATATTTCATTACTACTATCATCCCATTAACTCACAAAAATCGCAGAGACTCCGTCCGTGGTCCATAGCGAACCGGGACAGCACCCAGTCCCCTCAGACAAAATTTTCCCAAAAGAGTACGCCAAACCCAGATTGGAAAATATTTTCAATACCTGCTCCGAACTGACCGACGCGATCACACCGCGGACGGGACAGGTATTAAATTCGATGGGTGCCTGAATGCGATAGCCAAACACGACACCCCGGTAGCCTGGGCGAAAATTGATATTCAAAGCCCCATCGATTCCATTCACCTTGTGTCGGGCGGGGTGCCCCACAATCAGGACAGGTATACGCCTGCTCATTCACAAGGTGCTGGCATTCACGGAATTGCCTCAAGAGGTCACCCTTGCAATCCACCCGATTCCGCCCAGAGGGCAAGACCCTGGTTGATAAAATACAGTGCCAGCAGCAAATTACCTATGAATAAAGCCGCAGAGCGAAATTTAACGCCCAGTTTCACGATATCGCGTATGCCCAACCCCGCACCGATTGCAGTAATGATAAAGCCCAGTTCGCTCATCAACAATGCTGTCAGCAATGGCAGCCTGAATCCGGCAGCGTCACCCAACGGACTGAAACGCAATAGAATAAGGGTGAGGAACAGCCCCACTCCAAGAGTCAGCCAGGGTACTGATTTTTTCATGTTTTAATCTCACACGTAATTTATAAGATCAAGAATTATTCGAAATCCAGCCATTATGCAGGCCAGTTTTCCACGATCATAAACATTGCAATCAGCGCAGCAAAAAATCCTGCAAACCAGTATTTCGCCTGTTGCTTCAATTTGCGTACCAGCGCATATTCATAATGAGAACTTATCACAAAAGGTATACCGGGATAGGGAGCCCGGGTAATCCGGTCGAGCTTTTTCTTCAAATGTCCGTAACGTTTAACCATTGCCTCCGGCTTAAACTCCGTACTTGCTCGATTGCGTATCACATCATCTGTTTTGGGCCTTGGATGCAGTGTATGCAGCCAGCCCAGGATATATACTTTTTCTCCCACGCCAATCCATGACATCTTGTATACAGTGCTACCGTCCTGTATTTGCCTGGTTTTCCTGGGATGTACTTCAGCGTGAAACGGATCAACCGCACATACCCCGGTGTCATCTGCAACATAAAACCGGTCAATACTTTCTCTCGCATCAACAATTCTGTCATGCTGGTTATAATCCAGTGTTTCATATCGATACCAGACACAGGCTATATCAAGATGCGGAACGACTAACGGCCTGGTTTCAAGCTGAACTGTGTTGGCCTTGACTTCCACCAGCCCCTGCGCGGCTGCAACAATCGAAGAAGTGGGTAAGTCTTCTATGTATCGGGCAATCTGTAACCGGTAAAACGCAATGAATAATATCGGAAGTGTTGCCAATAAACTCAAATAAGCCACGTACCTGTCTCTTCCAGTTTTTCCATATTGATTTTTTTAGCCTGGTCTACGCAACCTTCCGTCTGGCAACATACTAACCCTGTATTGGAGCAAGTGATATCTTTCCCTTTTTATTAACATGCAAGTCAGGATATATACCGCCCAGGTCCAGCAGGGCATCCAGCTCAAAAGCAAACGTGTCGCGCGGCTGCTTGACTAAATCTGCCAGGAGCCCGATGCTGTTGACAATATCTGCTGTAGCCTGCAAAGTTATGTCACCCTCACCGTAGGCTTCGATTTCCGGCAGATCATTGGCAACACCAGTTACAATCTCACGTCCTTCTATGCTAACAGTATAAGAAACACCCGCCAGGGCCAGGGAAAAGCGATTTGGATTTGTCACGTGCAATCCGATTTCAAAACTTGGCGCCATCCCCCTGGAAGGCAGTGCCCGGAAAGAGATGACACTAACAGTCGGTTCCTTGAATTCGGATTTCAGGCTGGCACAACCAGTTACCAGGACCAGAAAGATGATTAATATTGTAACAGGAATTGTCTTGTACATTATTTAGCTATATACCTATAAAACTCATTGTTCCGGCCGGTAGTCCGTCACCAGAAGCATTTTCAGGATATCAATGGGATTGATCTCATAACGCTCTGCGGCCTGTTTTAATTTTTCCTCTGTGCCTATCTCAAATCCTTTTACCGCAAGCCGTTGTGCACAGATGTTGACGGCCAGTTTGATCGATTCACAAACCTCGGACAGGCTCCTGCGCCCCAGGCCGGTACCGGCATAGCGATCCTCCACTTCCGCCACCGTCATCTGTTGAACCGGCTGTAAATCATCCGGCTTTTCGTAAATACGGATTACTTCGTAGACTGCCATGGGCGTGGTGGCATTCATAAGCGCAATTTCCTCCAGCGAATCCTGCGGCCCATTGAACCGCAAGCCCTTGCTTGCTAATGCCCCCATGGCCTGTTCCAGATCCAGTCCCATGCGACGGCTTATACCTGCCAGCGAGACTTCCTCCGCGTGGCCAAATGGCGGTTCAAGTTCCGGCCTGGTGACCCAACTGTCCTTGAGGGTTTCATTCAAGTCAAATACCCAGCTGACTGGCGGAACATAGAAAACCGACATCAATACAATCACCGCCGAAAACAGCATGGCTACAACAAATTCCTGTTTAACCTGTAATTGCCCTTTGACCCGTTCGGCCAGAAATTTCTTGAACGGCTTCCAGTTGTAATAGAGGTGGATGATGCCGGCCACGATAAAAATACCACCAAACATCATGTGTACATCACCCCACTGCTCTTTACCCAGACCAAGCAGTGACCAGTGCGTCCAGAATGCCACCCTTCCTTGCGGGACGATATAGAGTATCAGGCCGGTAACTGTCAGAATTCCAAAAGCCCAGGTAACAATAAAGGCGATCAGGGAACGAGTAGATTGTTTATTCTTGAGCATAGCCGCAAATAAGGGTTTAACCGATACAGGCAGGGAAATAAAAAGTGACAGAATATTACACTTTTGCGTTCATTCTGGCATCAAGGTTCAGTTGATCACACATGGTGACAAACTCGTCCCTTAAACGACTAATTGGTTGATCAGCCGGGACTTCTATCGTCATATGTAAGGCAAACATGGCGGTTCCTGTGTGCGCTGCCGCATAACGGCTGGTATCAAGGTCTACTATGTTGATTTTACGACTGGAAAAAAACTGGCGATGTCCCGCACAATACCGGGATGGTCCATGGAAACCACCTCCACGGTATAAGGCGCCAGCGTCGGCATTTCTGGTTTTTTGCGCGTGGCCTTGGCCAACAGCTTCATGCCAAGGGTCTGTTCTAATTCAGGCACTTCCTTAATAAAGGCATCTATCGAATCCCCACCGCCACTCACAAGCATCAAAATAGCAAATTCGCCACCGAGCACACTCATTCGACTGTCTTCGATATTCAGATCATGGCTTGTCAGGGCGTTGCTGAGTTCATCCACAAGTCCCGGTCGATCTTCACCCATTGCGGTAATGACAAGTTCAGACATCTTTTTTCTCGCTCAGATATTGATGGTAAAATTGCATGTTTGTTTTAATTTCCTTCATCACTCGCCTGTTGTGACTCCTGTTGTTCTTGTGATGATTCTACTTCAGGGAGTATGTCCTTGAAGGCAACCCCGTAGATCTCCCAGATGGTTATAAATAGTGACGCAATAACCGGACCGATAAACAGCCCTACCACACCAAACATGACAATCCCGCCGAGCGTGCTGAAAAAAATCATCAATTCATGCATCTGGGTATCTTTACCCACCAGGATGGGTCGCAAAACATTATCCAGCGCCCCGACGACGACTCCACAGAATATAGCCAATCCAACCCCACTCGTTACCTCGCCATTGGCAATAAGAATGATGACTGCCGGCACCCAAACCAGGGCCGAACCGACACTGGGAATGATCGATAACACCGCCATAATCGCACCCCAGAATGCCGCATTTTCGATTCCCACCACCATAAAGGCCAAACCTGCAAGGCCGCCTTGCAATACCCCAATCAGGAACGTTCCCTTCAACATGGCACGAGTCACGGAAGTGAATTTATCCAGCATGCGATTCTCATCGCTGCTCTGGAGGGGCAGGTAATACAGCATTTTATTAATCAGCTTGTGTCCGTCTATGAAAAAGAAAAACATCGTGTAGAGCATAACGAATGCCATGAAAACGAAATGCACTGTGCCAAGGGTGGCTGCCGATAAACCATCCACCAGGAACTTGCTGATTGCGCCCACCGCCTGTCCGGCTTTCTGCAGTATCGTCTGCTGATAGGGTTGAATCGTCTCGTAAAAGGGCAATGATTTCAGGTGTTCGCTAATCGCGCCATGATCTGACATGGTCTGCTTTACCCAGGGTGTCACGGATTGCCCCACTTCGATCGCCTGACCGACCACAATGCCCAGCAAGAGGAGTAATGGGATAAGAACAATAAAAAACAGCAGGACTATCGTCGTTATCGAGGCCAGATGACGACGACCGCCAGACAGTTTTTCAAAATAATGAAAGACCGGTCGTGTCAGCGCAGCAAACACACCGGCCAGAAAAATTGACATCAAAAATTGATGAATCATGGATAAAAATAATGCCGATATCACTAGCAGCAATATCACGAGGACTGACTTGTTCACTGTATCCTGATTCACGTTTTTATCCTTACGTTTCAATATAGCCTTACATCACAACCATCTTTTCTTTTTAAAATAAATCAATAGCATTACAGGGATGGCGAGAAATGTAACCCATAACAGTGGATAACCCCATTTCCATTTTAACTCAGGCATATATTCAAAATTCATCCCGTAGATACCTGTAATAAATGTCAGCGGAATAAATATCGAAGCAAATACCGTCAGGACTTTCATAATTTCATTCATTTTATTACTGATGCCGGTGATATAGATGTCAAGTAAACCTGCCACCATATCGCGAGTCGATTCTATCGCTTCCGAGATACGTAATACATGATCTGATATATCGCGAAAATAAATCAGGGTTTTTTCCTGGAGCAAGGGTGATTCACTCCGCAATATCGCGTTGAGCAACTCCCTCAAGGGTGAAACTGATCTGCGGACATAGATGAGTTCACGTTTAACTGTCTGAATATTTGTCAGGGTTTCTGTAGTAGGATCAGTTAACAATTCTTCCTCGATCAAATCGACGATTTCATCGAGAGAATCCTGTAGCGTAAAATAAGAATCAACAATCGTATCGAGAACAACATAAGAAAGATAATCCGCTCCTTGACTTCGAAAATGCCCTTTACTGGCCCTGAGGCGTCGCTTGACCGGTTCAAATAACTTATCCTGCTTTTCCTTGAAGGTGAAGACAAAATTATTGAGGATGAGGATACTGATTTGTTCATACTCGACTCCAAACCGGCCTTCTGCCAGGGCGATGCCCTTCAGCACACAGTACAAATAATCATCATATTCTTCTAATTTGGGTCGTTGGTGGGTATTCAGAATATCTTCCAGGACCAGGGGATGGATATTGAAGTGCTCCCCGATCGCACCAATCAGTTCAATGTTACCCAGCCCCTCAATATTCACCCAGGTGACCGTATCCTGGTCCCGGTACGGCAGGATCTGCTCAATAGACTCAACCGCCAGTTCTTCAATCGTGTCCTTGTTATAGTCAATGATCGTGATACGGGCTTCCGACTCGAGCATTTCCCCGATATGCACCAGTGAACCGGGTGGTAAACCCACTTTCCTGGACACACTGCTGAATGACTCAACCATACTGATATCCCCGGTTTCCTGGCTGTGAGCATACGTTTCCCGTCACGCAAACACAATTTTAAAACCAGTTTGTCGACCTGGGTTAACCTGGCAACTTGTTGAAAATACGAGCATTCTAATATTCAAAAAATCAGCAACCTGTCCTGATGACGGGCTGATAAACCCTGTTTACAAAATTATTGATAATGATTATCATTTAGAACGAAATTATTGATCTTCGTCATACGCATCAACATCCCTACAGCAAAGGTCACAGCAAATTGGTAACATCCCCTCGCCATATGCGGAAAGAAACAAAGGCAGGCAAAATGCGAATTAGGTCCCTCACAGCCCTGAGTATCGTGGCGATCCTCTCCACCACGGCTTCCCGGATTTCCCTGGCGAATGAGCCGGTTTTGACGCCCAGGCAACAACTCGGCAAAGCGTTATTTTTTGATGCCCGCCTGTCCCACCCGGACGGCCAGTCCTGTGCCAGTTGCCATGCCCCGGAAACCGGCTTTACTGATCCGGACAAGTCTCTACCCGTATCCAAAGGGGTGTTCCCCGATCGGTTCGGGAATCGCAACTCACCTTCCGCGGCCTACATGGCTTTCAGCCCTGAATTCCACTATGACCCGAAGGAAGAACTCTACGTGGGAGGACAATTCTGGGATGGCCGTGCCGCGACACTGGCCGAACAGGCCAAACAACCGTTCCTCAATAAGGTGGAAATGGCCAATCCGGACAATGCGATGGTGATCAAGGATGTACGCAGCGCTGATTATGCCGACCTGTTCAAACAGGTCTATGGAGCTGATTCCCTCAACGATGTTGAGCAGGCTTTTGATCATGTTGCCGATGCCATCGCGGCATTTGAAAGTACGCAGCTGTTCAATGCCTTTACCTCCAAATTCGATTACTACCTCGCAGGTAAGGCTAAACTTACCAGGCAGGAACTACGCGGCCTGAAACTCTACGAAGCGGAAGACAAGGGTAACTGCGCGGCCTGTCATCCATTGTGGCCGGATGAAGAGCAAGGTACACCCGCCCTGTTTACCGATTTCACCTACGACAACCTGGGTGTGCCGCGCACACCCAACAATCCGTTCTATTCCCTGCCGGCAGAATTCAACCCGGATGGGGCCAGGTTCGTGGATATCGGTCTGGCCGCCAACCCGCAGGTCAAGGCCGACGGTCGAGCTGAGCAGGAAAAGGGCAAGGTCAAGGTCCCAACCCTGCGCAATATCGAACTGACCGCCCCGTACATGCACAACGGGTATTTCGCTGATCTGCGCAATGTGGTCGACTTCTATAATACCCGCGACAGCAAACCGGCCTGTCCGGACCCGCTGACGCCGGAAGCCGAGGCGATCAAACAGGGATGCTGGCCGGCCGCGGAGATCACGGAAAATATCAATAAAGAGGAATTGGGAAACCTGAAATTAACCGAGCAGGAAGTGGATGACATCGTGGCGTTTATGCGTACCCTGACAGACGGTTATTCGGTCCAGCAATAAGCAGGTCAAAATACCCGTTAAAATACCGCAAAAGCCCGCCAGCGCCGGGGCACAATACGGAGACAGGACGATCATAGTTGTAGCCGGCAGGGGATTACTACCACTTTGCTTCTATCCCGACGCTGATTTCATATCAAGCTGCCATCCCGAACGGCCATCAAATCCAACACGCCCGGCTTGTTAACCCCGCTTACATGATGCAAGACAGTTTCATTATGCAATGGCACGCCAGACCATTGCCCAAATGATGTTAACGGGTTCACATAATCCAGACGTCATTAATCTGTATGTCAATAGTTGATTTAAAGAAATATTTTCAGACGTCGATACGTCTACTTGTAATAAGGATATTTACAATACAAGAGGATGGCGAATGGTTTCTAACTGGCGCGACATAACGGTCGAGGTTCTGGCGGAGAAAATCGGCCCGGTGGCAATCGTGATCGTGGATGAAGTGGCCAGAGAACTGGGAATCACCTCCCCGGTGATCGATAGAGAAACCTACAGTGCCTTTCTGATGCGGTTATCGCGGGAGCTGCCCGAAGGCGTGAATGTGGTTGAGATTTCCCAGGAATGCCGCAGGAGAATCGCGTCATAAAAGGACCGGGTCAAATGACTGATATCCCCCTGTCAGTTGGGTCATAGAAAGCTGTCAATTTTAAAAAAAGTATTACGGTTTGGAGATTTTCAACATGCCCAGTGGAGGGACATTATGAGTATTCATTCAAAACTTGCTTCAGGATTTGCCTTGATCATTATCTTTTTACTGATTCAGGGCGGGATTACCTTTTTCTATGCTTCCAAAAGTAACCAACTGGTCAACCAGGCGATTGACTCCAGCTTCCAGCAAAGCCAGTTTGTTTCCCAGCTTTCGATTGATGGCCAGAAACTCCGGCGTTATGAAAAAGAATATTTCATCTACGTCAATACCGAGCGTAAACGCGAGAAATATTTCGACGAATGGAGTGCCGCCAAAGACTCGCTTTACAATCGTCTGACTGCTGTGATCAATGACAATTCCGGCAGCTGGTCACTGTATGATCGGAATGAAATGGAAGTCTGGAAAAAATCCCTCATAGCCTACAGTGATGGATTCAATGCTGTTAACAGAAAGGTCAAGAGTGGCGGATTAAGGGATCCCATTTCAGCCAACGCAGCGATTCGCGACGCCAAGAATGAGTTTCGAACCTATCTCGGTGGTACGGACAAAATGGGCAAGGAAAAGCTGGCCGAGGCGAAAAATTTCGCCAAAGAAATCGATGGTGATTTCAACATGCTCTACATGATTATCTCCGCCACCTCGGCAGCCGGGATTGTGCTGCTAATCTCCCTGCTGCAGTTGATTCCGCGTTCAATCGCCAAACCGGTGAAGGAACTCACTGAAGCGGCAACCCTGATGAGTAAAGGTGATCTGAATCAGCAGATTAATCCTTCAACCATCAAGGAATTCAAGACCCTGAGCGAAACGTTGGAGCGGATGCGCATGTCCCAGAAAGCATTGATCGACCGGATGCTAAACAAGGCATAACCACCGCGATACAGCATCACTCATCAATCGGGTCAGAGAAGATCTTTCCGGTTTTCTCTGACCCATTGTTTTTTATGCATGATAAAGATTTCTATAAAACGGCAATTCCGGGGTAAGGCTTACTCTTCATTCTCTGCATAAAAATTAAAGAATTGCCTGGCGGTCCTGCCGCTTTTTGAAGCGCGCGCCATCGAAAACATTCTCGCCGCTTCGTGCAGAGCTGCTCTGTCACCGGTATAATCGGGAAAATAACTGTCGACGATTTGGAGATATCCTTCCAGATCAGGTTGATAGAACGACAACCAGAGCCCGAATCGGTCCGACAATGAAATTTTTTCCTCAATCGCGTCCGAATAATGCAACTCACCATCCACCACCTTTGAATCGAGGTTATCCTGCATGGTTTCCGGCAACAAATGGCGCCGATTCGAAGTGGCATAGATCAACACATTTTCCGGCGGCTGTTCTATCGATCCTTCCAGCACGGTTTTGAGCCCCACATAAGAAGTTTCATTGATTTCAAATGAAAAATCATCACAGTAAACGATAAATCGTTGCGGTAGTTCGCGGATTTCATCCACGATGTCCGGCAAATGTTGCAGGTCTTCCTTGTAAACCTGGATCAGACGCAAGCCGTTGGATTTATACTGGTTCAGCAAGGCTTTTACCAATGATGACTTGCCCGTTCCTCTCGCACCCCATAACAGGGCGTTGTTGGCCGGTTGCCGGGCAATAAATCGTTCCGTATTGCGACACAATTCATCAATTTGACGGTCTATGCCAACAAGTAGCTTCAGTGTGACAGGGTCAATTGCTGTCACAGGGCGTAATGTCTGTTGCGACTGACGCCAGATTGCCGCATAGATTTGATTCCAGTCGATATGCATCTTTTCTAATCTAGTGGCTGAAACATCCGATCCCTACGAGGCAGGTAATAGTTATCATAGTTCAACGATAGCACGACACTGTTGGAACGCCCGACCACCTCATCACGCGCGACAAAACCGTAAACGCGTGAATCCGCACTGTTGTCCCGATTGTCACCCAGTACCAGGTAATGATCGGCTGGTACCTGAACCGGACCAAAGCTGCTGAACGGATTAGCGTGATTCCGTTGCAGCACAATGTCATGCTCCACACCGGCAACCTGCTCGGACAGATAAATCTTGTGGGGGGATTGCCGCAGTAAGGAATAGACTGCGGGTTTGCCATTCAGGAACAGCAGGTTGTGACGAAGTTCAACCACATCACCGGGCACAGCCATCACGCGTTTTACCAGTCGCTTGCCGGCCTGGCTGGAATCAAATACCACGATATCGCCGCGTTGTGGATCGGCATGACGGAAAAGTGAAATTGAGGTCAGCGGCAGTTTGACATCATAAGCCAGCTTGTTGACCCAGATTCTGTCCCCCTCCAGGATGGTCGGTTTCATCGACCCGGTGGGAACAACGTTCCAGTCGGCAATTCCACTGCGAAAAATCACCATCAGGAAGATAAACAGGAGAAAACCACGATTCGCTTTCAACAGACCCGGTAAATCAGCTTTCATATGATGCTCCAACAATCCGTGTGATCGGAAGAAAGCATATCTATCCCGCCAGGAGATGACAACCACTATACCAAAAATCAGGCTACTCCCTGGCGTCGGTCTCAAGCTGAATGACCCGGCCGCATTTCACCGCGTTATGCATGAGCGTCTCCACCGTGAGCGTGAAAGCCGGTGTGATAGGACAACCGGCTGCCCGCAACGCTCTTGCCGTCCAGACATTGCAGGTATTGAAAGCATGATAACTTTCCCGCGAGAGGTAAAACCGGCCACTACCGTACAATGACGGACCAAGAGGTTGAGTGTGACCCGCTTCGTCCCGGCTATAGCTGTTGGCGATGTAGCGACAAAGCTGTTGAAATCCCGCTTCGGAGAGATCGAGACGAATCACCTCACTGCGAGGAAAATAGCGCGTCACTTCCCCGCTGAATCCAACAATGTGCAGCACACTCGCGGTGGGGAACAAACCGGCCTTGAGGGTAATTCCCGGATGCGGGTCCGGCGTCATGTAATAATCCTTGTCGCCCCAACCGACTTCCAGATATTGCACCCCGGGAAAATCATTGTGCTGTGGCCAGACCGCCGTTTCGATATCCGCACGCCGGATCACAATGCCGGCATGCCAGCCGTGACTGACCAGATAGACTGTCCTGCCAGGTTGATGCGCTGCCGGTGGAAACGATACTTCGGCCGGGGCCGTGCATCCTGTCAATAGTAGTGCCAGCAACACAGCCATGACATGATCGAAGGTCAGCATTTTTCTCCCCGCTTACCGGAACCATGAGCCACTATTCTGTTTGCAGGTCGCCGGAACCGGGTCTGGGCAACTTCATCGATAGCAGTGCGGCAGCCAGCACAAAGACCGTCGCGGCCCACAGACACCCATCCAGCCCGTAGTATTGATAGAGCCAACCGGACAAGACAGTACCGGTGAGGCGGCCACCGGCATTGGCCATGTAGTAGAATCCCACATTCATTGCCACCTTGTCGTAATGGGAATACGCCAGAATCAGGTAGGAGTGCACCGCGGAATTCAGCGCAAACACAATACCGAAGGCAATCAACCCTGACACCAGCACGATTTCAGCGGCCCAGCCCTGCAATAAGGCAACAGCGATGGCGGCAGGCAGCAGCGCCAGAATATAGGCGAGCAAGCTGGCAGTCTTTCCCGTCGGGCCGTGGCCATGATGACTGCGGCGTACCAGCCGCGGCGCCGAGGCCTGTACCAGCCCGTAGCCGATCACCCACAGGGCCAGAAAGCCGCCCACCTGCATGAATGACCAGCCCAGTATTTCATAGAGAAAAACCGGCAACCCAACGACGAACCAGACATCGCGAGAGCCGAACAGAAAAAACCGCGCCGCCGACAACCAGTTGATTGCGGGTATGGTGGAAAAGACCTGGGTGAACTTCGGCTTCGCCTTCAGTTGGCCAAGACCGGTTGGCAGTAACATCACGGTGAGGATCAAAGCGCAAAGCAACATGCCGGCCAGTAATAGCAAGGCAGCCCGAAACCCCGTCCATTCCAGCAACGCTGCACCGATGAAAAAGCCGACACCCTTCAGCGCGTTCTTGGCTCCCGTGAGTACCGCCACCCACCTGAACAATTGTGACTCGCCCCCCTCACCAACGATGGTTTTCACCGAAGCTTTGGCGGACATCTTGTTCAGATCCTTGGCGATACCTGACAGGGCCTGCGCGGCCATCACATAAGGGACCGACAACCAGGCATCGGGGACGGTGAGCATAATCAACGCGACGACCTGCAGCGCCATGCCGATATGCATGGTGCGATTCAGGCCAATGCGGGCGCCCAGCCAGCCACCCACCAGGTTGGTCACAATGCCGAAAAACTCATAGAAAAGAAACAGCATTGCCACTTCAAACGGCGAATAACCCAGCAGGTGAAAATAGAGCACCACCAGCATGCGAATGGCGCCATCTGTAATGGTAAAGGCCCAGTATCCACCGGTGACTACCAGATAGTGGCGCAGATTCTTTTCCATACAATCAATATTGCAGCCGGGCGGTATGACGAAAATAAAGTCGCCTGGTCTTTATTTGAATAACAGATGCAAGGATACAGCAAGTCTTTGCCTAGTAGTGTCCCATCCCCCGCATTAATATGCCAAGCACTGCCGCGACAATGCCGCCCAGAAATGACAGTATGATGAAGGCAGGAATAGAGGCAATGACCCATTTGATCATGAAGATCATCATCGATAAGAACGGCATACGGATGTCTGTTACCACAACGCGCTTGTCAATATCACTGTTCATGACATGTCTCCCTGGTTTGGATTATTGCCAGCAAAGGTCGAAACCTGGCTACGACGGTTAGTCTGATTGTTTGTCTTTCTTGTCCAGCGCCAGCATATCAGCCAGGCCCGCAAAGGGATTGAAAGTCGTGGTCTTCTGGGGTGTGGTGGACAGACCGGTGTATCCCCGCACCTGGTCCACATGGCGTTGATGTTCATTATCATGGCAGTAGAGACAAAGGTTCTCCCAGTTACTGCCGTCGGAGGGGTTGTTATCGTGGTTATGGTCCTTGTGGTGCACCGTGAGTTCATGCAGGTTCTTACGGGTAAATTCCCGTCCGCAACGTGCACAGACCCACGGGTGAATTCGTAACGACTGTTCTCGATAGCCACTCAGGCGTTTTTCCGCTTCGCGCCGGGCCTCGGCTACAACACGATCCAGTTTGGCAGTATCGATGGGTTGGCCGGCAGATCGTTTACCTTTTGACATGTTGACTCCGATCAAACATTTCCACTAGCAGCTAACCAAGCCTGTTGTAACGGCTAGCCAGTCCTGTTGGGAAAAGACATTTCCAGGACAACACACCCTTCATCCGTTCGAAACGGCCCGTGCACTTCGCCTGGCGGGCGGCTGGCATAATGTCCCCGCTCCAGCCACATATCAAAGGCCTGATCATACAGCCGACCGCTCACGATGAAGATCTCTTCCGGATAATCATGACTTTTACCACCGAACTCGGTGGTATCCGCACCTGGCAGAAAACGGGTCAGGCGGGTGTATTCTCCCGTGTCGGGATCCATGCTGAGTGTCAATTCTTCAGCCATGTCCTCCATACCTGCAATCGGCTGCCACTCTTCACGACTTTCGGAAATTAGCGGGTTCCAGTATGTCACGGTTGATTTTGTCATGGATTGACCTCCCCGCTAATATACATTTGCATACTGCACAAGCTGACGGAACCACAGTTCATTAGCTTTTAAACCCGATAGTCTTATGGCTGCCATCACAGAACGGCTTATTCCTTGAAGCCCCGCAACGGCATAAAGCGACATCATTACCCTGCCAGGCTTTGCGGCCACTGCCTGCAATAATCGTAACGTTGCCCGTGATGATCAGTGGCCCGTCCGGCACGGCACTGATGCTCAGTTTGCCGCCTGATACGGATAATTCACTGCCCGTTTCACCCACGGCCCCATAATCCTGAAAGCGCACGGTTTCATGGTTATTATCGCAAAAGGGTTTATTTTTCGATGCCCCACATCGGCACAGGGCTGCACGGTATTTGACCCCGGGCATCTCGTCTGTCACCCCTTCGATATCCAGGTCGCCGTGCACATAATAGGGGCCGTTGTAGATCACCCAGAGGGTATTTTCTGTCGGGGCGGATTCCGCTGCACTGCCGTCCTTGACCTGATAGCTGAGCGCCCCGCTCGGACAGCGCTCAACCACTTCCTTGACTTCGTTGACATCAGCCAGATCCGGCTGACACCAGGGTTGTCGGCCGCCGACAAACAATTCTCCCTTTGCCTGGCCACATTCAGCGACATGAATACACAACCGCCCGTCCCAGCTGACATTGATTTTGTCACCGGGGTACTCGTAAATATCCTTGTCGCTCATGGGGCTACCTCCCGCGATGAATGATCAATTCGCTGCGAATGAAGGATTATTCTTTTTTAGAATATCTAGCCAATTTTTTCAATGAGTGACCACAGGTATTGTGGTACAGGCAAAAATGCCCTCCTGAACAAAGGGCATTGCTATAGGAACTGATTTTCGGCTAGAACTTGAGTGTCAAACCAAGACCGGCACCTTTTATGACCAAGGTAGGATCTGTGAGACCAGGTCCACTCGCGGTGATGTTGGGATAACGTGCCCGGCCATCAGCGTAGGTATAATCGATATTTACAGAAAGATTCTTGCCCAGGGGGATATCCAGCCCCAGGGCAAAAGTCGGCATCGCGATCACATCCCTGTCTGTAACGTTAAATGCATATACCGTATAGTAAGTATCGAACCAGGTTACACCCAGCCGTGCGTATACCCACTTTTCCTGCATTCGTAGATACGCCCCATAGCTGGTATCCAATTCAAGGTTAGTGGTAAAGCCATTATCGTAGGCATCATCATCCACCTTGGAATAGGCGTGCGCTTCCAGGCCAAAGAGGTCCCATTGATAGCCCAGCCTGAGACGTGCCGGAGTAAGCTCATGCACAAAGGAAACACTGCTCCCACCCCACGCAATGTCAGCTTTAAGCGATGTTGCATCAGCGCCAACAAAGAACCCGGCGCTTGCGGTATTTGATAAGCCCAGCAGCAAGGCAGCCAGGCAACTACGCAGTAATTTTGAGTCCCACATGTGATTTCCCTATTCGTTTGTTATTCGTATCAACGCCAATATTTACCAATATATCCACATATTTCAAGTGTTTTTCTGAAACAGGTAAATTCTCATATTGTCCCTGCGGTCGCGGGCATTAACTATCAGTCTTCTTCTTTGCCGCTATAGTATTTGCCTTGGCGGGTTCTTTCGTTGTACTGCCGTACCTGAAGCCGATCCTCGGTTCATTCTTGACCAGATCGATCTTTCTGATGTCCTCAATACGAAACAGCATTTCATCCGAATAGATTTCGTCTGCAACCGATTTGATTTCATCGTTCTTTGACCAGTACCTGACATTCTGAAAAACAATAAATCCTTGCTCGATACGGTGGTTCTTTATCTTTTCATACAGGGATTCATTGATCTGGGCAAAATAATAGTAATCCTCGATTTCGTTGTTTTCTTCAGGCACATTCAACTGGGCAAAGACCCAGATTTTTTTCCCATCCTGCATTTCCCTGGCCGCTTCAATTTCATGCCCGGGCTTGCAGGCCGATAAAGATAACAATGCCATGCCTATAGCGAGATACTTTATATTTAATCGCATAATTCGTTCCTGATAGAAAATTAAAGATTGACCGACAGGGATTTCTGGAAAAGCGCCCGCATTTTTTGGAATTCCTCGGTATTTGACTTGTCGTCATTAATCGCGTCCTGCAATATAACGACCCGGGTCTCGTTTTTCTTATTAAAGAAAAAAATCTGCTGCTCCAGGTTTACCTCACCCATATTGATTAGCAGTCGCTCACCGGGAATATCACTACCGTCATGTTGCAATTTTGTTTTTGACCAGTTCGTCTTGGCCTTCATCTTCTGGTACTGATCCTTGAATGAATCAATGATTTCTGAGTTCGCCACTTTTACCTTGTAATTTTGCACAATAATTGTCGTATTGTTTCCGTCCAGAGACCAATGATCCACAAACGTGGATAAAGCCTCATAGGAAAAATGCCGTTTCGCATCAAAGTCAAAACTCACACCGGCCTTATCGAAGTGCCTGGTCGGGCTTGATTGAATGCCGACCTCGTACAGTTTGCCGGCAATATTAATTTTATGCTGAGCCCCCAGCAGAACATCGTATTTCTTGTTGTCAACCTGGAGGATAAATTTCTGCTCCGGCTCGGCTTCATTCCCTTGAGTAGCGGCAATCCCCGCAGATATCGAAGCCAGAAAAGTGATAATGCTAACCAGAGAAGTACGCATAATGTCCCTCAATCATTTTTGTATATATTTTTCAATCAGATGATTTGTAAATCACACAAAATCGGTTTGCCAGACTACCTGGAAATAACCTTCGTTCCTGCCAAAAGATCGTGAATACAGCGTTTGTCCTTTCGGAATATAAACAATGCATCCAGGGTTGGAAGGAATGATCCAGCTATGGGGATGTAACCCACTATCCATAATGGTAAATACCGAAGCGAAATCAGTCTGACAAAATCAGGCACCTGGTGATTCATATCGACGATATACAGGTTGAGGAGTTTTTTCCCCAGTGTTTGACCATGCTTTTTCAGGAAATACCCATGGATAGCTAGAAAGGAAACCAGTCCAAATCCGCTGAGAATTAACATTATCTCCAGCGGTGCTTGGCGACCGTCAGCCGCTGCCTCCCAGACTCCCAGGTACATTATTAAAGGAATGCTGATCACTATACCGATGATGCCGTCAATCATCGCTGCAAAAAATCGCTTGCCACGTGAAGCCGGCTCAAATTCATTTTCAACCGTGTGCACAAGGTTTGCGGTTGGTGGCCTGTAATGCTCATCAATATTACTCATCTACCCACTCCCTGTTTGTTTCGGTATGTGTCAATTCTAATCATCCTCGACTAACCAGCATCAGGATCCTGGCAGCGCATACAGTGGGCTCAGCCCGTGATTAAAAACAAAAAGACGGCCGAAGCCGTCTTAATCTCTTCACGAGGAAAAGCAGAACCGAGGTTCTGAGGATTATTGTTGTTATTGCATCCGTTCACACTCATCCTGATTCCTTCGACCCGCTTTCTTTGAAATTCTTACGAGACATTGCTAAGTACTTAATTCATATAGCTCTCTTCTATCTTTGTCATCTTATATCGGCCTTTACCGAAGGAACTTGAAAAAACATGGTGAAAATCCGGCTATTTCCGCAGGTCCCGCACGACCTGAAAACCGGTATCATCGCTCCGTGGTGAAGGAGAATCACGCCAGCGGTTGGCGGCCCGAATTTCCCTGGGCGAAAACTCCGGGCCACTGCCACAAATCACTCGTTTACCACATCCGGGTTTGTCAATCTCGGAACCGTCTGTGGGCGCCTCAGCATAACTATCATGAAGGACCATAAATTGAACGGGCACGGGTTGCAAAGCGGCTGAGAATATTCATGGTCACAGTATCTTGCAACATGGCTGCCAGGCGACCAGGCAAATGGCCTTTCATCGCAACACTGATTTCCAGTTTCACCTCACACCGATCAGTTTCACAGGGCTGGAACCGCCACTTGATATGCAGATTATCAAACGGCCCATCACTGGAACGGATATTGAGCGTTGACGGCCTTTCCGGCTCTGCAGTGGAAATAAATGTTTGCGACAACACCGGAATACCCAGCGTCTGCCGGACATGCACAAGGCTGTCTGTCTGTCCAATAATCTTCGCCTTTACCCAGCCGGGAAGGAATTCAGGATAACGTTCAATATCAAAGACCAGATCAAACAGCTGTTCACACGTATACGGCAAGATTTTTTTGGCCACGTGGGAGCTTGATGCAGAAAGACGGGACATGGTCAGGTTCAGTTATAGCTGTAGTGGGGCAACCACCTACACCCGGATAAAAACGGGCGATTCCGACAAACGCGGCTGCGACTTCAGCCAGGCATTTGCGATCGCCACTGACGGACTATTGTTGCCGATTCTTGTCAGTTAACGCTTTTAGAAAACTGATAATGTCCTCGATTTCCTGGTCCGTGAGCGCCACATCCAGTTGAAGCTTGCCCATCAGCCGGACCGCTTCAGACAAGGTGCTGACTTTACCGTCATGGAAATACGGCGCAGTCAGTGCAACATTGCGCAGTTGGGCTGTTTTGAACACCATCCGATCATCCTCATCCTTGGTGAGCGCATACAACCCCGGATCAGACTGATTGTCGTAAGGGTTTTCCTTGCCAAGCGGTTCCAGTGCTTCACCGCCAAGCAATATACCGTCATGACAGGATTTACAATCCTGTTTGATAAAGGTTTTCAGACCGCGTTGTTCCTGTTCGGTTAATGCCGTGGCATCACCGTTCAGAAAATCATCAAATCGACTCGGCGTCATGAGGGTACGTTCAAAGGCGGCGATGGCCTCTGCAAGGTGTTGATAGGTAATAACTGGCTGGGCGGCACCCGGAAACGCAGCAGCAAATAACGGCTGATATTCAGGAATCGCCCGTAATTTTTGTTCCACTGTTTTCTCGTCCGGCATCCCCATTTCGATGGGATTCAGAATCGGCTCCTTGGCCTGGGCAACGAGATCCTCGGCACGGCCATCCCAGAATTGCACCCGCTGCCAGCCGGCATTCAGAACCGTCGGGCTGTTGCGTGTGCCGACCTGGCCCTTTGCTCCGGGTGATGTGGGCAAGTTATCGACACCAGCAGCACCGTCTTCCAGCCGATGGCAACTCACGCAAGCCTGTTGATCATTGATCGACAGGCGCTTGTCGAAAAAAAGCTTCTTTCCCAATGCAATGCGTTCCGGCGTGTCGTCTTCCGCTCCCGGCATGGCCTCCGGCATCGCGATGAAATAACGATTGGCGCGGCGTATAAGGCGTTCGGTATCGTCAGCCAGCACGGCGGGCGCCGACATGACAAAACTGGCAATGACGACCCAGATGATGTGTTTCATGGTCCTTAAGCAATCTGGTCAGAATTCAAAAATGTCCCTTCGCAGGGTGTAAGTAATATCTTCGCGACAGGCACGCTGATTCACCGGCTTCGATGTTTATTCTAGGCCATATTAATCTAGTGAGACACCTCTTCCTGGGCGCCGACAGGAAAAACGGTTAGCCGGGTGATTTGTGCCGGGGTGCGCGGATACACCCGAAGATAATAATTTCCTGATTCTTTCACCAAAAATGGAATAACTACCTTCTTGTCACTGGAGAGGTAACAGTCCTCAATCAGCATATCGAAGGTTTCAGCAACAAGATGTAGTGTAATTTTCTCATCTTCCGCCAGGATTAATTCCAGGCTGTAGTTTCCGGGCACGAAGGATCCAAGGGGAATAAAATAATTTCTCTCTAACAGGGTTGTCATTTTCTCCAGGATTTCACTATCCCAGACACGCTGGGGAGGAACCGGTACCTGCATCGGATAGTAGGCGCACTTTTCTTTCATATGATTGAGCAGCAGATACAATTCCTTTTGCAGCCATTTTTTCCCGGATGCCTCGCCATAATGTCTGACAATATGTGCCGATGACGCCTCATAGGCCTCATCAAAACTCAATCGACCGCTGCATTCCGCTTCATGGCATTTCGCGCAGATAGTGTTGAAAATCACTACCGACTCGGTAAAGGCATTATCCTCAGCAGCAAGAAGACTCTCGATGAAGAGCAGACCAATAATAAGAATTCCGTGTAACTGATTTGACTTAATCATCTCATTTTCCGTCATGAGTGACAGTGCCACATGATGCTTTATTGTTTGACTCGCTGATCAGTGATCCTCTTCTTCCCCCTGTGCTGCGCGTAATTCCCGCATGGTTGGTCGAATCCGGTACCAGATGGTCCAGACATAAAGCAGCAGGCTCGCAACCTGTGCCAATCCCGCGAGTAACACCAGCCAGGCAAATACCGGCATAGCCGTGTGAGCGCGAAATAACTCGCCGACGTAGCGTAATAATGTCCCCGTCAACAATAACCAGTACACGATCTCGATCAGCACGGGCCGATAATGTGGATCGCTACGTAAGGGTTTGGGGAACAGCCACAGTGCGACGCCCAGGATCATGAACATGACAAAACCGACAAATACCACGTGGGTGTGGGCCGACACTTCGTACGGTTGTGGCCAGATGCCGTATAGCTCGCGTCGTACCAGCAGATAAGCCCCGGTTAACAGGCCAAGTGCCAGAAACATCAAGGCGGTCTTGATAAAGCGGCGAACCA
>JBECLA010000109.1:0-42425 GCA_040235565.1 Thiohalomonadales bacterium | reverse complement strand
TGACCGATGGTGTCATTAATGTATTTGAAGCGATCGATATCGATATACACCAGGGCACTGACTTCCTGGCTGCGTTTGAGACGATTCACTTCCTGTTCCAGGGTGGTCTCAAACGATTTGCGATTCGGCAAACCGGTTAACTGATCATGTGAGCTGTGCCACTGCAGCTCCTGTTGCAGGCGCTTATGCCCGGAGATGTCACGGAAGGCGATCACCGCGCCCTTGCGCTGGGCATCAATCGTTAATGGCAGAATTGTCAGCTCCACCTCAATCGGCGTACCGTCTGTTCGCATGAAGGTGGTTTCGACGGCCTGTCTGGCATTGCCGTCTTCAATCGCCTGTTCGACGAGGTAGGCAACTTTTTGCGTGGTGTTGGTTTCTTCAAAGCCACGCTGGAATACATCCCTGGGATGTTTGGCAATAAGCTCCATATCGTCCTGGTAACCGATGATTTCCTTCACCGCCGGATTGATAAAGGTGATCAGCCCTGACTTATCGACGCCGTACACCCCGTCACCGACTGAGGCGAGAATACCGGCCAGCCGTTGGCGTTCCTGTTCCAGGTGTCGGGTCATCTGGACCGTGCGGCTGATAACGCCAATCCGGGTCAGGAATAACTCATCGGATTCATTCTTTAACAGGCATTCGACTGCCCCCGCTTCCAGGGAGTCGGTGATCACCGAGTCAAGATAAGTACTGCTCAGGATGATGCACTGCAGGGCCGGCGAGCATGACCGTGCCTTGAGCTGGCGCACCAGCGCATCGCCATTTTCATCCGGCAGGAAATACTCGATGATGGCAATATCGAACTCCACTTGCTGGATCTTCTCCAGCGCCTGGGCTGCGCTCGCGGCGGTTTCGGTCCAGTAACCGGCACTGTTGAGCAATTTGCCAAAGTTGGAGCGTGAGGTGGAGGAATCATCCACCAGCAGAACACGAACCGGCTCATCTCCTTCGATCCGGATGCGGCTGCGGGAACTGGATCCAGCCAGCAGTTTGGTCAGCGACTGGGGGGCATCTTGATGGTCTGGCCACAGCAGGAACGCCGTGCGGGCCCGGCCCGAGACCCAGGTCAACTTGGCGGCATCCGCTTCATGGGCAATGACCAGGACCGGCAGGCCCGCCAGGTCCGGTTCCGCCAGGGCAGCGAGAAATTCGTCCGTACTGGTCCGGGCATTGGCCGGCCAACTGAGGATCACCGCATCGTATTGCTTGTCTTCCGCGACGGATTTCATCAGCGAAATCGCTTCTTCAAAGCGTCGAATCCCGACGACAGCAAACTCGTGCTTGGCCAGCAGGCGGGTGAGCCGGTCACGCTGGCTGTCCGAGCTTTCGATATAGAGAATTTTGTGCATGTGTATTTTTGTCGCCTGGGATCCATCCACGCCGGCACAGGGTACGGGCGCAAAAACATCAAAAAAATAAGGGCCAAACCGGTCTAGGTTAGATCGGCAGACGGCAGCGGAACTTGAACAAAATCAGGGGCTCAGCGGTGATGAACCGTAGCCTGGCTAAAGCACAAGAATGGAAATGGCAGAAAAACCCTGTGGCCTTCCCTGGCCACACGGTTAGGGGGAAACGTGATGTTCATATTTGGTTCAAACGCGGGTCGCGTGCCGCGCACATGTCATCGGGTGTCTGTTGTAGCAGGTGTGTCGATGACGTGGTGGGCTTGGCGACCACAGGCAAACTGATGGCAAGGATGATCACCAGTAGCACTACATGCCAGATTGACAACCGGGCATGATAGGAGTGTTTCAACATCGTGCGGGCTCCTGATCTTTGTTTGTGTTGTGGGGGGAAGGGCCTCAAGTAACAGGTTAGCGGTCACTGTGGCGGAGAATTAATACTTTCGGTGGCGCATTTCCCCAATTTGGGAGGGGGTTCACACCCGAAATGTTATATTGTTCACACTTTAGTATGAGATGGAGGAATGGTGTCAATTAACTGGCGGCCACCACCGCCTGGCGACGTCGTAACCAGGTGGTGGCACCGGCGGCGGTGAGGATGCACCAGACGGCAAACAATGCACCGGGCAAAGCCGTCTCCGGGGTGGCTTTGAAATGCTCAAGGGCAAGGACGACCCCCAGTCCCGCATTTTGCATCCCGATTTCGATGGCCAGCGCGACCTGGTGACGTTGATCGAAGCGATACCATCGCGCCAGCAACCAGCCAGCGATGTAGCCCAGGGCATTGAGTAACACGACCAGCAGGAATACATCCAGGCCGACGCTGGCGATGCGGCTCTGGTTTGCCGCGACTGCATAGCTGCAAATGATAATAATCGCCACGGCTGCCAGAGCCGGTGCGAACTCCCGCGCCAGGGACAGGTATCTGCCAAGATAGCGATGCAGGAACATGCCCAGTCCCAGGGGCACGACCACCACCAGCAGGATCGTTTGCATCATGTTCCAGAAGGGAATCGGTAATAATCTGCCTCCCAGGGACTCGACCAGGATGGGGGTTAGCAGCGGTGACAGAAATGTGGCGACGGTCGTCATGGCAATGGAGAACGCCATAGCACCACCGGCCAGGTAGACGATGACATTGCTGGCCATGGCACCGGGGGCGGAACCAACAATGATGAAGCCGAGCGCCAGTGCAGGTGGCAGGCCTGCCAGGGTGGCAACCGCAAATGCCAGTAGCGGCATAACCACGTACTGGGTTAGTACGCCCAGAAGGATGCGTAGCGGATGGCGCAAGGTGTCTTTCAGTTCTGCGGGATCAAGCACGACACCAAGTGCCAACATGGTGGTGGCGAACAGCCATTTGAAAACATACTTAAACGGCAAAAACAATTCGGGCACAAAGTAGGCCCCGATGGCGCCCAATAAAGTCAGGGGCGCAAGGCCATTTGCAATCCAGCGGAAAATGAACATGGAATCATGGTTTGTTTTATTGAAGTAACCGCCATAATAACAACACTAACTTCAGAAAGGCGCATCCGGTTTCTGTTTGCTAAAAAGCGTGAGTTGTTACCCGGCAAGCGCAGGCTGTGTGGTCTAGATGTTTTTACCAGCAGGCCGGTGCCTGATTTGGGAATGGACAGAATATGATTCATCCCCCGTGAAAGGATTACCAAAGGGGGCTGTGTTAAAAATCACCGTATCAGATTAGCGGTACAGCGATTTTTTGTTGTTTGATTCACGAATCAATCTCAAAGACAGGAGCAATCGACGAGGCAGATTCGTCGTCACTGTAAAAAAAGTGACTGTGAAGAGAGTGACGAAATGGAAGCAGGAGTAGCAGCTAGATTGCTGGCTATGAGCCCTGGCTGTCCTTGTTGGTCAATTTGCCATTTCGTTCGCTCAATGAGGCAATCAGGCCATCCAGTCCTTTTTGCTTGATTTCTGCCGCGAAGCTGGTGCGATAGGTGGTTACCATGCTGACGCCTTCAATTGACACGTCATACACTTTCCAGCCTTTGTGGGTCAGATGCATGCTGTATTTTACCGGTATGATACTGCCACTTGGCGCGTGAATTTCCGAATTGACTGTTACCTGCTTGTTTGCCATATCACCCCGCAGTGGCAGGAAAACAAACATATCATCGGAGACGTTATTGCTGGTGAGGTACTCTGCCAGGGCAGCGGAATAGAAACGCAGCAACAGCGTGCGGAACTGGCGTATGAAATTCAGTTTTTGTTCCTTGCTCGCCCGGCGCCAGTGTTTGCCCAATACCCACCGGGAGGCAGCAATAAAATCGATGTGTGGCATCAGAATATCTTCCACCAACCCGTTGACGACAGCCGGATCAGCCTTGATCTTGTCGTGATTGGCATTGATCGCGCTGATCATTTCCCGTGAGGCCTGTTCCAGCACAGTGTTGGGGGGGACGGGTTCAGCCTGTAACGGGGTGATCAGTAATGCAGCGGCGAGCACAAGCAAGCCAAGCTGCTTGAAGATGCGTAATGGTTGTCGCAGAAGGTCTGGCATGGTGGTTATCCCCTGACTCACACTGTTGCTATTAGAATATCTCTCGACTGAGATGGCAAGTCGGAGATTTCCCCGTTTTCGGTGAGGCTGATATATTTAGAAACTTGCCGTGGGGAAGAAGTTCCGAACCGGGTATGACGGCATAATAAAAAATGTGACGCAGTTGGCAGGACGGGCCGAAATAAAGAGTCAAAGCAGGGATCAGGTGAGCAGGCAGTGATTTCTGAGTAACATTATGAAATACAAACATTATTTTAACGTTCAGTGAGTGACTTAGCGCAGGGGAAAAGTGTGGCCACGAGTGAAACCGGCAGAGGGAAATTTCCTCAGAGACGACTGCGACGGATGCGCCGCGATGAATTTTCACGGCGTCTGATGCGTGAATCACACCTCAGGGTGGATGATCTCATCTACCCCATGTTCGTTCTGGAAGGCGAGGCCCAGCGCGAGGCGGTCGCCTCCATGCCGGGTATCGAACGCCTCAGTATTGATGAGTTAATGAAAGAAGCCGCCGAACTGGTGCAGCTGGGTATTCCCGCGGTTGCCCTGTTTCCGGTTACCCCCGTGGAGAAAAAGACCGAAGACGCCCGGGAGGCTTTCAATCCCGACGGCCTGGCGCAACGGGCCGTCCGGGCGCTCAAGGCCGAATACCCGCAACTGGGCGTGATCACGGATGTGGCACTGGATCCCTTTACCACGCACGGTCAGGATGGGCTGATTGACGAGACCGGTTATGTGCTGAATGACGAAACGGTGGCAGTACTGGTGAAGCAGGCGCTCTCCCATGCCGAGGCCGGGGCGGATGTGGTCGCGCCTTCTGACATGATGGATGGCCGCATTGGGCAAATTCGCAATGCGCTGGAGAACGCGGGCTGCATTCATACCCGCATTCTGGCCTATTCGGCCAAGTATGCCTCGAGTTTTTACGGTCCCTTCCGGGATGCCGTGGGTTCGGCGGCCAGTCTCGGCACGGGCAACAAGTACACCTATCAGATGGATCCGGCCAATGGGGATGAGTCGCTATGGGAAGTGGCGCTGGACCTGGAGGAAGGGGCCGATATGGTGATGGTCAAGCCCGGCATGCCCTATCTGGATATCGTGCGCCGGGTGAAAGACCAGTATGCCGTGCCCACCTATGTCTATCAGGTCAGCGGTGAATACGCCATGCTCATGGCGGCCGCGCAAAACGGCTGGCTGGATGAAAAAGCGGTGATCATGGAGTCGCTGCTGGGTTTCAAGCGCGCCGGCGCCGATGGCATCCTTACCTATTTTGCCAAGCGGGTGGCGCAGTGGTTGCACGATCAGCCCTGATGTCATGAGCGATATTTTCGATTTTGACAAACCGCGCGATGAATACGCGGTCATGGGGAATCCGATTGCGCATAGTAAATCCCCACGTATTCATAGTCTGTTTGCCGCGCAAACCGGTGAGCCGGTGCACTATACCGCAATCCAGGTCGATCCCGGCGGCTTTCAACAGGCGGTCGGCAACTTCGTTGCCAGCGGCGGCAAGGGCCTCAACATTACCGTGCCGTTTAAACAGGAGGCCTGGCAGCTGGTCAATAGTCGCAGCCCTCGGGCTGAGCGCGCCGGTGCGGTCAATACCATCCAGATCGAAAAGGGTCAGTTGTTTGGTGACAACACGGACGGCACCGGACTGGTTAATGATATGCTTCGTAACAACGGCATTGAACTGCAGCACAAACGAATTCTTTTGATGGGTGCCGGTGGGGCGGCGCGTGGGGTATTGGCGCCTTTACTGGAACAAACACCGGCCATTTTGGTGATCGCCAATCGCACCGAAAGTCGGGCGCGTGATCTGGCAGATGAATTTTCCGATCTCGGCGCGGTACAGGGCTGTGGGTATGATCAAACCCTGGCGGCCCGTCAGTATGATGTGGTGATCAATGCCACGGCGGCCAGTCTGCAAGGCGAACTGCCCCCCCTGCCAGATGGGCTGCTGGCGGATGGCAGCTGTTGTTATGACATGATGTACGGTGCGAAGCCGACGCCCTTTATGCAATGGGCCGAACACCACGGCGCCAGTATTATCCTGGATGGCCTTGGCATGCTGGTGGAGCAGGCTGCGGAATCGTTTACCCTGTGGCGTGGCGTCCGACCTGAGACCCTGCCGGTGATCACAGCCTTACGGCAGGAAATGCAAACTTCCTGATATGGTGCTTACTGCACAGCGAATTCCTTTTATCCCTGCCTTGATTTACGTTTACGCACAAACAACCCGCTGTAGACCAGTAAATTAATCATTACCAGACCGCCCCCCAGCAGCCATTGCATGCCTGGCGTTAATCCCGGCGGGTAGATTATGGGAACCAGGTAATGGGAAATAAAACCGCCATGATAAGGATCGGCACCGGCTTGTTGGCGCAACCAGATTTCCAGTGGCGTCAGCGGGCAAATCAGGCCGAGGAATTCCGTTACAGCACCCCATACCACCACTGGAAGGTGGAGCCAGGCAAGCCGCGGCCATTTAAATAGCAGCAAGCCGCCAAGCACGGCAAAGATTACAAACAGCAGATGCAGCACAACCACCAGATCAGCGAGTAGCAGATACATGGTGGTGAATCTGATAGTCCCGGCCTTCCATCCAGGCGCGCCTGGTTAGCGGATTACTGGTACAGGAGCCGGCATATTCATAATCGATGAAGCGATAATGTAAATGTTCATCCCGGCCGGCCGGGATACCGAGGCGAACGGTTTGAATGATTTTCGTGACCGGGTTGCCGGCATCCTCGATATAAAACCGCCCGGAATCAAACGTCTTTTGATCCCAGTCAGTTACTTTCAAATTCAGACATCGACACAGCAGGGTCTGACCACTACAGAGTTTTTCTTTGGGACGAATTTTTTGTGTGCCTTTAACCGGGTTGAGGTGTTGCATTAATTTAAGTGTCGATTCCGGTGACTGGGCATCAAACCAGACAATGGCCGATTTAATCAGCACGGCATTACCTTTGCCGCGAACGCTGATATTTAATGAGTCCCCGCCCCGGGCATAATACATATAAATTGTGCCGGGCGGCATAAACATGGCTTTACGCTTGTTGGTAAAGCCGAGCGAGGAATGACTGCCTTTCTCATTCTGATAGTAGGCTTCGGTTTCAATGATGCGACAGGCCAGCCAGCGGTTTTGATACCGGCGGCGAATGACTTTGCCCAGAAGTTCTCTGGCAACAAGACGGGCATCACGATCAAAGAACTGTCGCTCCAGCATGCTGTTCAGTGAATGGCCTCAGGAAGAAACATAATGACGGTGTTTCAGTTTGACGTAATGGTTAGCCGAATAGTCAATGGCCGCAATCTCTTCCTCCGATAACGCGCGAACCCGGCGAACGGGACTGCCTAGCCAGAGGTAACCTCCCTCCAGTTCCCTACCTGATGTCACCAGTGAACCAGCACCGATAATACTGTTCGAATGCACGACGACACCGTCCATCACGGTGGTCCCCATCCCGATCAGACAATGATCGTGAACAGTGCAGCCGTGCAGAATAACCCGATGACCGACTGTCACCTTATCCCCCACCGCCAAGGTATTGCCGCCCGGGTTATAGGGGCTGTCATGGTTAACATGCAATACCGACTGGTCCTGAATGTTCGACTTCTTGCCGATGCGAATACGATTCACATCGCCACGTATCACTGCGAATGGCCATATCGAAGTATCCGCACCGATTTCCACGTTGCCGATGATTAATGCGGTGTCATCGACATAGGCGGTCGGATCAATGTCTGGCATCACACCTTCAAATTCACGAATCGCCATGGTGCAAGCCTATAGAGATGTATTATTTCGGTGCTGGTATTTCAAAATAGCTGCCCAGCGCCTGTTGCATTTGCGGGAACGTCAGGTACTTGTCCGTGCTTGAGCCCCATGCACCACAGGTGAGACTGCGAACATTGTTATTGTTGGCTGCGCTCAAATCATATTTGACATAGTAATTAAAAGTTCCAGGCAGGACGCTGATCTGATTTTGTTCGACCTTGGTAACGGTAAAGGTGTCCGGCTTGATGGTCTGTGCCCCCTTGGTGTTGACTTCAAACCGACACCAGGGTGCATACCTGTCGATATTGGCATAATCTGCGGTTTTGCCGTCCTGCAATATGACATGGGCCTGTCTTGCCGGGATGTTGAGATCTTTTTTTAATGTGAAAGTCTCGCCTCTCTTGATGTCGTAGATGTAGTTTCCGGATCCGCCGCCGGTGCTGGCGCAGCTTGCTAAGATAAAAGTTATGGCGAAAACGACAAGGTGGCGGCACATCGATCTATCCTCCGGCAGTATCAAAATTTTTTAGCTTATTACATAGCATAATTGCTCCCAGGATTCCTCAACGCATGGTTACCAGTTCTTCCGCGCTGGTCGGGTGGATGGCGACGCAGTTATCAAAGTCTTTCTTGGTGGCGCCCATTTTGACCGCGACACCGAAGCCTTGCAGCATTTCATCCGCCCCCATGCCGATGATATGCACCCCAACGACTTTCTCTGCTGCGCCGACACACACCAGCTTGAGGGCGGTTTTCTGGGAGCGCGGCGTCAGGGCGTGATACATGGCGGTGAAGCGGCTCTGGTAGACCTTGACCGCATCCCCATGCAGCTTGCGCGCTTCATCTTCGCTGAGGCCAATGGTGCCAATCGGCGGGTGGCTGAACACCACAGTGGGAATGTTGTCGTAATCGAGCTTGCGATCCGGCATATTGTTGAACAGCCGATCCGACAGGCGGCGTGCGGCGGCAATGGCGACCGGTGTGAGCTGGGCGCGGCCGGTCACGTCCCCCACGGCATAAATGCCCGCAACATTGGTGTTCTGGAATTCGTCGGTGGGAATGTAACCCTGATCATCGGTGCGCACCCCGGCGGCCTCGAGATTCAGCGGTGTGATATTGGGTGCCCGCCCGATGGCATAGATCAACGCATCATAACCTTCGAGCGTCACCCCGCTGGCACAATGAATGGTGAGGGTGCCGTCCGCGACTTTTTCGATCCGCTCGATATTAATGCGTGGCATGATGTTGACTCCGGCTTCCAGCATTTCTTCCATCAGGGTTTCCCGCAGCATGGCATCGAAACTGGCCAGGAAGTGATCCTTGCGCAGCAGCAGTGACACATCGCTGCCAAGGCCGTTCAACAAACCAGCCAGCTCAACCGCAATATAACCGGCCCCGACCACTGCAACCCGCCGGGGTTGTTGCTGCAGAGCAAAAAAGCCGTCCGAGGTAAGAATATGTTCCTTGCCGGGAATATCCGGGACGACGGGATAGCCGCCCGGAGCGATAACGATGTGATCCGCCGTGTAATGCGTACCGTCAACATCGAGAGTATGGGCATCTATGAACATGGCGGTACCGTGCAGATGCGCGATGCTGGAGTCAGCCAGGTAGGTGCCATACCACTCGTTGATGCCATTGATATAGGCTTCCCGTGCCTCGACCAGTTTGCTCCAGTCGAAATTGTGTAGCGTGAGATCAAAACCATAGCCCGTGGCGTCGTGCAGGGTTTCCGCTACCCCCGAAGCAAACCACATGACTTTCTTCGGTACACAACCGACATTCACGCAGGTACCGCCCAGGCGGTTGTTTTCCACCACAGCGGTTTTCATACCGTATTCTGCAGCGCGTTCTGCGGCGGAGAGGCCGCCACTACCGGCACCAATAGCGATCAGATCAAAATGTTTACTCATTATCCAGTCCCACGATCATCATTTTGTGTTATGTCATAAACCTGTCATCGACAGGGGCTTTGTCTGCGGGCTTATTATAAAGGAATGTAAACTGTTAAGATCGCCGTATCTGATACTACTAAGAGGTTCCTGATGAGCGAAGACAGTCTCCAACTCAGTGATGAACTGATATCCAGCCTGATTGAGGTGATCGTCAGGCATGATGCGCGTACCGAAAACGACATGATGCTGGGTCTGCAGTATCTGGCCGCAGTGACCGGTTATATCGCTGCCGGTTACCCGGGACCGGCACAGGAACGGGATGCCTTGCTGGAGCATCTGGCGGCGTTTACCAAGCACGTTACCGATGATCGCGCAGCATCACTGCAACAACAGCAGCAGGCTCAACAGGCGCCAGCCACCCCCAAAGGTCACAGCGAAACCACCGGGGATCCGGCGATCGGGATCTGGAAACCGGAATAAGCTTGCGTTACCAGTGGTATTGCAGATAAAGGGTATTGTAGTTGCTGCCACCTTTGATGCGACCGAACATCCCGGAGGTTTCGAAGATGCCGGAACGATGGTGAATGCTCCAGCCAAACCACAGGTCTTTCATCGACTGCGACCGAAACAGATCACCCAGGTTCAGGTCAAAGGAAATATCGAGAAAATTAAGTAACTTGCTGGGCTGATAACCTTTTTCCTCCAGCTCGGTTTTTTCAACATAGGGAATTTGCGTTACATACGACAGGCCTTCAGCCGCCCCTATGCGCCAGCGCAACGGCCACTTGATGGTGTAATAGGCTTTCACTGCCAGCACATATTCCGGGAAGTTATCCTGTACTTCTGATGCGTGGTGATACACGAGGCCCGGTGTCAGGTAGATGTCAAATGGAATCCCAAACAATTTGTCGGTCAAGGGATGGCCATAAAAAACCGAAGTGAGCTGGTTGTTATAGGGATCATCTTCCCAGTCAAACTGAAGGATCTCACCCAGGTTGGAGGGCGTGGCCCAGCCATGGGCCAGTCGTACGTAAGGTTTAGTGGTAATTTTTCGGCGTGATTCCGCCTTCTTGTCGTTGAAGAAGGCAATGCCTAAATAAATCTCGGTGGGAAACTGGTTACGAATAACGTCAAGATCATAGGTGTCTTGATCAAGTGCGGTAACCTGGGCGCGGCCAATAAGATAAAAGTTACTCGCCACGTGAAAGCGTGCCTCGGTACCGAGGGTGAAATCAAACGCGCTGCCAGTCGTTTCTCCGGTTACATCGGAGAGGGCGTAGTAATAATTATTAAAGTCGGCATCTTTCCAGCGCAGGTTGGCATAGGGATATAACTCCCATTTACCGCTTTCCCATTCATAATTGGCACGCACGTTAGAGTGTAGCCGGCCGTGGCGGTCTCCCATCACTTCCAGATCGACGTTCCAGTCAGGTGAGAGCTGATGATTTAGTTGCAGGCCAATATCATAAGCGTTGCGAGTGTAGACGTTCTGGTATTCCGCCGGAATATCGGTAAACCGGTAGCGCCCAATTGCGCTGAACCGCCACGTGTCCTGATTGAAAAAGCGAAAGCCCGCCGTGAGCCCGCGCAGAAAAAACCGCCCGTCATCATCATAGAATATGAGCGGGATCACATCACTGACGGTGTCCTCTTCGGCCTGGTAGGGAATGGCCGCTGATCGCATGCCAATGGCAATACCCCAGACTTCAGGCTCGGTGGCTTCCTCTGCCATAGCAGGTATAGCTAAAAGATAGTTAAGTGAAATGAACAACAGTGATATAAAACCGATTCGTTTTATCATAATGAGCGTACCGGCATTTAACTCGATGTGAGATCCCCGTGAGTTCCTGCTAAGTGTAGCAGTAGAACTCGGGCTGATACTATTACCGACTTGATAATGATCAGGTTAATGTCAAGGGTGGTGAATGGAGTCGTTCGGCCTGTTCCCGCAAGGTGTTGAGTTGATCTTCCCAGTAGCGCGGCGTATTAAACCAGGGGAAGGCATGAGGAAATGCCGGGTCATGCCAGCGTCGTGCCAGCCAGGCGCTGTAGTGCAGGATCCGCAAAGCACGCAAGGACTCAATCAATATTAGTTCACTGGGATCGAAGTCGAAAAACGTGCCGTAACCCTCCAGCAACAGATCCAGCTGCCGTCGCATGTCGTCCCGAGTACCCGAGAGTAACATCCACAGATCCTGGATCGCCGGGCCGTTCATACAGTCATCCAGATCCACAAAATGGGGCCCGCTGTCGGTCCAGAGGATATTACCCGGATGACAGTCACCATGCAGGCGCAGGCGACGATAGGCGCCGAGCATCTCGAACTGGGTACTGATCTGTTCCAGTAAGACCTCGCAGGCCTGGCGATAGTTGTGAGCCAGTTCGGTCGGTACAAAGCCTTGATCCAGCACAAAGGCCACGGCGTCATGTCCAAAAGTCTGGATATTCAGACTGGGGCGATGTCGGAAGAGCTGCGCGGCACCGACGCTGTGCAGGCGTCCCAGCATGCGACCCAGCCAGCGCAGGTGTTCCGGGTCGTCCAGTTCCGGCGCGCGTCCGCCGCGGCGGGGGTAGAGGGCAAAGCGATACTCCTGGTAGTGGCGTAAGGTCTGACCGGCTGCATCAGGCAGCGGCGCCACCACCGGGATGTCATGGCGGGCCAGTTCCAGCGCAAACTTGTGCTCCTCCAGAATTGTGGCGTCATCCCAGCGTGCCGGACGGTAGAACTTGACGATCAGGAAACCGCCATCTTCCATCCCCACCTGATAGACACGGTTCTCATAACTGTTCAACGCCAGGAGTGAGCCACTGGTTGTATAGCCGGCCTGCTCAATCGCAGCCAGGA
This sequence comes from Thiohalomonadales bacterium, assembly GCA_040235565.1. Classification (GTDB taxonomy): domain Bacteria; phylum Pseudomonadota; class Gammaproteobacteria; order UBA6429; family Thiohalophilaceae; genus JAHEIJ01. The sequence goes on along the minus strand of JBECLA010000109.1, from coordinate 29,965 downwards.
TACGGTCCGGGGTCAGATCGGCATACGGCGTGGTGTGATTCAAGTTTTGTTGCTCGTTGGGTTGTCGTGGTAGATTACGCTTTCTTTATCATTACAGCATACCCGATTCGATATTTACTATGTCAGACAATCCCTTATTAAACATGACCGGCTTGCCGCCTTTTAGCCAAATCACGGCCGAGCATGTTGAGCCGGCAATTGATATTTTGCTGGCGGAAAATCGTAAAACGGTAGAGCAACTGCTTGCCGCGACCGGGGAATACACCTGGGACAACTTGATCCAGCCACTGGAAGATATGGATGATCGTTTAAGCCGCGCCTGGTCTCCTGTCAGTCATATGAATTCGGTAGTTAATAGTGAGGCACTGCGGAATGCCTATAATGCCTGTCTGCCGAAGTTGAGCGAGTATGGTACTGAGATGGGACAAAATGTTCGTCTGTATCAGGCCTACAAATCCATCAGGGACTCAGGGGAATACCGCCAGCTGGATACGGCACAGAAGAAAGTCATCGATAACGCGTTACGCGATTTTCATCTCTCCGGTGTGGACCTGCCGAGTGACAAGAAGGCCAGGTACAAGGAAATCCAGCAACAGTTATCAAAACTGACGACCAGGTTTGAAGAGAACGTGCTGGATGCAACCCAGGCCTGGACAAAGCAGATTGAGGATGAGTCACGACTGGCGGGACTACCGGAATCGGCCCGCGCCATGGCGAAACAGACCGCTGAACAAAAGCAATTAAACGGCTGGTTGTTTACCCTGGATTTTCCTTCGTATTTTGCCGTGATGACCTATGCGGATGATCGTGCATTGCGCAGTGACATGCATCAGGCTTATGTAACCCGCGCTTCTGATCAAGGCCCCAATGCGGGCAAATGGGATAACAGCCAGGTGATGGAAGATATCCTGGCATTGCGTCATGAACTGGCACAATTGCTCGGTTACCAGACCTACGCGGAACGTTCCCTGGTGACCAAAATGGCCGACACCCCGGCGCGGGTGCTGGAGTTTTTACATGATCTGGCGAAACGTTCCAAACCCGAAGCCGACAAGGAGTTGCAGGAACTCGAAACATTTGCGCGAAATGAATATGGTGTTGCGCAGCTTGAACCCTGGGACATCGGGTATTATTCCGAGAAACTTCGTCAGCATACCTATGCCATCAGCCAGGAAGAGCTGAAACCCTATTTCCCGGAAACATCGGTCATTCCCGGTATGTTCGAGGTGGTACAGCGTCTTTATGGTATCCATATTCAACAAGTGGAAGGTATAGATGTCTGGCACCCCGATGTGCGTTGCTATGAAATTCGTGATGAGGACGGGACGTTACGCGGAGAGTTTTATCTTGATCTTTATGCCCGGGAAAACAAGCGTGGCGGTGCCTGGATGGATGACTGTATCGGGCGTAAACGCAACATTGATGGCGCGATTCAGACGCCGGTTGCATATCTAACCTGTAATCTGACACCTCCGATAGGTAGTGAACCGGCGCTGTTCACCCATGATGAAGTGATCACCCTGTTCCATGAATTCGGACACGGTTTGCATCACATGCTGACACGCGTTGATCATGTTGGGGTTTCCGGGATCAATGGTGTTGCCTGGGACGCGGTGGAATTGCCTAGCCAATTCATGGAGAACTGGTGCTGGGAAAAGGAAGCCCTGTCGCTGCTCGCCAGGCACTATCAAACCGGAGAAAACATCCCTGACGAGCTATATAACAAAATGTATGCCGCCAAAAATTTCCAGTCCGGCATGCAAATGGTGCGACAACTGGAATTCTCTCTGTTTGATTTTCGGTTACACCATGAATATGTCCCGGCCAAAGGCGCACGCATCCAGCAAATACTTGACGGAGTGCGGCAAGAAGTGGCGGTCATCAAACCGGCAGCCTATAACCGCTTTCAACATGGGTTTACGCATATTTTTGCCGGTGGTTATGCGGCAGGTTACTACAGCTACAAGTGGGCAGAAGTGCTTTCCGCGGATGCCTTTTCCTTGTTTGAAGAAAAGGGCATTTTTGATCATCGAACCGGCTTGAAATTTTTACACGCCGTACTTGAGCAGGGCGGCACGCGTGAACCGATGGAATTGTTTATTGATTTCCGGGGTCGTGAACCTGAAATTGATGCCTTGCTGCGCCATAGCGGCATTGCTGCCTGAATGACAGTGTTAAGGAAGAATGGAATGATGAGTATACAACGGTTTATCGTGCTGGTATCGCTATTGTTTGTTGGGCTTGGTGCGAGTCAGGCCGAGACGTTGTATGTTACCGATCGCATATTGCTGGGCCTGCACACCGAGGCGAGTGAAGACAGTCCTTTGGTCGATTCAGTCCCCAGTGGCACGGCCGTGGAGGTGCTGGAATCTGCCGGGGCGTTCAGGAAAGTCCGCCTGCCAGACGGACAGACCGGCTGGGTCAGTAGTGGCTACCTGGTCAATACAAAACCCGCCACTGCCCAGGTGGATGTCATCGTGGCCAGGGAAGAAAAACTGCAGGCGGAATTAAAAACAGTTAAAGAAGAATTGGCCAAAAAGAACCGAGAGTTACAAATACGTCGGGATGAATTGTCCAATGCCCGTACCACAATTCAGGAACTAAAGAAAAAAGACAACAGCGCGCCTTCCGCAATCGATACCAAAATGGCGGAAGAACTGGCTGCGGCAAATGAAGAAATTGAAAAACTAAAAGCACAATTGGTGCAGACCGAGGCCAGCACGCCAGTGGAAGAACCTGTTGAACAGGCTGTGCAACAAGCACAAACTGACACTACTCCGGATGTAAACCAACGGTTGAGCCAGCTTGAAGCGGATAATGCTGCGCTACAAGGTCGGATCGAGATGGCTTTGGCACACCTGAATGGTAAGGAGGTACCGACAGCGGAAGAATTGGCCCTGCTAAGGCCCCGTTTGCCGAACTGGATCTGGGGCGTGCTGGGATTGATGATTATCATCGGTGTAATTCTCGGCGTCAGTTGGATGGATTTCCGGCAACGTCGACGCCATGGTGGTTTTCGCGTGTAAGCTGAAGCAATGCGTTGTGCGACCTGGAATATCAACTCCCTGCGAGTTCGTTTACCGCAATTACTTGACTGGCTTGAATCTGCCCAGCCGGATCTGGTTGGGCTCCAGGAGACCAAAATCCAGGATGAAGACTTTCCACTACTGGATATTGAAGCGGCAGGTTATCAGGCCATCTTTAGTGGTCAGAAAACCTATAACGGAGTAGCAATACTCAGTCGTCTGTCGGATGAGCCGGTTGATGTGGTCACCGATATTCCAGGACTGGAAGATATACAGCGGCGCGTCCTGGCCGCCAGCTATGGTGACATTCGCTTTATCAATTTATACGTTCCCAATGGCGCAATAGTCGGTTCCGACAAGTATGCCTACAAACTCGACTGGCTCGAGCAACTACAGCACTACCTGCAACAGCAACTTGCTATACATCGGAAAGTGATCGTTGTGGGGGATTTCAACATTGCGCCGGAAGATCGGGATGTGCATGATCCCGGGCTGTGGGCGGGTTCAGTACTGGTCAGTCCCAATGAACGGCAGGCTTTTCGTGCCATACAGCAACTTGGCTTGTATGACAGTTTTCGGCTGTTTCATCCTGAAGATGGAAAGTTCAGCTGGTGGGATTACCGGGCTGCTGCGTTTCGACGCAACATGGGATTACGGATCGATCATGTTCTGGTAAGTCAATCGCTGCGCGACAGCTGCACGGGATGCAATATCGACATCATACCGCGTGGTTGGGAACGGCCATCGGATCATGCACCGGTGTATGCGGATTTTATCGAGCACACTCATCAGGGTGATTTCTGGGAAGCCGATCGCCTCAAGTGAAAACGTTGATTTGGCTGTCAGATGAAAATAAATTTTGTAAGGCTATTTATCGAAGCATTTTAAATAGAATGATGTAGATTCTGATTGGCTGCGTTTTTGCTATGCTTGGTGAACTGGCAATGTTCTCGATAGGAATGGGAGAGGAAAAATGAAAAAAATCTACCTTGCCATGATGGCGCTGTTTGTTTTGATATTAGCCGCTTGTGCTTCTCCCCTCACACAGGATATCGAGGTGGATGCCGAGGCGGATCCCAGGGCCAATCTGGCTGGGTATAACACCTATGCCTGGCTGGGTTCGGCGGCAATCCTTTATGACCCCAAAGGGAAATGGGAGCCACCGGAATTTGATGCCGATGCGGAAATCAAGTTTCTCATCGACCGGGAATTACGTAAACGCGGCATGAAAGAAGTCGCCGCGAATCCCGATATGATCATTGGTTATGCCGCGGGTATCGACATGGAAGCTCTGCAACTGGTGGAAGACAAGGAAGCCAAAATCCAGATGCTGCAAAATGTACCCTCGGGGTCATTGGTGATCGTGCTGATTGACGGTCAAACCGGTAATCCGGTCTGGGCCAGTGCCGCAGTAGCCGACATCAAGCAAAATATCAGTAGCGAGGATGCGCGCAAGCGGCTGGATTATGCTGTGACGCATATGTTCAGATTGATGAAGCGTTAATATCCGAGCTTTTTTGGACAGGGCAAACGGAATTGCCCGGTGCTACGTTTTATTTCTGGCAATATCCCTGTTAGTTAGGCTTGCGGTTCCGGCTGTTTTTTCTGCGTAACACGCAACAATAAATAACCGGCGACTGCGGATAGCAGGGAGGCGACAAGAATTCCCAGGCGCACCAAACGTATATATTCCTGTCCTTCATGTTCAAATGCCAGGGAAGCAATGAACAGACTCATGGTAAAACCGATACCGCACAGGAGCGCAGCGCCATAAAGCTGCGTCCAGCTGACCTTCTCGGGCAAGGTTGCCAGTTTGAGTCGGATTGCCAGCCAGGCAAATGAGAAGACGCCAAGCTGTTTACCGATGAACAACCCCGCAATGATACCAAGGGTGACGGGTTCAAACAGCGCCTTGATCGTCATGCCCGCCAGTGGCACACCGGCATTGGCAAAGGCAAACAAGGGTAAGATCGCGTAGGCCACGGTCGGATGGAGTTCATGCTCTAATTGGCGAGCGGGGGAATGTTCGGGATTTTCCGGGTTGCGCAAAGGAATAGTGAAGGCCAGCAATACACCGGCAAGGGTCGCATGCACACCCGACTTGAGTACCGAGGCCCACATGATCAAACCAATAAATAAATATACCGGTAAATGGGTTACCCCCTTTTTATTGAGATAAATCAGTGCCAGGAGACAAACGCCCGCCGTGGTCAGTGAAAAGGTAGAAAGCTCAGTGGTATAAAACAGGGCAATAATGATGATGGCGCCGACATCATCCAGAATGGCCAGGGCCATCAAGAATAATTTCAGTGCGACGGGCACACGTGATCCCAACAGGGCCAGTATCCCCAGGGCGAAGGCAATATCCGTGGCCGCCGGAATGGCCCAGCCGTTCATGGTGATGGGATGACCCCAGTTAAGATAAGCGTAGATCGCTGCAGGAACCAGCATGCCACCCACGGCGGCAAATGCCGGTAAGATAATTTGATCACGACTGGAGAGTTCCCCTTCCAGAAATTCCCGCTTGAGTTCCAGGCCGACAATAAAAAAGAACACCGCCATCAAACCATCGTTAATCCAGAGCAGCAAAGGTTTGGCAATTTGAAACTCACCAATTGCAACAACCACCGGGGTATTTAACAACGCCCCGTACCAGTCGCTATAGGCACTGTTCTTCATGAATAGCGCCAGGATGGTGGCGATGACCAGCAATACACCACCTGCGGTTTCCAGCTTGAGAAACTCTCGAATCAGGCTAATCATTTTTTACAGACGTCTTTGTTATGCGGGATAATTTGACTCTATACTATTGCGACAGATTCAGCGACGCAATTCAATACCATTTCTGATAAGGTTAAATCCGGTTCAGTCCTGTCTATTAGTCAAAGAATGAAAATATGAAGTACCGGGATCTTCGTGATTTTATTCACTTGCTGGAACAGCGCGGTGAGCTGATACGCATTCCTCAGGAAATTGATCCTTATCTGGAAATGACCGAGATCTGTGACCGCACGTTACGTGCGGGTGGTCCGGCGATTTTATTTGAAAATCCCAAGGGGTTTGACATCCCGGTGTTGGGCAATCTGTTTGGTACTCCCGAACGGGTCGCCCTCGGGATGGGTGAAGACTCGGTGGGTGCCTTGCGAGAAGTCGGTAAGTTACTGGCGTTCCTGAAAGAGCCTGAACCACCAAAAGGCATGAAGGATGCTTGGCAAAAATTGCCGGTCTTCAAGCAGGTCCTCAACATGGCTCCGAACGTGGTGAAGAAGGCGCCTTGTCAGGCCAATATCATCGAAGGCGAAGACATCGATCTGGGCAAGTTACCGATCCAGACCTGCTGGCCCGGCGATGCGGGACCGCTGATTACCTGGGCCCTGGTGGTGACCAAGGGGCCGGCCAAGGAGCGGCAAAATCTGGGCATTTATCGTCAGCAGGTGATTGGCCGCAACAAGGTCATCATGCGCTGGTTGGCGCATCGGGGTGGGGCGCTGGATTTTCGCGACTGGCAACAGGCGCATCCCGGTGAGCCTTTTCCGATTGCCGTTGCCCTGGGGGCGGATCCGGCCACTATTCTGGGCGCGGTAACACCGGTGCCGGATTCCCTGTCCGAATATGGTTTTGCCGGGTTGTTGCGTGGCGGTAAAACCGACGTGGTGAAATGCCTTGGTTCAGACTTGCAGGTACCGGCCTCCGCCGAGATCGTGCTGGAAGGGGTGATTCATCCCGGCGAGGAAGCGGATGAAGGTCCCTTCGGGGATCACACCGGTTATTACAATGAAGTGGAACGTTTCCCGGTGTTTACCATCGAGCGTATTACCCATCGGGATGACCCGATTTATCATAGTACCTATACCGGTCGGCCACCGGATGAGCCGGCGATACTGGGCGTCGCCCTGAACGAAGTGTTTGTACCGATCCTGCAAAAGCAGTTTCCCGAGATCACCGATTTTTATTTACCGCCGGAGGGGTGCTCCTATCGCGTTGCGGTGGTGAGTATGAAAAAACAATATCCGGGCCATGCCAAACGGGTCATGCTGGGGGTGTGGTCTTTCCTGCGCCAGTTCATGTATACCAAGTTCGTTATCGTGACGGATGATGATGTCAACGTCCGTAACTGGCAGGATGTCATCTGGGCCATGACCACCCGCATGGATCCGGCACGTGATACAACCATCATCGACAACACACCGATCGATTATCTCGACTTTGCATCCCCGGTATCAGGCCTGGGGAGCAAGATCGGTTTTGATGCGACCAACAAATGGCCGGGTGAAACCCGGCGTGAATGGGGCAAGCCAATAAAAATGGATGAGGCTGTTAAGCGACGCGTCGATGAACTCTGGGACGAGTTAAACATCCTGCAGAAGGATGAATAATACTGGCTTAATAAAGTATATTAAGTCTTACTAATACCATTATCCCTGCGTAACAACGCTGTCAGTCATTTGCAAATTCCACCGCGGTCATCCTCGCTGATAGCCGATGGATGAAAAATCACCAGTGCTCCCGTATAGTGTGGAAAAAAAAGGAAGGCTGTCATGCGTAATATTATGGTGTTAAATGCAAAAGGGGGCTCGGGCAAATCCACCATTGCCACTAATCTCGCCAGTTACTATGCCTGGATGGAGGAACTGAATGTTGTGCTGGCCGACTTTGATCCCCAGGGTTCCAGCCTGGCCTGGCTCAAGGCGCGGGATGAAAAATGGCCACATATCGAGGGCATTGCTGCCTGGAAAGATACGCTCAGACCACCCAGGGATACCGATATCGTGATTATGGATACGCCGGCGCGGGTCAAGGGCAAGGAACTGACCAACCTGGTGCGGCGGGTGGAGACCATCATTGTGCCGGTCTTACCTTCACCAATAGATATCCGCGCCGCGGCGGATTTCATGAAGGAACTGCTTACCACCGGCAAGGTATCGCGCAAGGAAACCAAGGTGGCAGTGATTGCCAACCGGGTGCGCGAAAACACATTGATTTATCACACCCTGCAGTCCTTTCTGAAAAGCCTGAAAATTCCATTTGTGACCAGCTTGCGGGATACGCAGAATTATATTCGTGCCGAAGAGCGCGGCGTGGGGATTTTTGAAATGGCGCCTTCCCAGGTATGGCAGGATCTGGAGCAATGGGAACCGTTGTTGCGGTGGTTAAGGAGTAAACGCAGCCGGGCGAGTTAAAAAAGGGTATAAATATCCAGCATTCATTACCTCTGCCTACAATTGACTCTCAATCGGTAACAGGCGGAAAAAGAAATCTGAAATGCGTTGGCCAAAACCGCGCGCAGGTTGAATGTCAACCGTACCGGCACTGGAGTCCCAGCGTAAGGTTTGTTCCTCTTTGTCGAGATACACACGCCAGGCATTTTCAGGTTGTATCATGGTATCAAACATATCAGCAAGTTCCCTTGAGAGACTGGGTGATTCTATATACAGACCATTTTCGGTATTGATTTCCAACGCACGTGGATCGAGGTTGAGCGAACCAATAAAACAGCGTTGCCGATCCCCCACCATGGCTTTAACGTGCAAGGAAATGAATTTGCTCTCTATCGGGGGAACGTCTGCTTCGTTACGAATTGCTGCTGAAGGATCGTGACGAAATTCGAATAACTCTGCACCGGTAGCCAGGATGCGTTGGCGATATTTTTTGTAGTGACTGTGTGCGGCGGTGTGATTGTTCGAAGCCATGGAGGCGGTAAGGATTTTGATATCCACGCCTTCACTACTGAGTTCTGCCAGATCGTCCAGTGAACCTTTAACAGGAATCAGGTAGGGCGAAACCATGATCAGTTCTTCATGGGAGGGAGCGGCCAGAATGTCCAGCATGTTAAACAGTTTAAGTTGTTCGCCATGCACCACAATGGGATCATCTTGCAGAAAATGCCCTTCCCCCCTGTGCATCCGGCGGGTGAGTTGATGCATGTCTTCTGACCAGTCCCTGGGAGCTAACGGATAACTTGCCAACAATTCCGCATTTTTCTCAAAATAGGCTTTGATTTCCTGCCGTAATAGATTCAGATCTTCATAGGAATATTTGTCAGACAGCAGACGACCGGGGTAGGCGAGTTCTGCGTTCCAGTACTCATCAAAAGCGCTGGAGATTTCTTCCACCACGGGTCCGGTGGTTAAAACATCCAGATCACGAAAGTTGTACTTTTCACTAAGACCGAAATAGGGATTACCGATATTGCGCCCACCGACGATGGCCATGCGGTTATCAACAATGAACAACTTATTATGCATGCGACGGTTCAGTTCCTGAAAGTAAGCCAGAAATTCAAAAGCCCCTGCTACCGCATGGCGGGTATAAGTGGGATTGAAGATTTTAATCGCAAAATTGGGATGATCATCAATCGCTGCGATAACTTCGTCATTTGCGGCCAGCCAGATATCATCCACCAGCAGACGCACTCTTACGCCACGGTCGGCTGCCTTGAGTAACCGATCAAATAAAAGGTTACCGGTGGCATCGTTTTGCCAGATGAAATACTGGGCATCGATCGAGGTGGTGGCATGGTCGGCCAGTGCAAGGCGCCAGTTGAGGGCGTCATCATTGCGTGATAACAGTAAAAATGCTGATTCGTATGTTTCAAGCTTACCTGTAACGCGTGTTGATATTTCATTTAACACGCCTGACCTGGCAGGTGGTAGCTGGTTGACGACAGGCTGCGGTGGCGCGGGGGGCAGCGTCGTGCAGCCATGAATGATGAACACAAGCAATACTTGGAACATTAAACCGCAAACGGTTTTAATTCTCATCATTGAAAATGTCACTTAAACGCGTAAATATACAACCAGAGATATAAAAATTGCCTTCGATAAAAATGAAAACAAATTGTCTCGCAAAAAATAAAAAATTGCTGTTAGCTGTAATAACTTAGTGAAATTATAATAATACATCGCAAAATAAAAAATGAACCTGATTTTCAAATCCATATTTAAAGAATTGACCTGGTTCAAGGTGCGGGCTGACATCAATAGACTATAGTTTCAATTAATCGGCGGAAAAGGTTTTGTAGGAGTAAAGCAATGATAATTAGAGGCTTATTTATACTGGGTAGCATTTTGTTGCTCGCTGCCTGCGGTACGACAGTTAATGTCGACTATGACAAAGCAACAAACTTCCAGGCATTAAAAACTTTTACCCTGATGCCCTCTCCGGACACCAAAACGGGTGACACGCGACTTGACAGTCCGTTGGTCGACAAGCGGATTAGAGACGCGATCGTGGCCACGTTATCATTGCGTGGTTATCAGCAAGTCAAGGAAAGCCCGGATTTTGCCGTGGCCTATCAATTGGGAGTGCGCCAGGAAGTGGATAGCAGTCGCGCCACCATGACGGTCGGTGTAGGTGGTTTTTATCCGCATTCAGCTATCGGCATGACATACGGTTATCCCGGTTATGTTGAATCCTATGAGCGCGGGATACTGACCATTGATATCTTGCATGCTAGTGACAAGAAACTGATCTGGCGTGGTTCCAGCGGGCGACGTTTATATGATGGGAGTACGCCGGAAAAATCAGACAAGGAAATCAATGCTGTCGTGACTGAAATCCTGGATAAGTTTCCCCCAGGCAAGAAAAAATAAGCCTGCAGACTTACCCGCCTTCATCCGACATTGCAGCCAGGCCTGCCTCCAGCGAGGGATATTGGAGTGTGATGCCCAGTTCTTCCAGCATACGGCGGTTGTCCATGCGGCGAGATTCCTTCAGGTAGGACATCATGCCGACACTCAGGGTGCGTTCGGCTTCCTCCCAGTCGATAGTGGGTGGACGGGGCAGTTTGAGAAAGTCAGCGACCGTATTGAAGTATTCGGTCATGTTACTGTCGGTGCCGTCACTGACGTTGTACACCGTATCAGGTCGTCCGCGCCGGGCCGCGGCCACACAAATTTGCGCCAGGTCCTCGGCGTGGATGCGGTTGGTGGAGGGCGCCAGGTGTTCGTGAATGATGGGGACGCGACCCTGCAGCCGCTTCACCGGCAGCCGACCGGGGCCATAAATGCCGCCTACCCGCAGGATTACCACGTCAACCCCGCGCGTCTGGCCGAAGCGGCGCAATTGCTGTTCGGCATCGAAACGCCGCCGGGCCCGATCCACCTGGGGATTGGGGGGCGTGTCTTCGTTGATCAATTCCCCGCCACGATCACCGTAGACCCCGGAGGTACTGATATAGACAATCCGGGTGGGCAGCTGCACCGGATTGATGGCGGCCAGAAAATGTTGCATGCGGGGATCCGCCGTACCCGTGGCCGGAGGTGGGGCGAAGTAATACACCAGTGCACCGGCCACGGGCAAATCCTTGAGGCTGGCCGGCTCATCCAGGTTGGCCAGCCAGGGTGTAATCTCCGCCTGTTGGAGCTGTTCCGCGCTAGCGGCGGAGCGCACCAGCCCGCTGACCGGCACACCCGCCCAACGGGCCGCCACCCGGCGGCCGATATCCCCACAGCCGACGATGAAAACGGTAACGGGATCGGGAACAGCAGGATTCATGGGGTTTCGCTCACCGACAGGTTGATTATGGGCACCGGCATTCTGCGATGTGTGTCAGTGGTTGTCCAGTTCGGCAACAAACCCGCGTATCAGGCCTTTTACTGAGCGCGGGTTTGAGGGATAATTCTCGGCCCTAGCGGTAAAACTTGAGTATTTTTATGAGTTATTCAGTCAAGATCGAGCCCAGTGGCCATACTTTCGAGGTTGAGGAAAACGAAGCGATTCTGGAGGCGGCATTGCGGCATGGTTTGTCCCTCCCCTATGGCTGCCGGAGCGGTGCCTGTGGTTCCTGTGTGGCCAAGGTGGTCTCTGGCGATATCAAATACGACGACGGCAATCATCCGCCCGCGGTGACGGACGAGGAACATGCGCTCGGTATGACTGCGTTGTGCCAGGCCCAGGCCGCCTCCGACCTGGTCATCGAATCCCGCGAGGCCACCGCCGAGCAGGACATTCAGGTCCGGACCTTGCCGTGCCGGATCGCGGCCATGCAGCGGCTCAATCATGACGTGATGCAACTGAAACTCAAATTGCCCACCACCGATCGACTGCAGTTTCTGGCAGGACAGTACGTCGACCTGCTACTCAAGGACGGGCGGCACCGGAGTTTCTCCCTGGCCAACCCGCCGCATTCCGATGAATTGCTGGAGCTGCATATTCGCCACGTGGAAGGGGGGGAATTCACCAGCGAAGTGTTTGACCATATGCACGTCAAGGACATCCTGCGTATCGAAGGGCCTCACGGGCAGTTCTTCCTGCGGGAAGAATCTGAACGCCCGATCATTTTCATGGCGGGCGGCACCGGTTACGCACCCATCAAGGCCATGATCGAGCACGCGCTGGCGGCAGGCATCACTCGACCGATGCACATGTACTGGGGGGCGCGCGCCCGGGAAGATCTCTACATGCATGATTACGCAGAAACGCTTGCCGCGCAGCATGCCCACATTCGTTACACCCCAGTACTGTCAGAACCAAAAGCGGAAGATAACTGGCATGGCAAGACCGGTTATGTGCATGAGGCGATTCTTGCCGATTACGCGGACCTGGGCAGTTTCGAAATCTATGCCGCCGGTCCGCCGGCGATGGTGTATGCCGGCCGGGATCACTTCCCTGCCCGGGGCCTGGATTTGGAAAATTATATTTCCGATGCGTTCGAATATAATTCCCGGCAGGCGTTGAGGGCCAACGCCTGACAGCATCTCGGCGGTGACTCAATGAGTACGTCGCAGGGGATAGGCAACTTCATGTTCGGTGACCAGCATAATGCCCTTGCGATAGCAGTCGGCCGCGGCCTGGGGTTCTTCCAGTTTTTCCAGTAACAGGCCGAGTTCTTTATAGGTTTCGGCGCGGGGGCCGTTGCCGATGCTGGCTTCCAGATAGGAACGGGCCTTGCCCCAGAGCTTGCCGTAGTGGGCGATGCGTCCCAGGGTGAGCAGTAACACCGGATTGCTTTCCCGTCCCTTGAGCCAGGTTTCCGCATAGCCGAGTTGCTTTTCCGGTTGATCGATTTTGATATGGCCGTAGAGGTACGCCAGGTGCTGATCCCATTCGCGTTTCAAACGTTCGCGGATAAAGGTTTCGGCTTTGTCATATTGTTTGGTTTCCAATAGATGTTGCGCGTATTCAAGGCCTAAGGATTTCGTGTTTCGCAAGGCACGGGGAATTGTGTCCCACTGTTGCAACAGGTTTTCGGAATTGCCGGACCTGGCGGCGATAGTCAGCAGTTTGGAATAGGTTTTGAGGGACACCTCATCCAGGGTCTTTTGATCCACGACTTTGTGTTTTTGTAACAGCGGCAACAGATCTTTCAGATCACCCCAGCTTTGCAACTGTTCATAGAGCTGGCTCAGCAAAAACAGGACATGACTGTGATTGGGGGCGATGCTGCGGATGTGCTCCAGCGTGGCCAGTGACTGTTCCAGTTGACCATGCGCCAATTGCAGTTCGGCCTGGGTCAGCTCCACCGCCACATCCGCATCGGGCATGCTTTGCATCGCCATGGCCAGATAGTGATCGCGGCGCTCATGGGCATTTTGTTTTTGGGCGGCGCGGGCCGCTGAAAGGTAATTTAACAAGGGTGTGCTGCTGTGTTTGACGTGTCGAATCAGGGCGCGTTCCGCCTGTTTCCAGTGCCCTTCCGCCAGTTCGATCAAACCATGACGCAAGGAGCGACGGGCCCGACGGGTGCGGCGGCGATCCCGCCAGAGACGCAGCTGTTCCGGCATATGCCAGGTGCGAAGCACGAAACGAATCAACAGATACATCAGCGTGAAGCTGATGATGGTGAGGGTGGCAAACAGGGACAGGCTCATTTCCACCGTCGTGTGGCCCCGGCCGATGAGAACGTAACCGGGATCCTGATAAGCCAGCAGGGCCACAGCGACGGCCGCGAGCAATATAAGGAAGAAAGCCAGCAATAATCTCATAGCGGTACCTGGGGCTTGGCCGGGGCTGGCAGGCCGTTTTCTTCCGGTGCCGTTTCAGGGGGCGGTGGGGTTTCAGGTTCCGTTTCAGCCGGTGCTGCTTCGACGGCGTCTGTCGCATCCTGTTTGGCGTGATAGGCCTGAAAGGCCTGGTAGCTTCGAGTCAGTTCCGGTAACGCGGGTTGTACATTAATAGCCTGCAGTTGCTTGATGCGGTCCAGCATATGTACCGTGCGATTGTTTTCGAGATCGAACCAGTTGTTAAGCCAGGTTTGCACGGAGTCCAGTCGTTCGTGATAGATCGCGTTTTCACCATTCAGTAACGCCAGGCGGGCCTGCTCGAGTTGCAGCTTGAGATTCTGGCTGAGGAAGAAATGTTGCTCGGGAGAAAGCAGCGGTTTGATCGGGCCCTGGTGATCGCGAATGATCACCAGCTTTTTCATGTCTTCCCACATGGCGGCGGGCAGTTCGCGCCAGTTTTCAATACCGGGTTGGGTCGGGCTGACGGGTTGTCTGGCGGCGCTCTCCGGTTCCGGCGTCAGGAGTGGCAGCTCATCCACGTCCTGGATCATCGTGCTCAGCTTGAGTGACAGCCCGGCGGTATCCGGCAGGCTGACGGCTTCCAGGGCATTGATGTCTTCGGCCAGGGCCTTGCGTAACACGATCAGTGATGGATCACCGGCTTCGCGCAGGCGGTCGTCGGCTGCCACGAGTGCAGTAAGAGCGGTGCTGGCATCCCGGGCCAGAATCAGGCGGTGGCCGGCCAGGTTGACCAGGTACTCTGCTTCGGCCACCAGCCATTCATGGCGCAGGTGGCGGTTGGTTTTGAGAAGCTCGGTGACGGCGTCTTTCAGGGTCTGCTGCCGTTCATAAAGCTTGCCGAGTTCTGCTTTAACGGCCTGATCGAGCTGCTGTTGCGACTCGGCTTGGTCCTGGATCCGGGTTTGTAACTGGCTGAGTTGCCGCTGTTGGCTGTGCAAGGCATCGGTGTGTTCGCGCCAGAGGTAAAAGATCCCGCCGGCAATGATCAGCGAGCTCAATAGCGCCAGTTTGGCCAAATGACTGCCGCCGGCAGCGACTTTGGTCGGGCGATGTTGCTTGCCGGGTTTTTCTTTCCCGGCTTTGGCTTCCACCTTGATTTCGGTTTTGGCCTCTTTCTCAGGCTGCGCGGACTGCTTGCTGTCAGGCTTTTTCGCAGGTTCAGTCGGTTTGCTGTTGTCGGACTTGGTATCGTCTGTCATGCCATTTCTCTCAGGCTGTTCAATGCCTTAATGATAGCGTCAACACTGCCGTCCTTGGCAACTAGGGGTTCGTGATGGAAGCCAAGTCGGCGCGCGTGCTCCGCCTGACGGGGATGGATAACCAGGAGTTGTATCTGACGTAACGTGTCCAGGTTGGCTGGCGCCATCATGGCCAACAGGTTATCCAGTGCCTCGTTGCTGGTAATGACGATCACATCAATTGCCTTGTTGCGCACCGCGGTATTCAGGGGGCCGGGGTCCGCCTCCGGTCGTCGACGTTGATAGACCTCGGCATAATCAACCTCGGCACCGCGTGCCCGCAGGGTTGTGGCCAGCTGTTCACGTCCACCCTGGCCACGAAAAATCAGAATGCGTTTGTTCTCTATCATCTGCATGGCGGGTTCCGCCAGCAAGGCCTCGCTGTCATTGCCCCTTGCCGGGACAATATCAGGTCGGCGCTGCAGGCGAAGTTCCAGCTCGTGGGCACTACCGGTACCGATTGTCGCCAGCGAGAGTGATTTTGGCCAGGGCTGGTGTTTCGTTACCGCGTCGATCCCGTATTTCACGGCATTGGGACTGATGAAGATGGCCATATCGTAGAGTGCAAGCCGATCGAGGTGGCGCTCCAGTTCCGGTGATGTCAACGGGACGATGTCCAGTAACGGGAACAGCCAGGGTTTGGCGCCGGTTTTCTCAAGTTGGGCTAGCAGGGGTTTTGCCTGATGCTGCGGGCGGGTGATCATGACGCGCAGGTCTGGCAGCTCATTGGGCATACAGGTTATCCAGGATCTCGTCCGCCCCGCGGGCCAGCAGGTCTTCGGCCAGCACCCGCCCCAGGTATTCGGCATCTTCGGGTTGGCCGGCGATCTCGCCATGAATGATCTTGCTGCCATCCACGGTGCCCACCAGGCCGCGGAGCAAAATGACGCCATGGGCGAGCTCGGCATAGCCGGCAATCGGTACCTGACAGCCACCCT
The DNA here is from genome assembly GCA_040235565.1 of Thiohalomonadales bacterium. GTDB lineage: Bacteria > Pseudomonadota > Gammaproteobacteria > UBA6429 > Thiohalophilaceae > JAHEIJ01. Next base: position 13,799 of record JBECLA010000109.1, on the reverse strand, counting down.
GCAGGCGATGGTTCAGGGCTCGTTCGGCACGGACCCGGATGGCGGTATCGCGGTCATTCAATGGCGCCAGCAGCTCGTTTACCCACTCATCGTCCTGCCGGCATTCGATTCCGACGGCGCCCTGACCAATGGCAGGCAGGCTGATTTCGGGGGGCAGGGTCTCGGTGATGCGGTCTTCGAGCCCCAGGCGCTTCAATCCGGCGGCGGCCAGAATAATGGCGTCATAGTCACCGGCATCCAGCTTTTGCAGCCGGGTATTCACATTGCCGCGGAGATCAATGATATTGAGATCCGGACGCTGGGCCGCGAGCTGGCACTGCCGCCGCAAACTGGAGGTGCCAAGGCGGGCGCCTTTGGGCAGGGAATCAAAGCTGGTATAGGTATTGGAGACAAAGGCGTCGCGGGGGTCCTCGCGCGGACAAATCACCGCCAGGTGCAGGCCGTCCGGTAATTCCACGGGTACATCCTTCATGGAGTGCACAGCGATATCGGCATCTCCGTTCAACAGGCCGGTTTCCAGTTCTTTGACGAACAGGCCCTTGCCGCCCACCTTGGCGAGTGGGGTGTCGAGAATCTTGTCACCCTCGGTGGTCATCTTGACCAGTTCCACCGTGAGATCCGGGTGGTATTGCAACAGGATGTCACGAACATACTCCGCCTGCCACAAGGCAAGCTGGCTTTTACGGGTGGCAATGCGCAGGGTGTCAGTCATGTATTGATTCCGGCCAGGCGTAGTCAGATGAACTTTTACGGATTATGCAGGTTTATAAAGGTATGATACACGAATTCGTAGACTGAACTGATACTCATGCTTATACCTGAATACCGGACTTTGCTCTTCTGCGTGGGGCTGCTCCTGATGTCAGCGACGGGGGTGCAGGCGGAAGCCTTGCCCTATGTAAAAGTCCGTGAACCGGCGGATCTGCAGGCAGTGGGACAGGAAGCGCAGCGGCGCCAACTCCCTGTTTTGATCATGTTCTCCCGCGAGGGCTGTCCCTATTGTGATATCGTACGCGAGGAGTTTCTCAAGCCCATGCTGCGTAGCGGTGACTATACGGATCGGGTCATCATCTTGGAAATTCATTCCGATAGTTATACCCGGTTGCGGGATTTTAACGGGGCGATGATCAGTGCCGGGGCTCTGGCACACCGTTACCGGGCCAGCTTCGCACCGACGGTGGTCTTTCTTGATCATCGAGGCAGGGAAATAGCAAAACGCCTGATCGGGATCACCACGCGGGATTTTTACGGCGGATTCCTGGATGAGGCAATCGATCAGTCACTGCAACGCGTGCGCAGTCTTGCTCTGCGTCCTGCTGACTGAATGCCCTGTCTGTGTATCAGCCATCCCTTACTGTTTGGGAAAATTCTGCAGACAGCATTTGCCAGACGGGTTGCGTGTTTCGCAATCGCAAGTGGCGTTTCTGGTTTGCTCGGTCACAAACTTTTTTAATCTGACCAGGTTTTGTGTGGTTTGCAGATCGGTTAACAGGATCTCGAAACAATAACAAACAGCTCTGTCAGGCAGGGTGGATTTCTGGCCGACATCTTGTCGCAGTTCGGTTCTCAGAATGACCTGGGCGTCAGTGCCGAAATACACCACATCACAATCCGGATCATCACAGAAATAATAGTGCGCTGCTGTCAGATCGCGCTGCCAGGGTTGGCTGATCTGGTGCATCACGGTGCGTCGGCTTACCCGGGCATAGGGTTGACCATTAACAGGGCAGATGGCTTTAGCGGCATTGTTATTGTTGCTGCAACAGTGTGTCATGGTTTAATTCCGTGACTCGCCCGGCCCTGGCGTATCATTCTGGCCGGGTTTTCTCATAGCCAAAATACTGGTATATGCTTGCCTAATTACATTCATTAAATACCCGGGCAGTACAACCGCCACAGATGTCTTCATCGAGTTTTTTGTAGATATATTTTATTGCTTCTCTTTTAGAATCAAAGAAATTGGCATTACCAATTTTAGCAACCATGTTCACCTTGCCGGCTTTTTCATAGACCCTGGATTTTAAATCAGCAAAGTACAGGCCGCCACCCAGTTTCTTCATCTGGCTGGAAACGGAGACCAGCATTTCTGCACCGCTTAGATCAATAAAATTAATGCCCGTGCCGACGATTAAAATATGTTTGACATTTTCACTTTCGATCAAGTGATGCAACCGGTTTTCAATATGGTTAAGCGAACCGAAGTAGACTGCCATATCGATGCGCAGGATTTTCAGCTGCGGGCATTGATTTACCGGTTTCGACTGGATGTTAATCAATTTACGTTTGCCGGTTTGCGGATCGGTATCAATTGCCAGCGACACAATGTCGGGGGTTGAGGTGCGGTTGAGGAAAATAACCAGTGACAGTAACACGCCGAGATAGATGGCAAATTCCAGTTCCAGGAACAGGGTGGCAAAAAAGGTGGTAAGCAGAATCGCCGTCTCTGAACGGCTGTTTTTCAGGATGTCCTTGATGTGATGAAAATCAACCAGGTTGTAGGCGACAATCAGGATCACGCCACCCATGGCGGCAATTGGCAAGTATGCCGTTAAGGGTGCAATCAGGAGTATAATGATCATCAACAGGATGGCAGCGAAGATGGCTGACATGGGGGTTTTGGCACCTGAAGCATAGTTGACACCGGAGCGGGTAAAGGACCCTGAGCCGGCATAACTTGAGAAGAAACTGCCCACGATATTGGACAGGCCCTGCCCGATAAATTCCTGGTTGGCATGAATTCGTTGATTGGATTTGGTTGCAATTGCCCGACTGATCGACACGGCTTCGATTAACCCAAGCAGTGCGACGGCGAAGGCCTGGGGTGCCAGGCCCTTGATTGCCGTGAAGGAGAAATCCGGGCTGGATAAAGGCGGTAAATGTGCCGGAATCGCACCGACCAGCTTGATCCCGTGTTCCGGGCTACTGAAACCAAGGGCAACAAGGCTGCCGACAATCAAACCGATTAGCAGATTAGGAATTTTGGGGAAAGAACGTTTGACCAGGATGGCCGCCACTAAAGTGCACAGTGCGACTGTCAACGCATAAATGTTAATCAGATCCAGCTCATTAAAGATATCAACCCAGGTATGAAAAAATGATTCTCCCTTGGGGATAGGGACATCCAGGATGGTTTTCATCTGGCTGGTTGCAATCAAAATTGCGGCACCGGCGGTAAAACCGATGACGACTGTATGCGACACAAAATTTACCAGTTTGCCAAGTCGCGCCAGCCCGAAAGCGAGCTGATAAATTCCGGCAAGGAAAGTCAGTGTCAGGACCAGCGAAATAAATTCCGGTGTTCCCGGTTCAGCATGTTGACTGATAGTGGAAAATACCACGATGGAAATCGCTGTTGTCGGTCCGGAAATCAGGTGATAGGAGGAGCCAAACAAGGCGGCGACAATCGGTGTCACCATGGCGGTGTACAGACCATATTCGGGGGGGAGACCCGCAATGGTGGCAAAGGCGACACCCTGGGGTAAGACAATAATGGCACCGGTCACACCGGCGATAAAGTCGGCCTTCAGAGTATCTTTGTGGATTAAGCGAAACCAGTTTAAAAAAGGGAAAAGCGCACGGACGTTCATAGGTAACCGCGTGACGGACTCCTGTAGGTAAATTGAAAACCAGACGAGGGAAATCCCGCCATTTTAGCGTTTTCTGATAAAGATTTGCACCCTTAATCTCAGGAGCAGGCACAGGATCGGCGCCTAATCGTCTTTGATGAAACGAAAATAGGCGAATAATTGTTTCTGATTGTCGGGGGTCAGGTGGGTTTCAGATATCTGTTCCGCGAGGGAGAAACCCTCGCCCAGCTCCCGTGCCAGCTTGGCGTGATCATATTGCACAATATCCAGGCCGCTACATCGGGTCGGGCCGCCGATGGCGAAGGCGGCGAGAATCAGGTTGCCGGCAGGTTTCAAACTCTGTCTCAGGGTTGCCACATAATGCCTCCGATCGTCACGCCTGGTGAGAAAGTGAAACACGGCGCGGTCGTGCCAGATATCAAAGCCATGTGGCGGTTCAAATCGTGTGACGTCGGTTTCAAACCACTGAATGTGTTCCGCAACCGGGCCGAGTCGTTGTTTAGCCTGGTTGATGGCGATGCCTGAAATATCGAGTACCGCGAGATGCCGGAAACCCCGTGCATAGAGGCGATCGACGAGCAATGATGCTCCCCCACCGATATCGATAATTGCTGCCTCGCTTGAAAATCCCGTATGCTCGATGAGTTGCAGTGATAAGGCGGGTTCTTTTTGGTACCAGCTCACTTCAAGTGGCGACTTGTCGCGGTAGATATTGTCCCAATGTGTTTTGCGATTCATGTCGTTAATTTTAGCTGATTAACGACATCCCCATTGTCATCCTGAGCCGTTACAGGGGCTAGTGGTGCTTGATAAATTTTCGCACCGCTGGCAGATGGCGACGGCTGATTTCGAGGTGCTTGTCACACCCCTTCAGTTTGATATGGCAGTGGCCTTGTTGGTCTTTTTCCAGCGCAGCGATATGTTGAATGGCAACCAGGGCATTGCGATGAATGCGCATGAAACGCCGGGGAAATTTTTTCTCCAAGGTAATGAGAGAATCCTCGATCAAAACCTCGCCATCGGAGTAACCGACTGTGACATATTTATGTTCCGCCTGGAAGAAATAAATATTGTCCACCGCAATTAACTGTATATTGCCTTTAATGCGGGCACTGATATGGCTCGGTTCGGCATGTCTGGCCTCGGCTTCACTGATGGCCTGCAACTGGGCTCGATTGAGTCGATGAGCAGCAGCGAGTGCCTGCTGCAAGTGTTCCTTGCGTACCGGTTTGAGTAAATAATCCACGGCATGTGTTTTAAACGCCGCCAGGGCGTAATCATTATAGGCAGTGGTAAATATTACCGCCGGCGGGGTATCCAGTTTGCTCAGATGTTCGGCTGCTTCCAGACCATCCATACCCGGCATGCGAATATCAAGTAACACCACATCGGGTTGATGTGTTTGGCTGGCCTCCAGTGCCTGTTTGCCATTAGCCGCTTCGGCAACCACTTCGTAGCCGTTGAGTTGTTGCAACATGCCACGCAGTCGCGTGCGGGCGAGTTGCTCATCATCGACGATCAGGATCTTCATATTCGTTCTGGTAGGGGAAGCGGATCGTTATCTGGTAAAACTGCTCGTCGGATTCAATTTGCAGGCGGCCGTGTTTACCGTACAGTGCGGCAAGTCGCTCGCGAATATTGTCTTGCGCCAACTGGTTGCCACGCGCATTGGTTTGGGAGGAATGATGATTGAGCGGATTGCGGATGATGATGACGATCTGTTTATTGTCCAGGGCGCCATTGATTTCGATCGTGCCGCCCTCCGGCAGTGGTTCGATACCATGATAAATCGCATTTTCCAGCAAGGGCTGGATCAGCAAGGGAGGGACCAGCGCATCCTGGGGCAGTGCCGCAATGTGCCACTCCTGTTGTAACCGGTCGCCCAACCGCAAGGCTTCAATATCGAGATAATGCTGACACAGATCCAGTTCCTCACCGAGGGGGATCCGATCGCGGGCATCGCTCAGTGAGGCGCGAAACAAATCCGCCAGGTTCTCCACCGCGTCTTCCGCCTGTTGCGGTTCGGCCGGAATCAGGCTGGCAATGGTGTTCATGCTGTTGAACAGAAAGTGAGGCCGGATCCGTGACTGCAGGGCCTGCAGGCGTGCCTCGCTTTCCGCCTGGACGTTTCGGCGCCACTGGTTCTGGACATAGAAGTAGCGCAGGATGGGCCCACTGATCAATGCGCCGATAACCAGGTTGCGGAGCAAAAAATGCCAGTGCCAGGTCGGGGTTTCGCCGTAGCCGGGTTTGTAGACGAACCAGTAAGCCAGCTCGCTGATCAGCATGATTACCAGCAGGATAAGCGCATAACTGATCAGCCCGGCGCGGATATTACTCATGCCGCACAGCCAGGGACGTACCACGCACAAGACTGTACAGCTACCCAGCGCACACCACTGGACATACAGGGAAATCATGCCGAGATTGTTCCAGCGTTCGGTGAGGGGAAGTTCCAGCGGTGCCAGCGCCAGCACAAAGGCCGCGAGTTCAGCAATGATCACCACCACGAACACCATACGCATGGCGCAAAAGTCCGGCAGGAATAAATCGTCGCAGTTGGTGGTCAGGCGTTTCCGGAGCATGATGATCTTATCGGTTTGAAGCCATTATCACGTAAAGCCAGCGGGAATGACATGATTTAGACCGCTTCGCATTGTTTAGTTAACGGCATTTGCAAAATGCGGCTTTATAGCAAAACCGTTATACTTGCGGCTTGTCTGCAACGGATTCACAAAACCGGCCATGAGTGACGCCAACGATACCGAGAAACCCTGGGCGGGGCGGTTTACCGCGCCGACCGATGCCTTTGTGGAAGCCTTTACTGCCTCAGTGGGTTTCGACAGGCGTTTGTACAAGCATGATATTGCCGGTTCCATTGCGCATGCACGCATGCTGGCCCATGTCGGTATTCTGACCGAGCAGGAATGTCAGGCCATAATAAATGGCCTGCAGGACATTCAGCTGGAGATCGAGCGGGGTGAATTTGCCTGGTCGACCGAGCTCGAAGACGTGCATATGAATATCGAGGCACGTCTCACGGATCGCATCGGCAGTGCCGGTAAGAAATTGCATACCGGCCGCTCACGTAATGACCAGGTGGCGACGGATATTCGGCTTTACCTGCGGGAACAGATCCGGTTACTGGCCCGGGAATTGCGTCGCCTGCAGGCAGGCTTGCTGGACGTGGCGGAGCGCGAAGCGGAGACCATTATGCCGGGTTTTACCCATTTGCAGACGGCGCAGCCGGTGACCTTTGGGCATCATCTGCTGGCGTGGGTGGAAATGTTGATGCGCGATCAGGCGCGGCTGGCAGATTGCGACCAGCGGGTCAATGTCATGCCGTTGGGTGCGGCGGCGCTCGCCGGGACGACCTATCATATCGATCGGGAATTTACCGCGCGGGAGCTGGGCTTTGCCGCGATTGCAGAAAATTCCCTCGACGCCGTCAGCGATCGCGATTTTGCCATCGAATTCACTGCCGTGGCAGCAACGCTCATGATGCACCTGTCGCGTTTCTCCGAAGAAATGATTCTCTGGAGTTCGGCGCAGTTTGATTTTGTTGATCTGGGTGACAGCTTTTGTACCGGCTCCAGCATCATGCCGCAGAAGAAAAATCCGGATGTCCCTGAGCTGGTGCGTGGCAAGACCGGTCGGGTATATGGCCACCTGATGAGCCTGTTGACCCTGATGAAAGGCCAGCCGCTGGCCTATAACAAGGACAACCAGGAAGACAAGGAACCCTTGTTCGATACCCTCGACAATGTCAAAGGTTGTCTGCGGGTGTTTGCCGATATGATCCCGCAGATCATCGTGAAAGCGGCCAATATGCGGGAAGCGGCGCGGCGGGGATTTTCCACTGCCACCGATCTGGCCGACTATCTGGTGCGCAAGGGCGTGCCGTTTCGTGATGCCCATGAGATCGTGGGCAAGGCGGTGCGTCATGGCGTGGAGACGGGCAAGGACCTGGCGGAAATGAGCCTGGCTGAATTACAGGCGTTCAGTCAGGTGATTGAGGAAGACGTTTTTGCCGTCCTGACCCTGGAGGGTTCGGTGGCGGCCCGGGATCATCTTGGGGGAACCGCGCCGGTCCAGGTACGGGCGGCGATTCGGCGTGCCCGGGACAGGCTGGCGGGTTTCCCGCTGGCCGAGCCGGTCGCAGAATAAAAAAAGCGGCCCTGGGGCCGCTTTTTTAGAATAATGATGCGTGGAAAAGTCGCCGGGTCACGCCGTGTTTTGTTGTTCACCTCCATCCAGTTCCTCCCGGGCGCGCATCATCAACAAACCGACATCATCCCCTTTATGCCACTCGGCGGCGCCAAAACGGGCCTGGACTTTAAAAGTACTGTTTTCGAAGCCCTCGATAGCAAGATCATCCAGACGCTGGGTTATCAGCTCGATCATTTGCGCGGTGGCATCCAGATGGGTTTCGGGCAGAATCAACAAGAATTCATTTTCATCCATGCGACCGATGATGTCAGCCCAGCGTAATTGATCATTCAGTACATTGCGTATGGCCACTAACAGCGGCTGGGCCGAGTCGGTATCATGCTGGGTGATGAAGTCGGACAGGTTTTCGATGCGCAGAATCAGAATGGTCAGGGGATTCTGATAGCGGCGGCTGCGCGAAACCTGTGATTCCAGGTTGTTCGACAGGGCCCGCCGATTGGGCATACCGGTGTCGGCATCCGTCAGCGACTGCTTGGCGAGCTGCTCCTGCAGCTTGTCACGTTCCTGCATCAGCAACTTGAGCGGTGAGGCGTCAGTGAAAAACTGCATCATGCCGCCATTGGCCAGGGGTTGACTGGTTCCGAGCAACCACAGATCCTCCTGTGACGCGCTGGCGGCCAGATGGACCGCAGCACTCTCAGCCCACAGATCTTTCAGTCCGGGGGGGGCGGAATCACTGGTCTGTTGCACGACCGAATCCGCCCGCGTGCCCAGCCAGTCTCGCAGAGTCGCATTCAGCCACTGAGCCTTGCCGTCCTGATCGATCAGCATCAGGCCAACTGGACAGGCTTCAAGCAATTGCTGGTACTGCGCCGTATCAAGGGTATTCAACATAACTGAGTTCCAGTGTTCTTTTGGTCTATAAGCTACCCCGTGGCTCTTGCCGGTGCAAGCACCATGGCAATTTGCCGCAGCTATTCGACGCGCATGTCCTTAAAGATGCGCTGCAGATCCTGATGCCATTTCTTCATGATCGCCTGAAGTTTCGGGTCATCGGTCTCAAACAGCATTTCCGGGTTCACCGCCACCAGCATGGTGTCCTCTTCTTCGGCAAAAATGGCGATCTTGTGGGGTAGATAGGGGATGAGCTGGGGGTACTCATCGGCCAGTTGTTGAATTTCCTCCACCTGACCATAGAAGACAATACGATATTTGTCGGTTTTATACCCCTTCGCGGTCAGGCCAATATCGACCCGTTGTACCCGGCTTAAGGTATGGTTGTACTTTTTCAGGGTATTTTGCAATTTCAGCATGGCCTCCGGGAAAGTCATCGGACTGCGTGCCATCAGCAGGTCTTCGGCCGCTGCCGGCAATCCCGTGAGCAATAACCAACTGAGGATAACCGCCCGGTAGAATGTATTGGGTTTCATAAGGTGGCGTCCTCGATGATGGAGATGTAGCTGGTATTCATTTCGTGGCACAACTTGTTCAGTTCGGTGTTGTTAAATAACGGCGACAGGCGGCTGGGATTGATGGCGTACACCAGGACCTTGCCATCTTTTTCAACCACCGTGACACGACACGGCAGAAACAAACCCACACGCGGGTCAATCGCCAGAGCCTGGTTCAGAAAACCGAAGTTACAGAAGTAAATGATTTGCTGTTTCGGGTTTTCCTTCCCGGCCGGAACCAGCCCATCATCCAGAGTTTGCTCGCGAATGAGAATGAAGTTGTTGCCGATGATGGCGTCCTTGAGATTGGCGATGGTGGTCTTCATGTCATATGAGGACTCGAAGACGATGGTTGCCTCTTTGACCTCAAGCGGTTTTTGTTCCTTGGGGAGTGGATTCTGTTCAAACGATCGCACAAAGACCACCAGATCGTTGATGTCCTGCTCTGTCAGGCCCTGCTGCAGGAACGACACCATGGGGGTGCCTTCGCGGCCGTTCATCAGGGTGGCCTTGATAAACTGATCTGAAGCCGCCTTGAGAAAACCGGGGTTATTCAGCGCCGGCGCGATAATCGGTAAATCCCGCGGACGCGAAAAGGTCAGGCCGGTGCCCTTGCCGCCCTCGCCATTCGGGCCATGACAGGCCGCACAGTGCTGCTGGTAGAGCTGCTCGCCGTGTTTGGCGTCCCCGCCCACCGGGGTAATCGGATAACGATAGGGCTTACCGGGTGCCCATTGACGGATGTATTGAATCAGGGCCTTGATATCGGCATTACTCATACTCGGAAAGGCCGGCATGACGCGCCCCGGTCGCCCATGGCGAATTGTGGTCTTGAGATAATTGTTGGTGACGCTGTACTGGAAATCCGGCAAGGTCAGTGGTACCCCCACACCACCATTGCCGTCGTAGCCGTGACAGGCGGCACAATGCTGGCGATACAGTTCTTCCCCTCTTGTGTTGTCCGCAGCCTGGCTTGCCCCAACAATGAGGCATAGTGCCAGGTACAGAGGCACCCTAAAAAGCATGCATTTCTCCCTTTCACTCGTCGGTAACATAAAGTGTAAACTTAAATTTGGCCATGGGGCTATTGAGTTATATCAACCGAAATCTCATTTACAATCACCGCGCCGACAATGAAGCCCTATTCAGAAGCTTGTGAACAGAATAAATACCCCATTCTGACTGTGCTGCAACAGTATTTTGCCGAAGTGCAGACGGTGCTGGAGATCGGGAGCGGCACCGGACAACATGCAGTTTTTTTCGCGGCGCAATTTCCGCATTTGCAGTGGTTGCCCAGTGAAGTGGCCGCACTCCATGACGGCATCCAGCTCTGGTTGCAAGCGGCACAGCTGCCCAATGTGGCGCCACCAACAGAGCTGGACGTCAATCAGCCGCATTGGTCAGTGGGTCAGGTAGATGCCGTATTCAGTGCCAACACGGTGCATATTATGGATTGGGTCAGTGTCGAGAACATGTTTGCCGGGATTGGCCGGGTTTTACAATCCCGGGGCGTGTTTTGCCTTTACGGGCCTTTCAATTATCATGGTAGTTACACCAGTGACAGCAATGCGCGGTTTGATGTATGGCTCAAACAACGGGATCCGCGCAGCGGAATCCGGGACTTTGAAGCATTGAATGCACTGGCCGCCCGGCATGATTTGACACTGCATGCCGATCACGCCATGCCGGCGAACAACCGCACCCTGGTTTGGCGTAAGACCATATAAACAATGCCTACCAGTGCCTGGTTATAACTTAAGGAACACCGTTGTTACCGTGTCGGTACACTATACTGAAGCATGAACTTCTCTGTTTTTTGTTTTCGATTAGGCATAACAACATCTACCCGAAAATAAATACGACCTCAGTTTTCTATCTGCAAGGTGGGATCAAACTTGTGAATGGAGAAACCCGATGAATCGGGTCTGGCTTAAACCACTACTCGACTCGATTGCCGATCGTGGCCGCGAGCTCCTTGGCCTCAGAGAGACCGGGCGGCAAAAGCTTGATTGTGAAGCACTCTGCGAGGCGTTGTTGGGTGAGCGGGGTGCCGCATCGAGTCTCGCCCTGGCGCGCGAAATCTTGCTGGCTTACGAGTCAATGGAGTTTACCGAGCGCCTGGCATTTTTTCAGCTCCTGCTGACGCGGTTTGGGATCGATATTAACGCGGTGGAGGAAGTGGCAAGGTTGTGTCGTGAAGACGAAACGCCACACCACCTGCGGCAGTTGATCGCGGTGGCCGAACCGCGGCGGCAGGAACTGTTCAGACGTCTTAACATGGTACCTGCCGGCACGGCAATGCTGGTGCGGTTACGCAGTGATCTGTTGCAGGCTCTGAAGACACATCCGGAACTGGCGCCAGTCGATGATGATCTCAAACACCTGTTTCGATCCTGGTTTAATCCAGGGTTTCTGCAGCTCGAAGTCATCGACTGGAGCAGTCCAGCCCGGGTACTGGAAAAACTGATTGCTTATGAGGCGGTACATGAGATCCATGGCTGGAATGATTTACGGCGACGGCTGGAAGACGACCGTCGCTGTTTTGCTTTTTTCCACCCCGCCCTGGAAGGTGAACCTTTAATCTTTGTCGAAGTGGCGCTGGTGCAGGGTATCGCCGATCAGGTGGAGCCCTTGCTTGATCCCCGTGCGCCACAAACCGATCCGGCCGAAGCCGATACAGCAGTTTTTTATTCTATAAATAATACCCAGACCGGCTTACGGGGTATTTCCTTCGGTGACTTTTTGATAAAACGTGTCGTGCAGGCACTCAGTGATGAATTACCGAATTTAAAAACGTTTGTCACGCTTTCACCCTTGCCGCGGTTTAGCCATACCCTGGAGGCAGGACTTGCCGGTAAGATATCAGGGCTGGAACCAGAGCGACTGGAGTTGCTGCTGGCGGAATTTGCCGAACCTTTGCGAAACCACGCGCCGGATGCCCCTATTGCCACCACAGCTTTGATGCTGGCAAAACAGGAGCAAATGGTGGACTCGGAGTTGCTGGGGGCAATCTTGCAACGTCTGGCGCTGATTTATCTGACTACGCCAGCAGGGGCGCACGGTGGTTCCCTCGATCCGGTGGCGCGGTTTCATCTTACCAATGGTGCACGCCTGGAACGTATCAATGTTTTTGCTGATACCTCCGAACGCGGTCGGGCCCAGGCGTTTGGTGTGATGGTGAACTATCTCTACGATCCGGATGAACTGGTGGCCAACCACGAACAGTTTGTGCAACGCGGTGAAATACCGCTATCCAGGTCGTTGGCAAAAGAATACAAGAAAATCAGCGAAACACGTTGACGTTGTTGCGATCCCCCAGGGTCTGCTAGCCCGCGATTATTTGAACCAGCCAGCGAGAGATGTCCTTGATTTCATCCGGACAGACACTGTGTTCCATATAATACGTCTTCCACTCCGGTTGATAGCCGAACTGTTCGAGGTAGTGGCGTGAGTCTTCGGCCAGGCGCAAGGGAATGATCGGATCATGACTGCCATGAGCCAGCAGGATGGGAATATGCCGGTTGGCTTCGCTGGCTTCCGCCCGGACTGTCTGCACCAGCGGCAGGTAGGTAGACAGACCAAGGATACCCGCCAGGGGTTGTGGGTAGCGCAGCCCGGTATGCAGGGCAATGGCGCCGCCCTGGGAAAAGCCGGCCAGGATGATGTGCTCGACAGGGACGCCACGCCCGGTTTCACGCTCAATCAATCGCTCGAGAGATTGCTGGCTACGCCGAATGCCGGCTTCGTCTTCGATGTGGTCCAGTTGAGGTGAGGCGATATCAAACCAGGCCGGCATTACAATACCGCTATTGATGGTAACAGCCTGTGAGGGAGCATGGGGAAACACGAAGCGGATTTTTGCTGTCGCTGGCAGCTTGAGTTCCGGCACGATGGGTTCAAAGTCATGGCCATTCGCACCGAGGCCGTGCAGCCAGATTATCGCATAATCAGCCTCATCCGCCCCCAGTTCGACGCAGGGTAATAGCGCTGTCGCCATCGTGTTCAGGCGCCGCCGAGCTCAATCGGCTCACCGGCCTGGTCAGCGCAAAACCGACTCAATGCGGTAAACAGTTCCTCCTCCTCGCCTTCCAGTCGCCATTGATCCAGATCGTCGTGATAGACGAAATGATAACCGCCCTGCCGGGTCGCGACCCAGATTTGCCGTACCGGGGTCTGGCGATTAATGATGATCTTGCTGTCATCTTCAAACCCGAGGGTGAGAATGCCGCCTGCTGTTTCGTAATCGATGTCTGCGCCGCTGTCTTCGATGGCGTCCTCGATTTGTACCAGGATGTCATCAACGCGCTGGTTAAATTCTGATTCGTCCATTTTTGAGCCCTGCTCTGTTCACCAGCGGTAAATTTTACTGCAGCTGTAGTGGCGTTATGAAATAAAAAAGGCGAAGGGTGGTGGCACCCTTCGCCTTGATTCGGGCAGACAACGGGAAGTGTTATTTAATCTTCACTTCCGCGGCATCTTTGCCGCCGGTGTTATCCACCCAGCTGATGCTGACGGTATCGCCGGCCTTGCCGCCCGTGAAACTGAAGGACAGATAGGGGTTTTTGGATACCGCGGGACCCCATTCGGCCAC
>JBECLA010000081.1:0-10434 GCA_040235565.1 Thiohalomonadales bacterium | reverse complement strand
GCATAACCATCCAGAAAGCCGCGTTTAAATATATATAACCGCAGGAATGTCCAGAGACCATGTGTCCAGGGAGTAATCATACTCACAGGTTTGTTACGCTCGATAATTTCCCTTGCACCAATTTCAGTAAAACTGTCCAATGTCCGAATATGCTCTGAGATACTGTTAAATGAATAGTGCTGAATATCGCCTGCCAGAGTCTTGATATTGTTACCCTGAACTTCTACCCGGTCATGCGGATTGACCCCGCCCCATTTTGCCGTGTTTTTGTTAAATAACCTGACTTTAAAATCGGGATACCAGCAATGATTTAACCAGCGATAAACGTAGAACGTTTTACGGGCCATGCGATAGGCATCAGCCCGATCGAGGTTTTCTTTGATGCTTTGAATGGAAGATATCAGTTCTGGTGTCAGGCGCTCATCACAATCCAGACTGAGAATCCAGTCATGACTTGCCTTGCTTACTGCCAGGTTTTTCTGCTCTACATGCCCTAAAAACTTCTGGTCAAATATCCTGTCGGTATATTTTGCTGCTATTTGCTTTGTGCGATCAGTGCTTAGAGAGTCAATAACTATGATTTCATCGGCAACCGACTGTAAACTTTTCAGACAATCCTCGATTTTTTCTTCTTCGTTAAATGAAATAATGCAGGCGCTAATCTCTGCCATTGAGGTCTCCCGATGAATAACTAGTCGGCATCCATGACCGCCGTCAGCAAACTATCACAATCGATACCGGTCAGGCAGTTTGTATGCCCTAGTGGACATTCTCGCTTAAAACACGGACTGCATTCCAGGTAACGATAAATCACCTCGGCATTCTTCGATAATGGTGGTGTATAGGCCGGGCTGGTTGAGCCATATATTGCGATTACCCGTCGGCCGGTTGCACAGGCCACATGCATTAAACCGGAATCGTTACTCACTACGCTGTCACACAACGCAATCAGATCGACGACATCTTCTAATTGAGTTTTGCCGCATAAATTAATCACCTCGCTACCTGCTTTGGCAATCAACCCTCCGATATCATGCTCTTTTTCAGAGCCAAACACCCACACCTGATAGCCTTTGGCAATCAGTTTGCCTGCCAGTTCCTGATAATACGCAATCGGCCATTGTTTGGCCGGGCCATATTCAGCTCCGGGCATCAGACCAACAATCGGCTTGTCAGGATTCAGACCAAGTTCATCGAGCAAACGTCGTTGGTTGTTTATGTCTATTTGCAACTCCGGATAGGGAATGGGTGGTGGTTGCTCTGCTGCCTTCGATAATCCCAGTGCCACCTGACGCTGTACAGTCTGGGTCAAAACTTCCTTATCCAAATTCCGCATGTCATTGATGACGCCGTAGCGCATTTCGCCGCGATAACCGGTACGGACCGGAATGCCGGCAAAAAACGGGACCAGCGCGGCTTTATAGGAACGGGGAATAACAATCGCGCGGGCATATCCCTTGGGCCGCAGCTGGCGTCCGACGCGGAACCGTGTAGCGAGAGACAACTGCCCGTGCCTGACCGGCAGTGCGATGGCTTCATTGACCTGGGGCATACGCGACAACAGGGGTAAAGACCAGGCAGGTGCAAGCACATCAATCAAAACATCAGGCTTCTGCTGTTGCAGCGTCATGAACAGACTTTGTGCCATGACCATGTCACCCACCCAGGCGGGACCGACGACCAGAATGCGTTCCTGCTGCTTATTCACAGCCCTTTCGCATGCAGTTCATCAATGACGCGGTTGGTGACCGCCACATTGTCGCGCAGATGATCCGGGTTAATGGTGCCGACAATCATGCTGCTCACCCCCGCATGGCGGAAGACATATTCAAACGCCTGTTCCACCCCGGCGCCACCGGCGGACTTGTCGGCATGACCGCTTTGCAAGCCTTTTTTGATGACCACCCCTTTATTCAACTGGTGGGCCCGGGCAATCACCGGTAAGTCATGATCATCACCCAGATTCAGAGTCGCCATCACCACATCGGTATTTTCAACAATCCACAGCCCGCCTTCGGTGGTCTTGGTCGACATGCCATAAGCCCGCACCAGGCCTTCTTGTTTCAGCTTGTGCAATTCGGGCAGGGCACCTTCGTTCTCGATAATATGCATATCATTGCCATCGGAATGCACCAGCACCAGATCGAGGACATCACGTTTCAAACGTCGCAAACTGCGTTCCACACTCATGCGGGTATGGGCAGCCGAAAAATCAAAACGGGACTGACCTTGTTCGAAGATCTCACCCACCTTGGTCATGATGACCCAGTCATCGGGATTCGTCATCAACTGACCCAGACGCTCTTCACTGTTGCCGTAGGCGGGGGCGGTATCGATAAAATTGATACCCAGTTCTTGCGCCAGGGCGAGTAAATTACGCACGGTCGGGTCATCCGGGATCTTGAAGCCACGCGGATATTTCACTTCCTGATCACGGCCCAGTTTCACCGTGCCCAGCCCGAGCACACTGACCTTGATGCCGGTTGAACCCAGTTGTCTCAATTCCATCGTTGCTCCTCTTGCCAGGGTAACCTGGCAAAGGTCGGCCGGGGCCAGGTGGGAAAGGCTTGTATGCCGGAGGCCGTTATCCCTGCTTGTTCCAGATGCTGTATCACATCCGTAGCCAGTTCCGGGGCCAGGGCCAGCTTGGTCGGCCAGACAGTGATCACGCCATTACGGTCATCGAAAAAGGATGTATCCGGCCGTTTGCCCTCGGGTTGTCTGGGTTCGGCCCGATCGATCCGCAAGGTGGTCCATTGCGTTTGCGCCAGATCCAGCCACGGCATGAGTTCCTGCAATTCATGCCGGGCAGCCTGGATTTGTTCGCCTTTACTGCGCCTCACCCCCTCTTCGGCCAACTGACCGCCGAGATACCAGACGATATCTCCCCTGGCATCATAGTGACTGGTAATGGTGATACGCGGGTTTACACTGGCACCAAGGCAATGGGCGTATAACATCTCCGGCAAACCGCCGCGCACCAATACCATCTGCAAGGGCCGCAATTGCATCGCAGGCGTTTCCCGTCCCAGCGCCGACAGCAGCTTGGCATTGCCCTGCCCCGCTGCCAGGACAACCCGCCTGGCTTTGATTTGCCAGGTCGTATCGTCAGCGGCCGTCAACACCAGCTGCGAAGTGTCGTCATTCTGTACGACGAGCGAATCCAGTTCTGCCTGCACCATGGCATCAAGCTGCGGCCGCGCCAGGGTTTCAATCAGAGTGGCCGTGTCCAGCACGGGTTCTTCCAGACGATAGACACGGCCCCGAAAAGCCGCATCCTGAAAAATGCGGGGGCGCTCCGTTTTGTCCAACGACCGGGTTCGACTGCGCATCACCTGACTGGCAAAAAAACCGGCCATGCGGGAAGTCAGACTGGTGGTCGACCACATGTACTGATGGGGGGAAAGGATCCTGACCTGCTGCAGATCCAGTTCGCCGTTTCCCTGCAGACACTCGCGCCAGATCTTCGGCATGCGAGAGACGGCTTCCGATGATGCCGTTAACTTGCCGGTCAGGGCATACTTGGTGCCACCATGAATG
The DNA here is from genome assembly GCA_040235565.1 of Thiohalomonadales bacterium. Taxonomy (GTDB): domain Bacteria; phylum Pseudomonadota; class Gammaproteobacteria; order UBA6429; family Thiohalophilaceae; genus JAHEIJ01. Next base: position 6,894 of record JBECLA010000081.1, on the reverse strand, counting down.
ATGCCCTGGGCGTAGCGCGTCTGGCCGGCACCCAATGCCGTGGCCTCCACCAGCATGGCATTGAAGTTGGCCTGACGCAGCCGGGCCAGTAACCACAGACCGGCCACCCCTCCGCCAAAGATCACCACATCGACTGCAACCGGCCGCGGGTCGGTCATCCCTGATCCAGTTTTTTGGCTTTTCGCTCCGATTCACGAATAGTGCCAATGATGCCGGTGGTCGAAACACCTTCCACATAGCTCAGTACTTTCACTTCCCCACCGGCCTCGCGTACGCAATCACCCCCGGGAATCTTGTCAGGATCATTATCGCCGCCCTTGACCAGCAGGTGCGGCAACAACTTGCAGATCAAACGCGTCGGGGTGTCTTCGAAGAATGGCACTACCCAGTCGACACATTCCAGCGCGGCCAGCATGTGCATCCGCTTGGCCAGTGTATTCACCGGTCGATCCGGCCCCTTGAGGCGTTTGACCGAGGCATCATCATTGACCGCCACAATCAAACGATCGCCCAGCTGTTTGGCCTGTTCCAGATAGGTAGCATGACCGGAATGCAGGATGTCGAAGCAACCATTGGTCATGACTACGGTCTCCCCATGCTCCCTGGCCTCATTGATCAGGGCCAGCAGCTCATCTTCGTCCATCACGCCCCGGCGCACTTCATGTTGTTCCCGGATGGCACGGCGCATTTCCGCCACGGATACCGTCGCAGTACCCAGCTTACTGACCACAATCCCCGCGGCCAGATTGGACAAGGCGGTGGCATCGGCCAGAGACTGCCCCGCCGCCAGCGCTGCAGTGAGCACGGATATCACGGTATCTCCCGCACCGGTCACGTCATACACTTCCCGTGCCTGGGTCGGCAGATGCAGCGGTGCCATGTCTTTTTGTAACAGGGTCATGCCGTGTTCCGAGCGGGTGACCAGCAGCGCTGACAGTTCCAGACGCTGCAACAGGGCGGTGCCCTTCGCCTCGATTTCTTCATCACTGTGACACGGCCCCACCACCGCTTCGAATTCACTCAGATTGGGGGTAATGAGCGTGGCACCACGATAGCGTTCAAAATCATTCCCCTTGGGATCGATCAACACCGGTACCTTCTTTTCCTGTGCCGCCTGGATAAAGGCCTGGATGTCTCGCAGCGTACCCTTGCCATAATCCGACAGGATCACCGCCCCGGCATGGGTGAGCTGGTGTTGATACCGTTGTTGCAAGCCGTTGCCGGCGTACGTGTTGAAGCCGTCTTCAAAGTCGAGCCGAATCAATTGTTGATGCCGGCTGAGAACCCGCAGCTTGGTGATGGTGGCGCTTCCCGGCACCTGCTCAAAGTCACATACCACGCCCTGCTTGCTGAGGAGTTTTTTGAGTGCGTCACTCGCCTCATCCTGACCGGTCAAACCCAACACGGTGGCGTGGGCTCCCAGGGCAGCGATATTCAAGGCCACGTTCCCCGAACCGCCGGCCCGTTCTTCGGCCTCGCCGACACGCACCACCGGTACCGGTGCCTCGGGTGAAATGCGTGAGGTATCCCCATGCCAGTAACGATCCAGCATGAGATCGCCCACCACCAGCACACGGGCCGTATCAAAATCGGGAAGTTCAGGTTTCATACGTTGGCGATATGGAAATCAGTCCTCATCCTTCAACACATACAGGGCCCCGCAATAGGGACAACGCGCCTCGCCTGCATCCTCAATTGCCAGGTAAACCCGGGGGTGGGAATTCCACAGGGTCATGTTATCCATGGGACAATGCAGGGGCAGATCGGCCCGGGTGACTTCATAGCGCTTGACGGCATTGGCTTCACGGGGTTTTTGCTGGGCAGTTTTTTGATTCACAATTTACTCCTTACCCGGTTGAGGTGATTTAGTCGGCCACGTAATCCAGCCAGTCCTGATACTGATCCAGCCGGCCATGCACCAGATCGAAATACTGGCTTTGCAGTAGTTGCGTGATCGGCCCACGGGAGCCGTTGCCGATACTGCGCCCATCCAGTTCACGGATGGGGGTGACCTCGGCCGCACTGCCGGTAAAAAAGGCTTCGTCCGCAATATACACTTCATCCCGGGTGATACGCTTCTCACGGATCACCAGGCCATTCTCCTGCGCCAGGGTGAAAATGGTATCTCGCGTGATGCCTTCCAGCGCGGAAGTCAGTTCCGGGGTATAGATCACGCCGTCGCGGACAATGAAGATATTCTCGCCACTGCCTTCGGCCACAAAGCCGTCAACGTCCAGAAGCAGGGCCTCGTCATAGCCGTCGCGCAGCGCCTCCTGCAGGGCCAGCATGGAATTCATGTAATTACCGTTGGCCTTGGCCTTGCACATGGTGATATTGACATGGTGGCGCGTAAAGGAAGAGGTTTTGATCCGAATGCCTTTCTCCATGCCTTCGTCGCCGAGATAGGAACCCCAGTCCCAGGCCGCGATGATGGTATGCACTTTCAGATTATCGGCCCGCAGCCCCATGCCTTCGGAACCATAAAAGCACATGGGTCGAACGTAGGCCGAATCCAGATTGTTGTCCCGGATCACCGCTTTGTGGGCCGCATTTAAAGTGGCTTTATCGAAGGGAATGGCCATGCCGAGAATACGGGCGGAACGATAGAGCCGATCAGTGTGTGCCTTGAGCCGAAAAATCGCCGTCCCCTGTTCTGCATGGTAAGCACGCAGTCCTTCAAACACCCCCATGCCGTAATGCAGGGTATGGGTCAGAACATGCACCTGGGCTTCCCGCCAGGGTACCATCTCGCCGTCAAACCAGATGACGCCGTCTCGATCGGCCATCGACATGCCGTGTTTCTCCTTCGCTTGCTGCCGGGATTAAGCCCCGAATGGATACATAAACGCGCTATTTTATTAGAAAGATCATACTTTGTCTTATTTGCCTTCCAGCCAGCGTTGCCAGATGGCCTGCACCGCGCGGCGTTCGTCGACAAAGCGCGAGGCCTCGATGGTGCCTGCCTGTTCCTGCAAGGCGCGGCGGTGAACTTCACACCGATATTCCCGATACACATCACTCAGCTGATCAACGTCCTGCTGGTTCATCAAACCGGCGTCGCCCAGCCCCGCCAGTAAACGGATGTTGTCGGAATAGTCGAGCAACGCCGGGTGGGTATGCGCATGGGCCAGCACCCCGAACTGCACCATGAATTCGATATCGACGATCCCCCCGGGACTCTGCTTGAGGTCAAATTCCCCGGCGGTGGAACGATCCAGTTCCTGGCGCATGCGTTGGCGCATGTCGAGTATGCCCTGACGTAATTCGGTTTCATCCCGCGGTTGCGCCAGAATGGCGCGCCGGATCGCCTGAAAGCGCTCACCGATCTCGGGATCCCCGGCAACCGGGCGAGCCCGAACCAGGGCCTGGTGCTCCCATAACCAGGCTTTCTCCCGTTGATACCCTTCGTAAGCGGCAAGACTGGATACCAGCATCCCGGCGGCCCCGTCGGGCCGCAGCCGCATGTCGACTTCGTAAAGCAGACCGGCAGGCGTATAGGCGGTCAGCAAATGAATCAGGCGCTGCCCCAGGCGGGCAAAAAATACCGACGATGCCAGAGGAGCCGCCCCATCCGTGGTTTCACTGCTACTGTCTGCGCCGTGCACGAAAACCAGATCCAGGTCCGAACTGTAGCCCAGCTCTATGCCCCCCAGCTTACCGTAGCCGATAATCGCAAATCCTTTCCCTTCCCCGTCGTTCGAGGGCCGACCATGCCTTCTGGTCAGATGCTGCCAGGCCTGCTCCAGCGCCTCGTCCAGCACGGTTTCAGCAATCCAGGTGAGGTGATCACTCACTTTCATCAGCGGCAAGGCACCGACAATATCTGCCGCTGCGACTCGTAGCACATTGGCATGCTTGAACTGGCGGAGGATATCCATGGTCAATTCCTGATCCTCCTGGGAAATACCCGCCAGACGACGTCCAAGTTCAGCTGTCAGTTCGGCTTTGTCCGGGGGGGCATACAGGCTGCGGGGATCCAGCAATTCGTCCAGCAACAGCGGATATTGTTTTAAAAAATGGCTAATCCAGGAACTGGCACTCGACAGTCGCACCAACTGCGACAGCGCCAGGGGGTTCTCCACCAATAAGGCCAGATAGACACTGCGACGCGCGATCTGGGCAATGAGATCCAGTAACCGACGTACGGTCTCGTCAGGCTGGTCGGCCTGACCCGTAGCCCCCAGCAACAAGGGTAGCAACCGATCCAGTCGCTCCCGTCCCTGGCGACTCAACGAATGATAGGAACGACTCAGGCGCAACTCCGAGAGCCTTTGCCAGAGCCCTTCGGCTTCCTCGAAACCAGCCTCGGCCAACACCCGGACACTGGTCGACTCATCCAGGGTGCCATACCAGACCCCGGTCAGATCCGCTGTTCCTTCGTCTCCCTGTTCGGTTTGCGGTGCCTCAAACACCTGTTCGAAATGCCGCTGCACCCGCTGCCGGTGCAGATCAAGTTGGGCCAGAAAACTCTCCCAGTCGTGAAACCCCAGGCTGTAGGCAAGCCTGAAGCGGCCTGTGGCATCCTCGGGTAACAGGTGAGTTTGGCGATCTTCGTAGGCTTGCAAGCGATGCTCAACATTGCGGAGGAAGCAATATCCGGTGATCAGTTCCTCCACCACAAACTCGGGCAGATAGTTGGCTTTCCCCAGATGCTCAAGCACTTTGAGGATCTTGCGGGCAGTAAGCTTCGAATCCCGCCCCCCTCGAATCAGCTGAAACAACTGGCCGATGAATTCCACTTCGCGAATACCACCGGCACCCAATTTGACGTTGCGTTCCATGCCCCGGCGCTGGACCTCGCGACTGATCAATGTCTTCATTTCCCGCAGGGATTCATAGACACCAAAGTCGAGATAGCGCCGATACACAAATGGCTTCAGCATGGCCATCAACTGCTCACCGGCTTGTCGATCACCTGCTACCACCCGCGCCTTGACCATGGCGTAGCGTTCCCATTCCCGGCCATGGATCTGGTAATAACTTTCCATCGCGGCAAAACTGGTGACCAGGGCACCACTGTCGCCAAACGGTCGCAAGCGCATATCGACCCGGAAGACGAATCCATCGGCCGTTTGTTGATCCAGCACATTGATGAGTTTCCGCCCCAGGCGGGTAAAAAACTCGCCATGGCTCAAGCCGCGACCCGGCCCTTGCACTTCCCCCTCCTCGGCATAGGCAAAGATCAAATCAATATCGGAAGACAGATTGAGTTCCCAGGCGCCCAGCTTGCCCATTCCCAGCACGACCAGCCTGAGGGGTTGATCATCGCGATCCCGTGGCGTGCCATGTTGTTCACACTGCCATTGATAGAGTTTGTCCAGCGCAACATCGATACAGGCTTCGGCCAGATGGGACAGATCGCGGGTGGTATCCATCAGCTTGGCCCAGCCGGCAATATCCCGCCAGATAATTCGGACCATCTCGCGCTGCCGAAACCGGCGCAGTTCACGCATCAAATCCGCTTCCTGGTTGATGGACGCTAACCGTTGCGTCAACCTGTCGCGGTATGTTTCCCAGGCGTATTCCTGCAGTAAATCCGCGGTGGCCACATCCGCCAACAGGGTCGGCTCACGCAAACATTGCTGCGCAACAAAATTACTTACCGCCCAGACTCGCGGGAGCGATTCGGACACCATGGGGGGGAATCCACCCGGCTCGGGCACGGCTTCGAGGTATGTCTGCCACTGGCGTTGCACCGGCTCATGCAGTGGGTCTGGTAATTTCGCCAGTGCTCGTTCGATATGTTCACGCATAACCACCAAGTCTACCTTGCAGGCCTTACCATTGCTGCTTTTTTGCTGATCCAGAACAAAAACGCCCCGCTGTTTCCAGCGGGGCTTTTACTCAAGGTCGGTCTGGTTCGGATTTGTGATGGATGGATGCAAGGCAGCCTCACGACCCGTAGCGGACGACGTACAGGCGACCTACAGGGATATATAGGGAGTTAGAGCCGCGTCCGGAACAGCGGCCGAGACGTACTGGTGTCGCGAGTGGGCAGGCGACCGCCACGGACGGCGGGAGATAGCGCAACGCACGACTGCAGGGATGCAGAAGGTAGAGCGACTCACGACTGCAAGGATGCAGGAGTTAGAGCAACGCATGGAGCACGACTACAGGGATGTAGGAGGTAGAGTTGTGCCGGGAGCAACAACCGAGTTGCCGAGGAGACAAAGCCGAGGAGCAATTACCGAAATGCCCGAAGCGACGCTTACATTACCACCCTGAAAAATAAAAAACCCCGTCATTTCTGACGGGGTTTATGTACCTGGATAAATACGGGTTGAGGCAATTACATCATGCCCATGCCACCCATACCACCCATACCGCCCATATCACCACCCATCGGTGCGGCAGCAGCTTCATCCTGCGGCTGATCGGCAACCATGGCTTCAGTGGTGATCATCAGACCGGCAACCGAGGCCGCGTTCTGCAGTGCCGAACGGGTGACCTTGGTCGGATCCAGGATACCCATTTCGATCATGTCGCCGTACTCGCCGGTCGCGGCGTTGTAACCAAAGTTGTCCTTGCCTTCTTCAACCTTGTTACACACCACAGAGGCTTCATCACCGGCATTGCTGACGATCTGACGCAGGGGTTCTTCCATTGCCCGACACGCGATATTGATACCAACGTCCTGGTCGTGATTGTCGCCTTTGAGTTTGGCGATCGCAGAACGAACGCGAATCAGGGCCACCCCACCGCCAGGGACCACGCCTTCTTCCACGGCAGCGCGGGTAGCATGCAAGGCATCTTCAACCCGGGCTTTCTTCTCTTTCATTTCCACTTCCGTGGCGGCACCTACCTTGATGACGGCCACACCACCAGCCAGCTTGGCGACACGTTCCTGCAGTTTTTCACGGTCGTAATCGGAACTGGCTTCTTCGATCTGGGTCC
>JBECLA010000148.1:0-21165 GCA_040235565.1 Thiohalomonadales bacterium | reverse complement strand
TTTGTCCCACTGGATGTTATTCTTTGTCCGATCAAAGTGAGGGGCAAAAACTGAAAGCGCCGCAAAACTTTGCCCTTCCTTTAAAATGGGGCCGTGGAGTGTTGCCTTGGGAATAAATACGAGATCGCCCCGTCTCACATTCTTTGTTTCTTCACCGACCTTAAAGTCCACATTGCCCTCAATAATGACGAGCAGTTCGTCATGGTCTTTCTGCGTGTGAAGCGCATTGCCGCTATCGCTTACCACTCCAACATTCGCGGTCAGATGCTCACCATCGAAAACGAAAGTCCTCTTAATGGGGTCGTTCTTCGTAGACACGTCAGCCTCAAGGGATGCGACGATTTGATCCAGATTCTGAAAGTACGTCATATGTGGTTACCTCATTGCTGGGTGCGTTAGTTTAGCCGCCTAACGGTTGAGCTAAAGGGCCGCAAAAACCGCGCAGCGGTTTCGCGGTCCCGACTAGAGTGATTTGCTTGATCGTTAGATGGGTGTTAATCAATTTAGCATAGAGATTAGATCGTGCTCGGTCGATTCAGTGATTTGCACTTCGGTGAATTCGCCCACCGTTAAGTCGGCGCCGTCTTCGACGATGACCAGGCCGTCGATCTCCGGCGCATCGGCGGCGGAACGCGCCAGGGCGACGCCGTCTTCGGTTATTTCATCCACCAGCACGGTGAGGGTCTTGCCGATCCTGGTTTTCAGCTTGGCTTGGCTGATTGCCTGCTGGGTATGCATGAAGCGTTCGAGGCGTTCTTCCTTGACGTCTTCTGGCACCGGGTTGGGTAATTGATTCGCCCTGGCGCCTGCTACCGGTGAATAGGCAAACGCGCCGACCCGATCCAGTTGCGCCGCGTCGAGGAACTGCAATAGTTCTTCGAAGTCCTGTTCGGTTTCACCGGGAAAACCGACAATGAAGGTACTGCGCAATGTGATGTCCGGGCAGATGCTGCGCCAGTTGTTAATCCGTTGCAGCGTTTTTTCGATATCGCCCGGGCGTTTCATGGCCTTGAGGATTCTTTGGCTGGCGTGCTGCAACGGCACATCCAGGTAAGGCAGGATCCTGCCTTCGGCCATCAAGGGGATCACTTCATCCACATGCGGGTAGGGATAGACATAATGCAGCCGCACCCACACTCCGAGCTCGCCAAGGGCTTGCGCCAGTTCGGTCATGCGGGTCTTGATCGGCCGCCCGCCCCAGAAGCCGGTCTGGTATTTCACGTCCACGCCATAGGCACTGGTGTCCTGCGAGATCACCAGCAATTCCTTCACCCCGGCGTTGACCAGGTTTTCCGCTTCCTGCATTACCTCGCCGATCGGGCGACTGACCAGGTCGCCGCGTAATGCGGGAATGATGCAGAAGGTACAGCGATGGTTGCAGCCTTCGGAAATTTTTAAATAGGCATAATGTTTGGGGGTGAGTTTGATGCCTTGCGCGGGTATTAAATCAGTGTAGGGATCATGCGGTTTGGGTAGATGCTGATGCACGTGTTGCATCACTTCCTGCAGGGCATGCGGCCCGGTGACCGCCAGTACCTGCGGATGGGTCTGTTGCACCACGTCACCTTTGGCACCGAGGCAACCGGTGACGATCACCTTGCCGTTTTCATTCAGGGCTTCACCGATGGCATCCAGTGATTCGGCCACCGCGCTGTCGATGAAACCGCAGGTGTTGACCACCACCAGATCGGAATCGTGATAGGTGGGGACAATGTCATACCCTTCGGCGCGCAACTGGGTGAGGATCTGTTCCGAATCCACCAGCGCCTTGGGGCAGCCGAGGCTGACAAAACCGACTTTGGGTGAATGGCTCATATTTGCCTGTTAACCGTTATCTCTGTGTTCAATGGCTGCCGAATCGGGCCTGGATGGATTGGCGATTTCGATCAGGTTGTTATCCGGATCACGAATATAGATGGAAATGATCGGGCCGGTGGCGCCGGTGCGGACTACCGGTCCTTCCACTAGCTTCATCCCGTGGTTACCGAGATGCAGAATGATATCATCCAGCGGGGTTTCGGTCAGGAAACACAGATCGGCCGCGCCGGGTGTGGGTGCTGCGGCCCGGGGTTCGAATTCCTGCCCGGCCTGGTGCAGGTTGATTTTCTGTTGGCCGAAACGCAACGCCTTGCGATTATCACCGAAAGTTACCACTTCCATGCCGAGAATGGTGGCATAAAAGTCGCAGCTGGCCTGAATGTCCCTGACCGTCAGCACCAGGTGATCGAGTTGTAACATCATGATTTGCGTCCCGCCTTCAGATGAAGGGGCCACGCTACCCGCTGCACCTGGTCGGGGTCACCCCAGTGAACGGCAAGTTCGGCCTGCAGGTCGGGCAACGGATCGTCATTTTTGGCCCTGATATATAACCGCGTCGCCGACCAGGTCGCCAGGTAACCCATGATCTGCGACAGATCCCACTCCGCGGACATGCTGAACCCGGGTGCTGACAGCAAGGAATAGGGAAAGACCAGGTTCGCATAGACTTCTTCAACATGGCGGCGTTCGGCTGGCCAGTAGGGACCAAGCGTGTCTTTATAGTAGTGCTGAATGATGGCGTCGATGGCCGGGTGGATGTGAAACAGGCCGTAACACCATAACGCCAGCACACCTTCGGGACGCAACACGCGGTCGACTTCGCGGTAGAAGCGTGGCAGGTCAAACCAGTGTGCCGCCTGGGCGACGGTGATCAGATCCAGTGACGCATTGACGAACGGAAGTTGTTCGGCGCTGTTACAGACGTAATGAATATTGGTGTGCGCCGTTGCCTGGCGCAACTGGGCCAGACTGGCATCGCTGGCGATGACCTGTTCAAACTGCACCCCGAGTGCGATTGCGGCCTGGCCACTGCCGGTAGCACAATCCCAGGCCCGTTGCTGCCGTGGGCTGTTCGATGCCAGCCAGGCAAACAATTCGGCCGGGTAGCGGGGGCGGTAGCTGGCATAACCGGCGGCGTGTTCGGAGAAGTAATCCTTGAAAGCCATGCGCGGGGGAAAGATCACGCTTTGCGGTAGGGCGCGCGTGCCAGTTCAATCACGGCAAGGCGCAAGCGCGCCAGTTCCGCGGCAATGGCCTCCCCTTGCAGGCCTTGTTGCGCCAGGGCGGCGGCGTCAATAGCCGCGGCTGCGGTATGGGCCTTGCGAAAGATCGTGGGTTGCGCAAAGGTCTGATCTTCATAACCGGGGCGACCGCGCGAATCGGCTTCGCAGGCCAGCAGGAATTCCTCAAACCGTTGCGGCCGGCGAAACGCATCCAGGCCCATCAGGGTGTCGAGAAACTCCGCGTCGGTCATTTCCGCCGCGCGGTGATAGTGCAGGTGATAGCGCGTGACGAGGATCGCCAGATCACGAAAGTCATTCGGCACGCGCAGGCGCTGGCACAGATCTTCCACCAGCGGCACACCGCGGGCTTCATGCTCCTTGTGTTTGGGCCATTCGTCCTGGGGAGTGATGCCTTTACCCAGGTCATGGACCAGCGCGGCGAAGCGCACCCTGGGATCGGGCGACAGGCGCGCGGCCTGTTGCAATACCAGCATGGTGTGCACCCCGGTGTCGATCTCCGGGTGATGTTCTGCCGGTTGCGGCACGCCATACAGCCGATCCAGTTCCGGGAACAAGCGCGCCAGCGCCCCGCAGTCGCGCAACACTTCGAAGAAACGGGTCGGCGTGGCTTCGCCCAGGGCCCGCACGGTCTCCTGCCACACCCGTTCCGGCACCAGTGCATCGACTTCGCCGTTGGTGACCATCTCGCGCATCAGTTGCCGCGTCTCCTCCGCGACCTGAAAATCGAACTCCGCCAGGCGGGCGGCGAAACGGGCGACGCGCAGGATGCGCACCGGATCTTCCATAAACGCGGACGAGACGTGGCGCAACAAACGGTGCTCCAGATCCGCGCGACCCTGATAGGGATCGATCAGTTCGCCGGTTTCGGTTTCGGCCATGGCGTTGATGGTGAGATCGCGCCGTTGCAAATCGGCTTCGAGGCTGACGTCGGGCGCGGCATGAAACGCAAAGCCGGTATAGCCGGGGGCGGTTTTACGCTCGGTGCGGGCGAGGGCATATTCTTCGTGGGTTTGCGGATGCAGAAACACCGGGAAGTCCTTGCCCACCGGTTTGTAACCGGCAGCCCGCATCTCTTCCGGTGTGGCGCCGACGACGACCCAGTCACGATCCTTGACCGGGAGTCCCAGCAGTTCATCACGCACGCAGCCGCCGACTTTATAAACTTGCATGTTGAGCCATGTATATTTGCAGGCGGCGTGGTTGTGCCGCGGGGTTTTAATCGCGATGCGCCTGGCGTCGGATTTCCATATAGCGTTCACGCGTTGCTTTATGCGCCAGGTAATGCGGCACTTCGGCTTCGAGTGCCGTGGCTTCAATGCCAAACACATCTCGCAGGGGGTTATCGCCTTTCATGCAGGTGCTGGGCAGCTGCAAGGAGCGGTAGTTATCGCGACTGAAAGGTTTGCCTGGCAGGTATTCCAGCACATTGGCCTGCAGCCGCGAACTGAATTGTCCAAGTGAAATGATTTTACGTTTCAGACCCAGTACGTCAGCGGTGTATTGCACCACTTGTTTGAGACTGTATTCATGCGGGCCGCAGAGATTGTAACGCTGTCCATAGGTGTGTGGATTGTCCAGACTGCGTACAAAGGCCTGGGCCACATCACCGACATAGACCGGGGCGAAGCGGCTTTCACCGCAGGCCAGGGGAAACACCAGCGGCAGCTTGCGTAACAAATCCGCGAAGCGATTGATGAAACTGTCTTTGGGACCAAAGATGACCGACGGTCGAAAACTCGTCACCGTTAAATCCTGGGCGGCATGCACGCGTTGTTCGGCTTCGCCCTTGCTGCGCAAATAAAAACTGCTGCCGGTGGCCGGGTCGGCATTCAGGGCGCTCATATGTAACAGGCGCTTTACTCCCTGGGCCTGGCAGGCTTCGATGACTTTCTGTGCCAGTTCCACGTGCACATGATAAAAACCTTTACCGTTATCGCGTTGTTCGTTGAGGATCCCGATCAGGTTAATCACGGTATCCTGATCAGTGAAATACTGCTTCAGTTGCTGGCTATCGTGCGCATCAGCGCTGAACACCTCGACCGTCGGTAATACCAGCAGGTTGCGATGGCGTTCCCGATGCCGGGTCAGGACCCGCACACGATGCCCCTGCGCGGCCAGGGCGCTGACAACCCAGTCACCGACAAAGCCGGTCCCGCCGAGTACACAGATCTGGTGTTTCATATGGTCTCTCTCAGCTGCAATATTGGCCTTGATATGGCCACACCCTGTCACGGGCAAGAAGATTGTAGCGTGCTATGGAGTCATCAGTGGTGTGGTTGTCGGAAATTGAACCATATTCACCACACAGGCGTCTATACTATTGATTAATCTTGAGTTCCACACCAAAAGAAAAACAACGCAAAGGAGAGGTTATGAGTTTTCAGGTGATCAACCCGGCAACCGGTGAAACGATCAGGGAGATCCCCGCCTGGGATGACGCTGCGGTGGAAGCAGCGCTGGGCCAGGTCGCTGCGGCAACGCCTGCGTGGGCCAGCACGCCGATGTCGGATCGCTGTGACCTGATGCGCAAGGCGGCGCAGGTGTTACGGGATAACAAGGACAGCTACGCGCGTACGATCACCACCGAAATGGGCAAACTCATCAATGATGCACGGGCGGAAGTGGAAAAATGCGCCCTGGTCTGTGATTACTATGCCGAGCATGGGCCGGAATTCCTCAAGGATGAACCGATTGCTTCGGATGCCGGCAACAGTTACGTCGCCTATTTGCCATTGGGTACCGTGCTGGCGGTAATGCCGTGGAACTTTCCCTTCTGGCAGGTATTTCGTTTTGCCGCCCCGGCGCTGGTGGCGGGCAATACCGGTTTGCTCAAGCACGCGTCCAATGTCCCCGAGTCGGCGCTGGCCATCGAAGCCGTGTTCCGTGAAGCCGGGTTTCCCGAGGGGGTGTTCCGTACCCTGATGATCCGCGCCTCGCAGGTCCAGCAAGTGATCGAGGATCCCCGCGTCCATGCCGTGACCCTGACCGGCAGCGAGCCGGCTGGCCGGCAAGTGGCGGCGACCGCGGGTGCCAGTCTCAAGAAATCGGTACTGGAACTGGGTGGCTCGGATGCTTTCATTGTGCTGGAAGACGCCGATCTGGACGAGACCGTCAAGGTGGCGGTGACGTCCCGTTTTCTCAATACCGGTCAGAGTTGTATCGCGGCGAAGCGCTTCATCGTGGTGGATGCGATTGCCGAGGATTTTGTCACCCGCTTCAAGGCCGGAGCGGAAGCCTTGCAGGCCGGCGATCCGCTGGAGGAAATGACCACCCTGGCACCGATGGCGCGTCATGATCTGCGCGACGAGTTGCACCAGCAGGTGCGTGACAGCATCGCGGCGGGCGCCGTGGCGGTGACCGGTTGTGAACCGGGCGAGGGTGCCGGGGCCTATTACCAGGCGTCGATTCTGGATGGCGTGCAACCCGGAATGCGGGCCTACGAGGAAGAATTGTTCGGGCCGGTGGCCATCGTGATCCGGGCACGGGATGAAGAGGAGGCCATCCGTATCGCCAACGATTCACCCTATGGACTGGGGGGCAGTATCTGGACCGGTGACACGGTGCGGGGGGAACGCCTGGCGCGGCAAATGCAATCCGGCTCGACCTTTGTTAACGGTCTGGTGAAAAGTGATCCGCGCCTGCCGTTTGGGGGGGTGAAGCACTCCGGCTACGGGCGCGAGTTATCCCATCACGGGATTCACGAATTTGTCAACGCCAAGACCATCTGGATCAAGTAAACGATTTGGTGGCGTGTCTAGTCGCCGGGAGCGAGGGTCGGACGGCCGAAGAAATAGCCCTGACCCCAGTTCACGCCCAGTTCACGCAGCGCATCGAGTGTCGCCTGATCTTCCACATACTCGGCAATCGTGGTCAGGCCGAGATCATCGGCGATGTTCTGGATGCCCTTGATGATGGCGCGTACCTTTTTGTCATGCGTGACCCGCTTGACCAGGCTGCCCTCGATCTTCAGGAAGGTGATGGGTAGATCCGCCAGGTAATGCAGGGAAGAATAGCCGCTGCCAAAATCATCCACCGCCAGTCGCAGCCCGAAGTCGAGGAACGGTTGCAGGATCCGTTTCGCCTCGTTCACATCACTTAATAATTGTTGCTCGGTGATTTCGATCACCAGGGGTTTTTGCGGACCGATACGCTCGCCGCAGGCCTGACACTGGCACAGGGCGGTCGCGAAAATATCTTCCACCAGATCGGGGTGGCGGAGTAAATCCGCCGAGACATTGACGAAGTGCGGTAACGGTGGCAGACCCTGCAACACGCGAGTGCTGCAATGCAGGATGGTCTGCCTGGTGATGGCGTGATCGATCTTGTGGGTCATCTGCAGGTGCAACGCCGCTTCGATGAACTTGCCGGCTTCCAGATAGGTATCTTGCCGGGTACGGATTCGCGCCAGGGCTTCCCGCCCCATCAGTTCGCCGCTTTGCAAATCCAGAATGGGTTGATACATGGGCACGACATTGTCGGCGGCGATGGCTTCCTCCAGTTGCCGGGCAATCGACAGGATATTACCCGCCTGGTTGCGGCTGCTGGCAACCCGATCGCGACCGGCGCGCTTGGCTTCATACAACATGGCATCCGCCACCCGCAGGATCTCGCTCACATCCTCACCGTCATGGGGGAAATTGGCCACACCGATGCTGACCGTGGTCCGGACCTGCTGATTTTGTATCGCGACATGGCTCTGGCTGATCAGTTCGCGAAAGCGTTCCGCCGAATCGATCGCGCCCTGCAGATCGGTATTGGGCAGGACACACAGGAATTCTTCCCCGCCCCAGCGCCCCAGGTTGTCATAGGGGCGCAGTGAGCCGGTCATTTCGGTGGCCAGTTTTTTCAACAGCGAGTCACCGGCGGCATGCCCATAGGTGTCGTTGACGAGCTTGAAGCGATCAAGATCCAGCAACAGGATCGAGTAAGTGCCGTTTTGCCGTTCGTAGCGGGCATGGATCTGCTTCAGGGTTTGTTGCAGCGCGTCACGATTCGGCAGGCGGGTCAGGGGATCGTAGCTGACCTGGTACAGCAGGGTGCGGTTTTCATCCTGGATGTGGCTCAGGTCGTGAAACATCAGCACGGCGCTGTTGGCATCCAGCGGCGTGATACTGTAGTCAATCAACAGGCTGACACCCTTCTTGTTCACCAGTTGTTGTTTGGTGATCGGCCCAATCCCCACCTGGCGTTTCAACAGGCGCTGCAGAAAGGTCGGTTCCAGCACCTGGCTGCTGGTGTGCAGGGTAAAGACCCGCTCCAGCGGCTGCCGGATCGCTTGCTGCGGGCTCCAGCCGGTCAGCGTGCTGGCGACCGCATTGATAAAGGTAATTCTGCCGTGTTCATCGACCCCAATCACGCCGTCGCTGAGGGCGCTGAGAATATGTTCCGCGGCGGAATTCCCTTCCAGGGTAACTTTCGGGACTATGGCCATCCGTTGTACCGTAAATTCAATTCCTTGAGTGGGTAACTAATTTAAATCGTATTCAGTTCAGATATAGTCAGACATATCGACCCGAAAACCGTGTGGCTTTAGAGAGAAAAGATTGAATTGTTTAAGGCTATTATGCCGGTTCCTCGACCCGACTCCATAAGAATTAAGTAATAATGCAAACCGACCTGAAACGCAGCCTCAGCCTCACCCTGGTGACATTTTACGGCATCGGCACCATTCTGGGAGCCGGGATTTATGTGCTGGTAGGCAAGGTCGCCGGTTTTGCCGGCATGTTCACACCATTTGCCTTCCTGTTAGCGTCATTTCTCGCCGCGTTGTCCGCTTTTTCCTACGCCGAGCTCTCTGCCCGTTTTCCCAAGAGCGCGGGGGAGGCGGTATATGTGCAGGAGGGGCTGGGCTGGCGCAAACTGTCCATCATTGTGGGCGTGAGCATTGTGTTTGCCGGGATCATCTCCGTGGCCACGCTGGTGCACGGTTTCGTGGGGTATTTCCAGGTCTTCATGGAGGTGCCGGCTGTGGGGGTGATCATCAGCCTGACCCTGCTGATGGGGCTGGTGGTGGCCTGGGGCATCAATGAATCGGTGATCATTGCCAGTCTCATGACCCTGCTGGAAATCGCCGGCCTGGTGTTGATCATCTGGGTGGCGCGGGAAAGTGTGCAGCTCTTGCCGGCGCGCTGGCCGGAAATGCTTCCCCCGCTGGAACTCGCTGCCTGGGGCGGGATCGTGGCCGGGAGCTTTATCGCTTTTTATGCCTTTATCGGCTTCGAGGACATCGTCAATGTGGCGGAAGAGGTACGTGATCCGCACCGCAATTTGCCGCGCGCCATTATCATCGCCCTGGTGGTGACGTCGTTGTTTTATTTTATTGTCGCCGTGGTGAGTATTCTCACCCTGGCTCCGGCGGAACTGGCCCGGACGGATGCGCCATTGGCCGAGATCTATCAGCAGGTCACCGGACGGCATCCCGTAGTGATTACGGGCATCAGTCTGGTGTCAGTGTTGAACGGGGCATTGATTCAGATCATCATGGCGTCGCGGGTGCTTTATGGCATGAGCCGTCAGGGCTGGTTGCCTCCCCGGCTGGGTCAGGTCAATGCCGTGACCCGTACTCCCCTGCTGGCAACCGCCATTGTCACCGGTCTGGTGCTATTGTTTGCCTTGTGGTTACCGCTGGTCAGTCTGGCGAAACTCACCAGCTTTATCATTTTGATCGTCTTCACCCTGATTAACCTGTCCTTGTGGCAAATCAAGATTCGCGCGCCGCAACCGGTAGAAATTCGTACCGTGCCCTTATGGGTGCCGATTGTCGGTTTCTTTTTCAGTATTGCCTTTGTGCTGTATCAGACAACGATGTACTTGCTTGGTCAGTAAATCAATCCCCCCGGCGTTGACTATTTGCTGAACAGCCCGGCATAGGTGTCGCGCAACAGGTTTTTTTGTACTTTGCCCATGGTGTTGCGGGGGAGTTCATCGACAAATATGACCCGTTTGGGAATCTTGTAGTTGGCCAGTTTTGGTTTCAGCGCGGCAATAATGCTGGCTTCAGTGCATGCCTGATTGCTGACGTCACGCGTTACCACCGCGGTTACCGCTTCACCAAAATCAGGATGTGGCACGCCGATGATGGCGGACTCGATAACGCCGTCCAGTTCGTCGATGATCAATTCGATTTCTTTGGGATAAACATTGAAGCCGCCGGTAATCACCATATCCTTACCGCGACCCACGATGGCGAGATAACCTTCGTCATCCAGGCTTGCCATATCGCCGGTTTTAAAAAAACCGTCTGCGGTAAATTCTTCCGCGGTTTTATCGGGCATACCCCAGTAACCGATAAACACATTCTCACCCCTGACCTGCAGGTTACCGACGGTGTCAGGTCCGGCGACATTCCCGGCATCATCGACAATGCGCGCGGTTACGCCGGGTAAAGGAAAGCCAACGGTACCGGCCTTGCGTTCCCCGTCAAGCGGATTGGAGGCATTCATGCCGGTTTCGGTCATGCCGTAACGTTCCAGAATGGTCTGGCCGGTGCGGTGCTGAAACTCGGTAAAGGTTTGCTCCAGCAAAGGGGCGGAACCGGAAATAAACAGCCGCATGTTACGGCATACTTCCGCGGTAAAGGCGGGATTATCCAGCAGACGGGTATAAAATGTCGGCACACCCATTAACACCGTCGCGCGCGGCAATAGCCTGATGATGGTATCGGCATTGAACCTGGGAATGAACAACATTTTACTGCCGCTCAGCAACACACAATGGCAGGCGACAAACAAGCCATGGATATGAAAAATGGGCAAGGCATGCAGCAACACGTCATCCTGGCTGAATCCCCAGATCTGTTTTAATGCCAGGCCGTTCGCCGCCAGGTTACCATGGGTGATCATTGCGCCTTTGGGACGGCCGGTGGTGCCGGAGGTATACAGAATGACCGCGACGTCAGCCTTGTTACAGGCTACGGTATCGAAATTTGTCGCCGTGGCGGCACTGAGTTGCAGCAGGTTATGCTCGGGGGCATTCTCCAGGGTATAAAAATGTCGCACTGCCTTGCCCTGACCGAGCTGCTGGAAATTCGCCAGGCTGTCCGAACGACACACCACGGCAGCCGGTTCGGCGTTATCGATGAAATAGGCCAGTTCACTTTCGGTGTAGGCGGTATTCAACGGTAAATAGATAAACCCGGCACGCAGACAGGCCAGATAAAGAAATAAGGCCTGTGGGGTTTTATCAACCTGAACGGCCACACGCTCACCCTTTTGTATGCCGGCTTCGGTAAGGTAACGGGCCAGGCGGGCACTTTCCTGTTCCAGATCAGCGTAACTCCATTGCTGACCCTCCTCGGTTTCAATGAACGGCGAAGACATATCCGCCGGGAAGTGGTCAGAAAAAACAGTATAGATATTGGTATTCACGCTGATTTGACTAATGGTTCGGGTTGCAGACAGACGATGAGCGAAAAATCTATTATTATTGATAGTCTAATACAAGACATTAAACGCGGTTTAACTATCTCGAGAAAAACCCGGTCTTGTTAATCATTAGTAAAGTCTTATATGAGCAAGCAATAAAATAATAGTGAAAAGTCTTTTGTCCGGGGCCAATTTAAACTCGTCGCTATTGGTTTCACCATGCGGCATGGTTCGCAACTGACTTCGCAAAACATTTACGACAAAATGGCGTTCCCGGTCAATCAGGACCCGGTAGTTTGCTTACGCTGAATTATGGAAGGATTACACTCCATAATAGATCAAATCAGTGATAGCCCGATGGAGTTAACACTGGTTTGTAAGACCACCAAGAGGAGGAAATCATGAAAAGTATAAAAATAAGGTTGCTGCTCACATCATTGCTGGCGGCGTTCAGCATGATCACTGTGGCGCAGGCAGAGATGGTGTTAAAGGCCTCGCATCAATGGCCGGGCGGTAAAGGAGATGTGCGTGATGAAATGGTGCAGATGATTGCCAATGATATCAATAACGCGAATCTCGGTATCAAGATTCAGGTCTATCCTGGCAAGTCACTGTATAAACCCAAGGAACAATGGGGGGCAATGACCAAAGGCAAGCTGGATATTACGGCCTTTCCGTTGGCGTATGCCGGTGGTCGCCATCCCGAGTTCAACCTGACCTTGATGCCGGGTCTGGTTAAAAATCACGATCATGCGCGACGCCTGAATAATTCCGCGTTCATGAAGCGCATCAAGGACATTATGAATGATGCCGGCGTGATTGTACTGGCCGATACCTGGTTGGCCGGGGGGTTTGTCTCCAAGAAAAAATGCGTGCTTAACCCGGATGACGTAAAGGGTCAGACCTTCCGTGCCGCCGGGAAAGCGTTTAATGAAATGCTGGCCGAGGCCGGTGCTTCGATTTCCAAGATGCCCAGTTCGGAAATTTATTCTGCCTTGCAAACCGGTGTGCTGGATGCCGCCAACACCAGTTCCGCCAGTCTGGTGTCCTATCGGATTTACGAGCAGGTCTCATGTCTGACGGCACCCGGTGAGAATGCCCTGTGGGTAATGTATGAACCGATTCTGATGTCAAAGAAGACGTTTGATAAATTAAACAAACAGCAACAGGATGCCTTTATCGCCGCCGGCAAGAAAGCCGAGGATTTTGCCTATGAAGGAGCCAAGAAGGCGGATGAAAAGCTTGTCGAAGTGTATAAAAAAGCCGGTGTGGAAGTGGTGACCATGACAGCTGAACAGGCCGCAGCATGGCGTGCGATTGCCGACAAGTCTTCCTACAAGAACTTCGCCGATAGCGTAAAAGGAGGACGCGAATTACTGGATATGGCGTTGTCTGTCGAATAAATTGTCACAGGGCAGTACACTGCCGCAGGGAGGCGGTGGTGTGAGCCCGTTGATGTTATGAACGCATATATTCGATTTGTTGCTATCCTGTCCTGCCTGTGTGGTATTGCCGCGGGTGCCATGTTGGTTATCTCGGTACTGGTGGTATGTCAGATGGTAGCGCTACGCTATATCCTGGTGGAACCCACCATCTGGCAAACCGAGTTTGTGACCTACCTGCTCCTGAGTGCCACTTTCGTTGGCGCTCCTTATCTGTTGCTCACCAAAGGGCATGTCAATGTTGACCTGGTACCGATTTACCTGAAACCGCGGGCACGTTTTGTCCTGGCGTTGGTGGCGTCGACGTTATCCTTGTTGTTTTGTGCGACCATTGCGTGGTTGGGCGTCCAGCTGTGGCTGGAGGCCTGGGAAAATAGCTGGTATTCGGATTCCATGTGGGAAGTCCGGTTATGGATTCCTTATCTGGCCATGCCGATTGGATTTGGGGTGTTGTCACTCCAGTACATCGCGGATTTATTCAGTTTAATCCTGCGGCATGAAATGCCGTTTGGTATTTCCGAGGAGGATGTCGAATGAGTCCGCTGGAGCTGGGAATACTTGTTGCGGTTGTGTTGATCATTGTCCTGTTAACCGGGGCACCGGTGGCCTTTTCGCTGGGGATCGTCGCGCTCGGTTTTCTGGTGGCCATTGAGGGCCCGGGTAGCCTGACCATCATTGCCGAAACTTTCTTTGGCGGGCTGAATGAGTTCGCCCTGCTTTCCATTCCCATGTTTATTCTGATGGGGGCGGCGATTGCCTCTTCCCGCGCCGGCAGTGATCTGTACGAAGCCCTGGAACGCTGGTTTTACCGGGTTCCCGGCGGTTTGTTGATTTCCAATCTGGGCGCCTGCTCGATTTTCGCGGCGCTGAGTGGTTCGTCACCGGCGACCTGTGCGGCGATCGGCAAGATGGGGATTCCGGAGATGCAAAAACGCGGTTATCCCAATGGCCTGTCCACCGGTGCGATTGCCGCGGGCGGCACGCTGGGTATTTTGATCCCGCCCAGTATCACCATGATCGTGTATGGCATCGCCACCGAAACCTCGATTGGGCGCCTGTTTATCGCCGGCCTGTTACCGGGCTTGATGCTGACGGCCTTGTTCATGGCCTGGTCGCTCTTTTACGCTCATCGCAAGGGGTTCCGCTTCAATATCGGTGATACCGTTTATTCCTGGCGCCAGAAGATCGAGATTCTGCCCAAGATATTACCGTTTCTTTTTATCATCGCCATGATTTTATGGGCCCTGTACGGCGGAGTGGCCACGCCTTCGGAAGCAGCGGGTGTCGGGGCCTTGTTCTGCATCGTGCTGGTGGTGGTGATCTACAAGATGTGGAATCCGGCCGGCCTGTGGGAAATCGTCCGGGTGGCGATGCGCGAATCGGTGATGATCATGATGATCATCGGTACCGCCGCCCTGTTCAGTTACATGATGTCCAACTTTTATATTACCCAGTCACTGGCGGAATGGATCGCTGGCCTGGAAGTCAGTCCCTGGCTGTTACTGTTTTACGTCAACATCTTTTTGCTCATCGCCGGATTGTTTTTGCCGCCGGTCGCGGTGATTCTCATGACCGCCCCGACGCTGGTGCCGATCATTGAACAGGCCGGTTACGATCCCATCTGGTTCGGGGTGGTGTTGACCATTAATATGGAAATCGGGTTGATTACCCCGCCGGTGGGTTTGAATCTGTATGTCATCAACGGCATCGTGCCTGATGTAAAACTACCGACCATTTTGTGGGGCGCGCTGCCATTTATGCTCTGCATGGTACTGGGTATCATCCTGCTGATGTTATTTCCCGGCATCGCGACCTGGTTGCCGGATCACCTGATGGGTGCCGCTCAATACTAGGCCTGTTCTTTCAGCCAGCTCCCAGAACAAATTCAATATGGAATTACTGATTCTTTTGTCGATGGGCGCCGTCGCCGGCACCCTGGCCGGGCTGTTGGGTATCGGTGGCGGGATCATCATCGTGCCGGTACTGGCCCTGGTGTTTCAGCAACAGGGTGTGACAATCGATGTGCTGATGCATGTCTCGATCGGGACTTCACTGGCGACCATCGTGGTGACGTCCCTGTCATCGATCCGGGCGCACCAGAAACATGGCGCGATTGACTGGCCGGTCTTCAAACGGATTACCCCGGGGATCATTGTTGGCGGATTGCTGGGTGCGGTCATTGCGGATCTGATTCCGGGTGCGGAACTGCGGATTGTGTTCGCCATCTTTATGTTTCTGGTGGCAACGCAGATGATGATCGCCGGCACACCTGCCCCACACCGCACCTTGCCACAAACACCGGGTGTGCTTGGCGCCGGGCTTGTCATTGGCACCATCGCAGCCCTGATGGGTGTCGGTGGCGGTTCCATGACCGTGCCATTCCTGACCTGGTGTAATATCCACATCCGTCGGGCCGTGGCGACCTCGGCGGCGATTGGTTTACCCATCGCCCTGGCAGGCACCGCCGGTTTCATGCTAAATGGCTGGGGCAGCCCGGCGTTACCACCCTGGAGTCTGGGGTATGTGAACTTGCCCGCGTTTACCGGTATTGTGATCGCCAGTATTGTATTTGCTCCGTTGGGGGCAAAACTGGCGCATACCATCCCGCCCAAACTGTTAAAACGATTTTTTGCGCTGTTGCTGTACGTGCTGGGAACCCGCATCTTGTTGACGGCTTAAGGCCGGCATTACAACATGGGAATTCGTTACGGCAATTTAACGGTTACCGCGGTGCCACCGAGTGCACTGGTCCCGATTTCCAGCGTGCCCCCGTACAACAGGACTATCTCGTGTACCATGGCGAGGCCAATACCATGGCCGGCGGTGGTGGGGTCTGCGCGCTGGCCACGTTGTAACACCTGTTCACGGACCTCGGCGGGAATGCCGGGGCCATCGTCTTCAATCGTCACTTCGAGACCGCCGGCACCGAGGGGCGTGGCGCTTATCCGGATTTGCCGCTGACACCACTTGCAGGCATTTTCAATCAGGTTACCCAGGACTTCCAGGATATCTCCCGCATCGCACTGGCACGTGAGATCATCGTCAATATGACTGTCGATGTGTAATTCTTTATCGGCAAAGACTTTTTGCATGGCGTTGATCACTTTATCGACCACCGGGTTAAGCCGGGTTGACGTGCCAAGTGTCGTTTGGCCTGCGGTCGCGGCACGTTGTAATTGATAGTCAATGATCTGGCGGATGCGTTGCAGTTGTTCCTGGGCTTCATGGGTTGAGTCAGAGGCTTTGGCCGAATCGGTTTGCATCAGGCTGAGGGTGTTGGCGAGGATCGCCAGGGGTGTTTTGAGACTGTGTGCCATGTTACCGAGTGAATCACGATACCGGCTTAACTGACGCCTGGTGTGATCCAGCAGGTCGTTCAACTTGTCTGTCAATTGCTGCATTTCTTTCGGATAGCGACCGCCCAGCCGCTCGCTTTTGCCGGCTTCGATCAGCGCCAGATCCGCTGCCACCTTGCGTAAGGGCTTCAGGCTCCAGTGCAACACGCCCGCCTGGACCCCTAACAGCAACAGGATGGCCGCACCCAGCCAGCCCCACAGGTTGCGTCGGTAGGTGGCGATCTGTTGCTGATAGGCATGCAGATCAACACTGATCTGAAAATCGAGCGGTATCTCGTGGTCGGGTGCCGTTTCCCAGCGCACGCGATACCCCAGCCGATAATGGGGTTCCGCCTTCAGTTGGATGGTGTCGTAGTGGTATTCCCCCACGGGGATGGGTTGCATGGCGGGTAGCTCGATGCCCAACAGGGAAGGAGTGCTTAATGTCGTGGCTCGTTCAGGCTGACTGACGTTGGCGTATAAACCGGAGCCGGGTTGATCAAAGCGGGCATCGGGTAAAATGCGGCTAAAATAAGGCCTGCCTTCGGTATCCACATCAACCGCGGCCAGCAGGGCAAACAGATAACCTTGCAGGCGATCCTGCATGGCGGCCTCGGCACTCTGGCGAAACGCCTTGTCGAGTACCAGTCCGGTCAGGCCGGTAAAGATCATCAACACCAGCATGGCCGCCAGCAGCAGGCGGGCCTGCAAGGACAGGGTCACGCCGGGGGCTCCAGCGTCCAGCGATAGCCACGACCTCGCAGGGTTTCGATCGGTTTAAAAGTATTCCCGGGGTCGAGTTTCTTTCGCAGGCGGCCAATAAACACTTCGATCACATTGCTGTCGCGATCAAAATCCTGGTCGTAAATATGTTCGGTCAGTTCGGTTTTGGAGATGACCTTGCCGGCATGCAACATCAGATACTCAAGCACCTTGTATTCATAGGCCGTCAGCTCCAGTTCAGAGTCATCAATCCGAACGGTTTGGGCCGTGGTGTCAATCAGCACCGGTCCGCTCTGGACACTGGATTTGCTTACCCCGGCGGCCCGGCGTAACAGGGCGCGCACGCGTGCCAACAATTCTTCCTGGTGAAACGGTTTGACCATGTAGTCATCCGCGCCGGCCTCCAGGCCCTCCACCTTTTCCTGCCAGCGTCCCCGCGCAGTGAGAATCAGAATCGGAAAAGTGCGGTCCAGTTGCCGCCATTCCTGGATGACTTCCACGCCGTTTTTAATCGGCAGCCCGATATCCACGATGGCCAGATCAAACGGGTACTCCCGTCCCATGAATACCGCATCACGCCCATCCGCGGCACTGTCAACTGCAAACCCGGCCTGTTGCAACATCTGTTGTAACTGCTGGCGCAGCTCGGTTTCGTCTTCAACAACCAGAATACGCATGAATGAAATTACTCGGCACTGACATGGGTGACCCGCACCTTGCCGTTTGGCAGGAGGACCTTGATGCGGTGTACCGCACGCCCGTTGTGGTTGACCGTCTCGGCCGTCAATATACGGCCACCGGTTTCGCGTTGTACCTTGGCGACAGCCTGTTCGAGTGTCATACCCTGCCTTGCGGCCAGACGATAAATGTGACTGGACCCGCTGTGAGCCAAGGAGGCCGCGACAGCAGTATCCCCGCCGCTGATAAACAGGGTAAACAGCAAGATCATGGGCAGGATCAGTTTGGTGGCCATGCAGGGTTCCAGACGTAATGGGTGTATTTTTAGAATAACCAAGTGCCCTGCATTCGACCAGTCCCGAATCGTATCTTCACCATTGCTGCCATGCTGACCTCTGTGTTGATAGTGAGGTCATAGCATAGGGGGAGTGATATGAATCCAGCCTGAACAACGGCAAGCTGAGCAAAAGTGATCAATCTTCTGCGGTGATGCGGATTTTCACATACCCGAGGGCGAGATAGTCATTGATCTGTGCCGGGCCGGCGGCCGCCACATCCACATAGGCAGGGAAATCTTCATCCGCCAGGCCTTGCCAGCCGGCATAAGTGCCGCAGACATGCAGCGTGACATGTTGTTGTTCCACCAGTGACCTGACCTGCTGATGGACAGCCTGACTGCCATATTCGTTTTGTATTTGCAGGCTGAACATTTCCTGGCCGTGGCTGACCACGGCAATGGGTAAGTCAGGAAAGCGCTGGCGCAGTTGCTGGATATAGCCGCGGGTGCGTGGGATGGCCCATTCCAGCGCGTCCGCATCACCGCTGACGATTTCAAATACCACGCCTTCGGGGGCCCGCTCGTTGTTCAACAGTTGACTGATGGGACTGTCCGTTTGGGCGTGTGCCAGTGCCGCGAGGCATAGCAACATCAGGCTCAGCAGGCGTCGAAACAGGGGGGACGGCGCGATCATGAAACGGCCTGGGGGCGACTGAACGGTTTCAGCCCCCGGTCATCGACATGAAGCGGACAACGGTGCCGGGCTTGTCATTGAATTCATGTCGCTCCGGTTTCAGATCGATGGCGTGCAGAATGTGTTGTTGCAGTTCCGCGTCACTGATACCGGCGCGTAACAGGGGACGCAGTTCGTATTTGTCATTCTGGCCGAGACACATATACAGGGTGCCGTCGACGGCCAGTCGTACCCGGTTACAGGTATCGCAGAAGTGTTGTGACAGGGGGGTAATAAAGCCGATCCGCAGCCTGGTGTTGGCCACCTGGACATAGCGTGCCGGTCCACCGCCGGACATGGTCGCCGGCAGCAGGTCAAACTGTTTTGCCAGGCGTGCCTTGATGGTGGCCAGACTGATGAACTGTTCCGTGGCGGCGCGGCCGGTGTCCCCCATCGGCATGGTTTCAATGAAACGCAGGGTAAAGTCGTGTTGCAGGCAGAAGTTCACCATGTCCTCGACTTCATCCTCATTCACACCCCGCATCACGACCATGTTGATCTTGATGGGTTGAAAGCCGGCGGCCTTGGCGGCCATCAGGCCATCCAGCACCTTGTCGAGTTTGCCCTGGGTGATGGCCTTGAAGCGATCCGCGCGCAGACTGTCCAGACTGACATTGATGCGGGAAATGCCGGCCTGTTGCAGTTCCCGGGCATGCCGCGCCAGGCGGGTGGCATTGGTACTGAGTGACAGGTCGTCAATTCCGGGCAGGGCGGCCAGGCGATGTGCCAGCCCGGGCAGATCCCTGCGTACCAGCGGTTCACCGCCGGTCAGGCGAATCCGCCGCGTCCCCAGTTCACCGAATACCCGGATCACGCGCTCGATTTCATCGAAGCTCAGCCAGTCCCCGGGTTCCTCAAAATCGCGAAAGCCCGTCGGCATGCAATAGCTGCAGCGTAGATCACAGCGATCCGTGACGGACACCCGCACGTATTCAATGCGACGGCCGAAACGGTCTGTGAGGGAAGCGGGCATATCGTCAGTATTCAGTGGTGTCATTCAGGAGAAATCCGGCCCTCATTATAGAAGAAAAGGTGGCGGGGGGTACCAGTGATCCCAAGGGGTAGAGCGACTACCCCGTTGGGGTTAGATGGCACTGGAAACGCGCGCGCAGGTGATAGTGGATCGCTGCCGAAAAAGAAAAAAAGCAGAAAATACCCCTATAGAATGTAATGTTATCGGAGAATATTCAGCCGACGACTGAATGAGATCTTACTGCTGCTCTCTGTCTCGTGGTCGAATTCCTGGGTATGTTCGTCGGGGCGTTCCACTCCGTCAATGACTTCATGCTCCTCGCACACAAAGCGGAACATTTGCTGCCCGATGTAAACCAGGTCGTTATTGTGCAGCTGTTGGCGGTGGATTTTCTTTTTATTGACGTAGGTATGATTGGTACTGCCCAGATCCTGCAGAAAGAATTCGCATTCACCGTCACGATTGGCCTTCACCTCAATGATGGCGTGATGCTTGCTGATGAAGTTGTCCAGAATACAAATATCATTCTCTTCCGCACCGCGGCCGATGCAGACGAGAGGCTTGTCGACTTTAAATCGAATGGTAGGGGTACCGTTCGCATATTGAACCAGGTCCGCCATCATTCACTCCTTGTACACAACCAGAACTGTCATTTCTACACCCTTGTTTATAGGTTCGAAGCGACGGTCACGCCAATGCTGATAAGTAATTCTGCAAACCGGTTCACAGAAAATCCGCTGGTATCGCAAGCGCTGTCGGGCCGCGGAACCGCGGTTGGTAAAGGGAAAGGATTTTCGGCGCAGGGTCTTCGGGATCAGGCGCTGAGAAAGGATGCCATCACCAGGGCGAGAGTGAGCAACGCCCCGTGGGCCAGCATCGCCAGAATGGTCATCTGGATGGCCGGGGTCAGCCTTTGGGGTTCTGCGGCATACTGCAGCAGGATGCGGGCGGCCTTGAAGCTCAGGATGGCGGGTAACAGGGCAATTCCCGCCAGCAGCGGCAAGATCCCGCTGCTGATCAACGCCACCAGGGTCAACCAGGCCAGCAGGGCAATCAGCACATAGCCCCAGCGCGACACCTGCGGCGACAGTCGTGCGACCCAGTGCAGTTTGCGGGCCTGAATGTCGGCCTTGCGATCCGGAAACTGGTTGATATACAGCAAATTGGCCGTCAACAGACCGACCGGTAACGACACCAGCAGGAGTGTCCCCGACAGGGCCCCCGTCTGGACCAGATAGGTGCCGAGCGGCAACAGGCTGAAGCCGGCCAGCACGGACAGTTCACCCAGACCACGACTGTTCAGGTTCAGCGGTGGCGCCGAATAGCCCCAGCCAAGCAGAATGCCGAACACCCCCAGCCAGAAGAGTGTGATGCCGCTGTGCGCGATCAGGTAGGCACCGATGATCATCACCACCAGGATCAAACCGATACCATATATAAAGGTATGTTTCCGGCTGAGGACGTCGTTCTGGATGAAGCGGCTGCCACCGGTAAACGGATACACCCGTTCCTGGTTGATCTCATCGGTGCCATTGAGGGCGTCGTAATAGTCATTCAGGACATTGATCCCCGCATGCAG
>JBECLA010000107.1:0-7618 GCA_040235565.1 Thiohalomonadales bacterium | reverse complement strand
AGCTGAAATGAATATTAGAGTAAATTTCTCTCTGACGCGTATTTATGCGTGTTTAATGAAGGCAGAGATATAAGCAGGTGAAGAAAAACAAAGGTCTCTTACAGAGAGTAGCGCTATATTGCAGTGTAATCAGTTTTGTGCTGGCAGTAGTTTGCGGTGTAATCCTCTTTCTCAATCCGGGCAATATTGGCTTTGATCATCCTGTTTCCGCCAGTTTGCTGGCGTCATTTTTCTTTTTCGTCTTTGTCGGTGTGGTGTTGTGGTTTATTGGAAAAAGTAATCTGCCAAGTTTGAAGATCAGACAAAAAGGGGACGGAGAGTTCTAGTTTTGACCAGTTATATAACAGTGCTCAACTGGAGGGTTGCGGGAATAATAATGAACCCTGCCCGCATGTGCCACGGGTGGTAACACTCGATCTATTTATACCAGCTTGCAGGACTATTTATCCAATCGACCATCCCGCAAATGAAAAATATAATCGAAGTGATCGAAGACCTTTTCATCATGGGTGACGACCAGGATGGCCGCCTCCTGTTCCTGCGCAACCTTGCGTAATAAATCCATGACGATACGGGCACGCTGAGAATCAAGTGCGGCGGTGGGTTCATCGGCCAGTATGATTCTGGGGCGATTGGACAAGGCACGCGCAATGGCTACCCGCTGTGCTTCACCGCCCGACAGTTGTGCCGGATAGGCATGTGCGCGGGAGCCGACATCAAGATAGTCCAGTAATTCGGTGGCCCGTCTGGAGGCTTGCTCCGGGTCCTGTTTAGCAAGGTCGAGTACCACGGCAACATTATCGTGGCTGCTCATAAACGGCAGCAGGTTATGAAACTGAAAAATGAAACCGATTTTCTCCAGCCGCAGGCGTCGTAGATCGGAACGTAGCGAGCCATTGTTATACACCACGTCTCCGTCTAATTGCATCCAGCCCTGACTGGGCTCGACAATACACCCGATGACATTGAGCAGGGTGCTTTTGCCCGAGCCGCTGGGGCCGAGTAAACCAATCACCTGGCCCGGATACACTTCCAGGTTGATATCTCGCAGCGCATCAACGCGGGTTTCACCTTCTCCAAAATGTTTGGATATGCCGCGTAATACCACCAGCGGAGTGACTGTCTCGGGCTGAGCAGCGGACTGATCGGGCTTGGTTGAGGATGAAGGCATACGATTAACCTCCCAAGGCCGTTGCCGGATCGACTTTTAAGGCCAACCGCACACCCAGACCACTGGCGAAAATGCACACCACCACCACGATCACCGCCAGAAATAGGCCATCTTCCGGTTGCAAGATCACCCGCCGCGGAAAATGATCTTTCACCAGGTTGATAAGCAACGCGCCGAAACCAAAGCCGATCAATCCCATTGCCAGTGCCTGTTGTACGATCAAACCAATGATGGTGCGATCGGGGGCGCCGATAAGTTTCAGGGTGGCGATCTCGCGTAACTTGTCCATGGTCATGGTGTAAATGATCAGGGCGATGATCACTGCCGAGACAATCATCAAAATGGCGGTAAACAGGCCGATCTGTTTGCGGGCACGTTCTACCACGGAGCGGGTGAGAATGATCTCCTGCTGTTGCTGAGTCATGGCAGTTAAATGTTTCCAACGCTGAATGGACTCGGCGATCACCTCTGCACGCACCTGTGGCGAAATCCTGGCGACGATGGTATTCACAGTATCTACCGAGTTTTGCGCCTGGCTACCGCGCGCCAACTCCCGTCGCGCCGCAGGTGGTGCCAGTTCAAACTGTAACGCCTGGGAATCGTGCAGGCTGATATACACCACCGGGTCGCCACCCGAGGCAACATGGCCCTGTGTCAGCCCGACCACGGTAAAGACATCGCGTCCCAGTCTGACGCGCTCCCCCAGGGTCAAGCCGCTACGTTGATCGGCAATCAATTCATAATGACTGCGCGTGATGAAGCGCCCCGCGACAAGTTGCTGTGGCTCGCCGGGACGCCCCGGTTCAAATCCGACCACATACAATCGCAACTTTTGTCCTGATAAAAAGGTTTCCACAGACTGAAAGGTCATGGCACCCGCCGCGCTGATACCGTGCATGCGCGCCACTGCTTCGCGGCTATCACCGGGAATGCGCGACGATTCGGCAAAAGGTCCGCGGGTGCCGGATTCGACGACCCACACATCCACTTGCGGCGCGCGCACCAGCACGAGGGCGTCATCCACCAGGCCACGGTAGATCCCAATCATGGATAACACCACACCCAGCAATAGGCTCAAGCCAAAGCAGGTTAGAATAAAGCGGCCAAGATTATGCCGGATATCACGGTAAGCCAGGTTCATTTAAGACGCCGCTTCAACAAGCCTGGCGCTGCGTCCAACGCGTAAACCGGGACGGCGTTTAACCACCACCCGTGCGCCTTCCGGCAAGCCACCGATCACTTGCAGGTTGCCATCCAGGGTACGATGGCCGAACTGTACTTCACGGCGTTGCAGTTGATCTTGTTCAACACTCCAGACCATCCCTGATACACCGTTATAGTGATCGACTGCGGTTTGCGGTACCAGTATCGCCTGGTCGAGGGTTGCGACGGTAATCAACACTTCGACCTGCTCGCCTAAATGAAATTCGGTGGGACACTGCTTGCATTTAACATAGACCCGGCGTTCTTCACTGACACGGTCACTTTCAATATCGACTCGCACCACCTGCGCTGCTATTAATTGACGGGGTAGGGAGCGCAGTCGAACATGCGCGTCCTGTTGTAGCTGAATGCCACCAGCCTGGGCCTCGTCGACATAAGCCAGCGCCCAGATCGAATCAGGCTGCACCAGGGTGAACAAGGCTTCGCCAGGATTCAGGACGGTGCCCAGCTCCTTGTTGCGCGCCACCACGATCGCATCATAAGGCGCGACGAGGGTGTGTTGCTGTAACAACGCCTGTTCAAATTGTAACTCCGCCTGTGCATTCTGAACGGTAACCTCGGCAACTTTCACCTCTGCTGCGGCGATGGCGGCATTGGTTTTGGCTTCATCGGCCAGTTCCTGAGAGATATTGCCTTGCTTGAGCAGGCGTTGTTGGCGGCGGTTGGTGGCCTGACTTTGCGTCAGTACCGCACGGGCCCGTTCCACCTGTACTTTGGCCACGGCCAGACCGGCTTCAGCTTTGGCCAGGCGTGCCTGCTGCTCGGTGTCGTCGAGGCGGGCCAGCACCGTGCCGGCCTGCAAACGGTCACCGTGATCCACGTTCAGTTCCTGTAATGTTCCACCGACTTCAAAACCGACACGCGACAATACGCGCGCTTCAACGGTACCCAGTCCGAATACTTGCACGGGGACATTATGCTGTAGCGTCGCGACCTCGATACCGATAGGGCGCACGACAATGAATACCCACAACGCAGCAACGACGGCGATGACGGCCAGCAGGCCAATCAGGATGCGCTTAATGAAGCGGGGCATGCTGGGTATTCTCTTTCAAGCCAGGGAAACGGTGTGTGGCATAACGTTGATGACACTGTACACAGGTTTCAAGCAAACGTGCGTAATGATAGAGACTCAATTCGGCATCGTTATCAGCCGCAGCCTCATGTAATTTTATGGCGCGCTGATGAAAGCCCTGATCGAGATGGATAAATGCTGCAGGTAAACTGTGATGCAAGATGTCGCGATCCTTAGGCGTAAGTTTTTGTTGAAAAATAAAACTGTCATGGATTGCCTTGGCGGTAATGGCGACGGTCGGCCAGTCACCTTGAGGTAATGCAGTGACAAGTGTGTTCATGGCCGTTTGTACGGCGCGCATTTCATCGCGTAACAGGGTTTGCAAATGAGGCTGATCGGATAACAAAGGTTGATCCATACTGCTTTGCTCGGCATGGAGTATTCCAGACTGAAAGTGAAGCCAGATCAAGAGCATGAGTTGAAGCATTAACCTTTTGAATCGCATGGTCGTTTTTCTGTTACGTGTTATTGGAGAAATCCTCTCTGTATTAGCGTCATGCTTGTGCTGGTTGATTAAAATATATAGTTAAGTATTTGTTTCGTATGCGCTATTACCCGAGTAAAATAGTATGAATCATAAATAGAAAATCTTCTTTGATGTAAATCAAGTAACAATATTAAGGGGTCGGCGTGAATTAATTGGTGCTCAACTGAATGTTTGCGGGAATAATAATGAACCCTGCCCGCATGTGCCACGGATGGCATTTTCAATAGCTGATAAAGGGGGGTGTTGATGAACAAGACCTGGGTGTGTGGTTGTGTATTCTTTCGGTCGTTGTGTCTGTTTGTCCTCAACCGGCGCAGGCAGTTGCAGGAAAAGAAACGTTTACGGGAGTTAATGCGGCTGGAACGTGCGTCATTCGTGACGGATTAAATAAAGTGGGATCACGACAATAAGGCAAGGATTGTTCCTGCGATCTTCTTGCAGTTCCTCTCGCCATTGAGTGCCAATTTAGGGAATAAAAAATAATAGATGGACGTCTTGTTTCTATATGATTTAGGTCGTATTGATTTTTGGACCTGTAATCAATCAACCTGAGAACATTAACAACTACCTATATGGTTGATTAAATGATTACTGGGATATTAGAAAACCACTTTTTAATGGGTTGGTAATTCCTTATTTTCCTTTGTCATGGGTGCTCGGGAGGGCTGCCAGTATGTCGCGTGTGCATAATTACAAAAAGAGGTATCACCACTTTACAGGATTGGCTTTTGTCATCTTGCTGGGTATTCTCAGTGTGCTGGGACTGGTAGGTTGTGGAGGAGGAGGTGGAGACATAACATCAACTCAAGCGGCAACAGCTTGTTCCACTACTCCTGATGATAGCCAGTTATTGAATAATTTTGTCACCAGGATTGATTCGGCATTCATAGGGGCGCCAACCTACAAATTCATACCCTCGGTACGAAAGAAAACCGATAATAGCGATGTATCCATTGATTATATGGTGCATGCTGCGGCCATGCCCAAAGCCGTATTAGTCCTGATTGCCGGTGGACAAATGACTGCGGGGATTACGGGAGATATCAATACAGGGCAAGTTACTGCCGCAGGTGGTAACTTCCTGGTACGCAGCGCCCATTTGTTCGCAGCCCAAGGCTATACCGTCATTACTGTCGACCGGCCTGACGATTTCTTCGACGATACCCTGGGTTCTACATCGGGGTTTGCTTATGACGGCTATCGGACCTCGGTGCGTCATGCCGTCGACATTTCGAGCATTGTAAACGCAGAAAATATTAATCATCTTCCGGTCATTATTCTTGGTACAAGTCGTGGTGCGATTTCAGCTGTCGCACAACATCCGCTCGCCTCTGCTATCTCATTGTCCTCACCCGTCACCAGCGGGAATGGCTCGCCAGTTGATCAGAATAGTGGACAACCCCTTGTACGACCCGGTACGGTGGATAAAGCGGCGCATGTTATTTGGCACGTGAAGGATGGCTGTTCGGTATCACCACCTGGCGGCTCAGCAGCCATTGTCTCGGATTTCAATCCGGATGCAGCGAGTAATGCAGTGCAAGGCGGGTTTGATGATCCCGCTCAACCCAATCCCTGCCAGGCGAATACCGTTCATGGGTTTTTAGGCATTGAGAGTTGCGCTGTAGGACTGACGACTAATCGTTTTGATATGCTGGTTTCTGGGTTGCCATCACCTCAAGTGCGGGCGGCTGCGATTGTGGATACCACCGCGATAAATACCCCGATTGATATTGACCTGTCTGGCTCTGTGACGGATGTTGCGAATGGTGCGATGCAATATCAGCTGCCCTTTGTTACTACGAGTCTGGGGGGAACAGTGTCAATAACCGGTTCTGTTATCACCTACACGCCACCGGCAGGTCTTTCAGGAACAACCGATAGCTTCGTTTATGTAGTCGAAGAGGTCGGCGGTGGTACAAGCCATAATGTGATCAAAGTTACGATAACCCCCTAATAAATAATAGGGGACACGACTACAGGGCAAGGATTGTTCCTGCAATCCTCTTGCATTTCCTCCGTCCTTGGAGGTTAGATGTAGGAGGTGCGAGTCCAAGGATGGGCGAGAGCGATTCAGTTGCCGAGGATGCCAGAACCGATTTATCGAGACCACGGTTTATGAGCGAAAGAGTTATCCGGAGGAGCCATGATTAAAATTGAGCGTGTCAGTGAAAACAGGCTGGATATCGAAATGAGTGGCAAGCTTGATTCCGAAGGGATGGCAAAGGCACTTGATGAGCTCGTCGAGAAATCAGAAGGTATCGAGAACGGAAAGATGCTGTATGACGTGATCGAGTATAAATTACCCACGATCGACGCAATAATTCTTGAGTTTAAACGCATGCCCAAAATGTTCGACTTTATTAAAAGATTTCGTCGAGCGGCTGTGCTGTCAGATAAAACCTGGTTGAAAACGATCAGTGAACTGGAAGGCAAACTGATGCCGGATTTGGAAATCAAGGCGTTTGATCGCGAAGAAAGAGCTGCGGCCGAGCAATGGCTGAAAAGTAAGTCTTGGGGCCATTAATCAATACTCCTAAAATCACAGCAAAGACAGAATAAAGCGAGTCGGAGTGACTTGATTTTGACCAGCTATAATAACAATTTAAAGAAGAATTTAGCTAAATGCCAGATATAAAAAACAGGTGTCAGAGGGCAATTATTTCTATTATTACAATTAATTGCCCTCTGACACCGTTTGATCCTCACTCCACATCTGAAGGGGAGGAATAGTATATGCGTAAGGAAATAATTGTTGGGATATCTACAGCCGTCGGTACGACTTTTATACTTTATCTTGCCGGCAAGGTTACCCAGTTCCCGACGGTACTCGTTCCTTCGAAGGCGGTTGTGGCGTTTCATGCGGCGTCCTGCCCTGATGGCTGGAAGGAGGTGGAGTTTACCAGGGGCAGAATTATCGTAGGTGTTGGTGAGGGAAAAGGTCTGACGCCGCGTCATCTGTTAGAGGCAGGTGGTGATGAACAACACAAATTGACCATTGAGGAGATGCCGCGACACAAGCATGTCTGGCGCGGCGTGAGCAACGCTAAACGGGATGAGTATGGCTTTGAAGGTTCCGAGCAGAATGTCTATATGGAATCGGGTTCGTCAATTAACGATATCAGCGAAGAAGCGGGGATGGGCAAGCCCCACAACAACATGCCGCCTTTCGTTGCGCTGCTGTATTGCGAAAAGCAATAAACAGATATCGGGATCGCAGCCGGATGCTATTTTTATTGAACAAGGGGCAGAGCACTATAGAACCACTACGTGTTTCGTACAGCATTCCCTAAACGCACATTGTTTGTTCTGGTCACACAGTTATCGCTTATATAAGAGAAATTCGGTATCTGACCCTGATTATTCTATATTTGGAACTGGGTTAAAACTTACAAACACCATGCAGACTTCGATTGAACAATTATGCATCGGTTTGCGTGGGCAGGCACGGTTGAGCGGATTGGTATCCGATCCAGGAAGAGGACATAGGTGGTTCCTGTCACCAGGATCTCAGGTTTACAAAATCCATTATTCATCGACATGAGTTCAGCACGCGTCTATTTGCTTGTCCTGTTCTACGTGCTTGCCACGGGCGTAAGCCTTGCAGAGGAGACGCGGACTCCACACAACTCTTCCAGGCTTACCCTGACAACGGAAGAACAGG
>JBECLA010000073.1:0-18372 GCA_040235565.1 Thiohalomonadales bacterium | reverse complement strand
TTCGCAGCCTGATACCCGTCCTCCTCGATCGTAGCCAGACGACCGCCGACAATGCCGTGTTCAAGCAAGGTATCCCACAGACCGTAAACCGGCACTTTTGCTGCGACTGAAAACGCCTGCAGCATCGCTCGCGGGACGTGTTGTTTTCCGGTCCAATCCTGAGTCTGGACCAGGTATAGGGCCACTGTCCGTTCAGGTAGGGTGTTGAGTGTTTCGACGAGTTCATCAATCGGCATACCTCGCAGCCAGACAAACTCAACCCGGCCTGCAAGTGGCTCAGCAGTCTGCTGTGCAACACGCTCCATTGCCTTGTCATATTGCGCGGATCCGACAATCACAGCCACACGTTGTGTGTCGGGATGTAGATGCAGAGCAAGTTCCAATGTGCCTGCGATATCGAGGAAGCTGGTTACACCTGTTACGTTCGGGGGCAGTTTCTGCGCAGCCACGAAGTCGCGGTCAGCGTCAACAAACACAATCGGCACATCGGGGAAGAGGTCCTCTCCATGTATGAGCAGGAATCGCAAGGCAGGCGTGTCGGTCGGAATAATCAGATGCGGCTTACGGTCCTGATAGTTCTTACGGTAGAAATCGAGCAGCCACGTTACTTGCTCCTTCTCCGCAATTTGTGTCGAGTCTGTGTTAATAAGACCCGCCAGATCCGGGGATTCACTATCAATCTCAACATGCAAGTCTGGTGCGGAGGAAAATGCCCGAACGATACCTGCATACCAATCGGAAGTCACCGGCAGGCTGCTTCTGAACGAGTGCAACACGAGCACCCGTTGCGGTTCATTCGCTTCCGGTACCGCAGTCGCGGCACTGCAAAGCAGCATTAATATAATGGCCTGGAGTATCCTGGTTTTGTGGTCTGCCGGCCGCAATAGACGAAACACGGACGAAGTACGATGATTGCTCGACTGATGAACCATAGTGGTGCGATAGTTGTGCTATGTGTTTCGCCTTTTTGTTACTGCCATTTCAACAAGTACATTTTTGCACATAGGCTGTGCAGGACGATGAGACAATATATATACTGTCCTGTAGAAGAGAATATCAAACAACTTCATTGTATGGTATTTCTGATATTCGTGTAGCCCATAACTTATCAACATTAATCCTGTTGTCACAACAGTTATTATTCCGACTCTCAAACTATGTTATGAAACGTAATCCTTTATATATCGATATAACATGAACAAATTGACAGGTCTTGTTGCAGCTTTTTTATCGCTCATGCTAATGATGGATGTGTGTGTGGCGGCAGATTTCATCGGTAGTGGTCGCTGTGCCCAGTGTCACGAGACTGAAACCCAGGACTGGCAGGGTTCCCATCATGACCTGGC
The DNA here is from genome assembly GCA_040235565.1 of Thiohalomonadales bacterium. GTDB lineage: Bacteria > Pseudomonadota > Gammaproteobacteria > UBA6429 > Thiohalophilaceae > JAHEIJ01. The sequence continues at coordinate 17,026 of JBECLA010000073.1, read as the reverse complement.
GATGGCCGAAGCAAGCACCGAAACAGTACTCGGCAATTTCAACAATGCCGAATTCACTGCGCATGGCGTCACGTCACGTTTCTATCGTAAGAATGGAAAGTATTACGTGCGTACCGACGGCCCCGACGGCAAGATGCATGACTATGCGATCCGCTACACCTTCGGCTGGTATCCACTGCAACAATATTTGATCGAATTTCCGCGCGGTCATATCCAAACCCTCGGCCTGGCGTGGGACAGCCGACCAGAAGCAGAAGATGGACAGCGCTGGTTTCATCTCTATCCCGAAGAAAAGGTGGACTATCGTAATCGGTTGCACTGGACGCAACGCGAACAAACCTGGAATTACCAGTGCGCCGAGTGCCATTCCACGAACCTGCAAAAGAACTACACCCTCGAAACGGACAGTTACCGAACAACCTGGAGTGAGATTAACGTCGCCTGTGAAGCCTGCCATGGTCCCGGTTCGCAACACGCGGCCTGGGCTGAACAGGCGAAACAAAATCCAGTTATAAAGGATAAGACCGACAAAGGCCTGGTGGTGGATCTCAGTGATCGCGATGGCGGAAGCTGGACCATCGATGCAAAAAGCGGCAAACCCCATCGCAGCAAACCGCGTGAAAACCATACGCAAATCGAGTTATGCGCCCGTTGTCATTCGCGCCGCGGCCAGATCTGGGCCGACTATGCATATGGCAAATCATTGGGGAACACCCATCGTTTGGCGTTGCTCAACGAACACCTGTATTACCCCGATGGACAGATCAAGGACGAAGTGTATGTTTATGGCTCCTTCATCCAGAGCCGCATGTACCAGGCCGGGGTCACCTGTAATGACTGCCATGACCCGCACAGCCTGCAACTGCGGGCCAAGGGCAATGCATTATGCAGCCGCTGCCATTTGCCGGCACGCTACGATACACAGGCCCATCACCATCATGAAGCCGGCACAGACGGCGCGGCCTGCACTGGTTGTCACATGCCACAGCAGAATTACATGGTAATCGATGCCCGCGCCGACCACAGCATGCGCGTCCCCCGGCCGGATCTGTCACTTAAACTGGGCACGCCAAACGCATGTACTGCCTGCCATACAGAGCAAAAAGCCGAATGGGCAGCGAAAGCCGTCGCAGCATGGTACCCCGAAAGCCATTATCGGGGTCCGCATTACGGTGAAGCGTTGCATGCCGCGGTAACAGGATCGTCGGATGCGGCCGAGCGCCTGTCAGCGCTGGCGGCGGATGTTTCCCAACCCGGCATTGTTCGCGCCACGGCGATCGATTATCTGCGCAACTATGCCCAACCACAGCAACTGCCCCTGATAGAAACACTGTTACACGACAAGGATCCACTCATTCGAGCCGCTGCGGTACGCTTTCTTGAAGTCACCGACTTGCGCACGCGCATCGATCAGGGCTGGTTGTTACTCGATGATCCCGATCGCGTGGTGCGACTGGACACCACGCATATCCTTGCGCCGCTGCTCCGTCAGCAACTCCCGCAACAATACCGTTCGCAACTGGAACGGGCCATCGAAGAATATGTGCAAGCCCAGCAGGTCAATGCGGAACGACCGGAGTCCCATTTGAATCTTGGCCTGATGGCCGTTGCGATGGGTGATACCCGGAAAGCCGAACAAGACTATCGCACAGCATTACGTCTCGAACCCCGCTTTACGCCCGGCTACGTCAACCTCGCGGATCTTTATCGCCAACTGGGGCAGGACGCGGCAGGAGAACAACTGTTGCAGGAAGGCATTGATGCGGCAGGTGATCATGCGGATCTGCACTACGCGCTTGGACTATTATTAGTCCGACAAAAACGGCTGGATGAAGCGCTGAACCACCTGCGACAAGCCGCGACCCTGGCCGAAGATAATCCGCGTTATGTCTATGTTTATGCGTTGGCGCTTGAGGGTGCCGGCGACATACAACAGGCACTGACTGTCCTCACGCAGGCCCAGCAACGTTATCCCGGTAACGCCGAAATTACGGCCGCGCTGAATAAGCTGCAACGGGAAGCAAGCAAAAAATAACTTATATTAAAGAGTGGCTATGTGTGGCCCGCTGGGTGAAAGCCAAGGGAGGCTTTCACTATCCGCTACTCAACAATCAAAATACAAAATTGCTATACCCAGCTGCCCATTACCTGCAACAGTGATCATGGACAACTAAGTCACGGCGTATACCAAATCGGTGAGGTATACGCGCGCTCCTGCAGCGTCATGGTTGTGCTCTCCAGTGGTTTCACACCAAAACGCTTGGCATCGTAAGCGGTCCAACGCGGGGTCGGTATCTCAAGCACGCGGGCATAATAGAATGCCCGTTGTTTCGGATCGAAATCCGGATCCTTCCATACGGTAATCAATTCCGGAGCACCGATGGTGTTGGTCCAGGTGGCGTTGCCTACGTCCACGGTATTACCCACCGGCGGGAGTTTGCCTTTGCCATCCAGCTTGCGTTTGTCAGCATCACCCCAGACCACATTGTAAACTTTTTCATGCAGCATTCCCTTGGCATCAAGCCAGCCCTTGATGATCTGAATGCGATCCAGATTCGCGCCAATGGGATCTTTGAGTGCTGCAACCAGGAAAGTGGGTGACTTACCTTTTGGTGCCTTGCTTAAATCACCCCCCATCGGCACCCCTTTGGTATAACCCAGATGGGCTGGCAGACGATTGTTTGCATCCCTGGCCTCAAACTCCCAGCCGCCAAAGAAACGCACAAACATGCGCGGGCCGGTCGTGGCGTAGGTCTCCTTGCGCTGCATGGCATCCCAAATCGACTCGCGAGTATTTTCGGTAGCCCACACTGCTGCATAACCGGAAGATGAGACTTCCCAGTCCATGATCGTTACACCGGTTTTAGGATTTTTCACAAAGGTAGCGCTCATGCGTTCCGGGCTGGGCTCCTGCGGCGCAGTTTTACCAAAGAAGTTCTCTTCTTCCATGGCCGCCAGTCCGGTGTGGGCATCACTGCTGCCGATAAGACCAAACTTGTAGGGATTGGTACCGAGTTTTTTCTCAAGCATGAGCCCGTTCTTGTAGGCGGCACGACTGTATTCGAACTCGAGCATTTCTTTTTTCTTGGCCACACTGCCATCGAGGTTGCCCTTGTCCCAGGTCTCAAAATCGGCGAATTCATCATTGGGCGACAGATAGGGATGCGCCTCGCCGTCTCCCTTGGTCTGGGATGTCTCGTAAAGTCGTTCCCATTTGGCGCGTTGTTCGACATAACTCTTGTCGAGCTTCTTGCCAAACGCCTCGACTACCGGAAACATGATGCCATTGCTCAGGTTACCGTTGTGGGCGATAGCAAGCACATTGCCACCGGTCTTTTGCTCGTAGTTGGTCATCCATTTCCATAAATCCCGCGGGTTATCGCTGCCTGTCGGTGGATAGACGGTAAAGGGTACGACCTGGCTGGCCTTGTCACCGTTATCACGAAAGATCACGTTGCGGTGCAGATTGTTGCCGCCGGTGTTCGAGGTCCACTCGTAGCCGATAAAGGCCGTAAAGCGACCGGGGTCGTTATACTTTTCCGCGGCATCAATGGTTTTCTGCCAGGCATTACGATAGGCGGTCGTACCTGGGAAATACATCAGTTTCTCGGGAAATTTGTTATGCGAGAAGTCGACGATAATCTCCATCGCCGCCTCCCCTCCCTTGCCGGATTGAATCATGTCATACCATTTGCGTCCGGTCGGATCGGCGAGTAACTCGGGTTTGCCGGCGAACAGATCCGGAAAAAAACCCATGTTATCCGAATGGTCGGCCACCACCAGAAAATCAAGCGGGCGCGAGAGTTTCACCAGTTGACCGCTGTTGGATTTGATTTCCTCGCCTCTGGCAAACCGATACGCATCTTCCGGACCGAGCCGCGCGCCAAAGGCACCGGCATCCATGGAAAAAGCAGTATGCAAATGCGTATCACCAAAGAAGGGGCGAGTCGGAAAGTCACGCCCGGCATAAGGTGAGTAGGGTGCTTTTTTTGGATGCGCCTTTTCCGCGGTTGCCTTATCAGGCGCCGGCAGACCGGGAGTACTGGCCAGTGCCAGCAACGATAGACCAGCACTGAATACTGCAACAAGTATCGCTAACAGCCATCTAGACGCATACATGATTTGTCTCCTTGTTTTAGTGCAGCAGGTAAGTACAACACTGCAGTCGATTCAAGCACACAATAATTTAGTATTAAAAAGTAGCGACGCGTTGCATGACCCAGAACATGGCAAGCGTGCCGATTACATACGCCGGTGCGAGTGGTAGCCAACGCGGGTAGGCAAACCGCACGGACCGGCCAAGGGCAATCACACCAAGGACCGCGGCGACAAAAATCAGCTGGCCGGCTTCGACTCCGAGATTAAAGAACAGCAAGGCCAAGGGAATATGCCCCTGTGGCAAGCCCACTTCACTCAGGGCACCGGCAAAACCAAAGCCATGCAGCAACCCGAAGATGAACGCTACGATCCATGGTGCTCGCGCAGTGATGCCATCGCGTCCACGCTGGCTATGCACAATTTCCGTTGCCACAAACACAATACTCAAGGCGATGATCGCCTCGACCGGCGCGACCGGGACCTGTACCAGACCAAGCGTTGCCGCCACCAGTGTAATGCTGTGTGCCACCGTAAACGCCGTCACGGTTTTAACCAGGGCCCAGGTTCCTCGCGTAATCAACAACAACGCCAGCACAAAAAGCAGATGGTCGATGCCAAGCAAGATATGCTCGACACCTAACCCGAAATACTCGCCCATCACCGACCAGCCGTTCGGCTGCACCGGAATGACTGCCTCTGGTTCAGCCGGAGTCAGCCGTTTCATCCAGTTGGTGCCATCACTAAACTCCAGGCGCACCAGGACATCGGTCATCGTGCCTTGCAGACCGACGATGCGAACTGACTGACCGCGCAGTGGATTGTCGGACATCAAGCGCCAGGTCTGCACGGCGGCCCCATTACGTTCGACAGTGACTATCGGCGTGCTGTTGTGGGTACGGCCGGAAAACGCAGGGGTTAGCGCCAGTTGCAAATCGCCGCGCATCGGCACTTTCCATAGCACCTTGAATTCACCATTCTGTATTTGGTGTAATTCAAGATAGGCGGGTCGCACTTCGTGCGCCCAACCCGGCGTCACATACAACAGCAAGAGCAGAAACAGGCCCTGTTTCATCGACTGGTCTCCGCCAGTGGTCCGATGAGTGGTTTGACGCTTTCCTCAACGACGACATCGTATTTCTTGAGCAAGGCAGCAAAAAACTGTTCGTTGGCCCGATCCTGTTCAGTACGGTACCAGTCTTCCAGCACCTGCGAACGGACTTCATCAAAAGCGTGTAATTGTGCTGCCTGCCGATCCTTGATCTTCACAAGATGATATCCGTAAGCCGATGTGATCGGCCCCTGCCAGTTGTTTCCTTCAAGGGCAAAGACCTGTGCGGCAAATTGTTGTCCAAATAAATTCGCGACGGTTTGCCCGTCTGCCTGCTCTAACTCAGGTTGTAACAAAGTGTTCTCACCGAGATCCGCTGCGGGATTTTGAATAAGTACTTGTAACGCCTCACGTGCGGACAGTTCAGTCTTGAAATAGAGTTGGCTAAAGGAAATCGAAGCAGGCTTTTGATATCGCACGCGGTGATCATCATAGTATTGACGCAACACCGTATCTTCCGGCTCAGCGAGACGCGCCGTGTCTTCGACGAGGAATTTCATCTTCTGCGCCAGCCGCCGGCGTACAACCGTATCATTATTGTCCAAACCAAGTGCTTGCGCTTCACGCGCCAGCAACGTTTCTTTCAGGTAGTCGGTGACCAGCCCGCGTAATTCCGTTTCATCAGGTGGTCGTTGCCATTGACGCGACCAGGTTTGCTTGAGCCACTCCACCTCCGCCGCACTGATGCGAACCACGCGAGGGGTGTCGCTATCGCCGCGATCCAGCCAGGCGTAGGCAGCAAACAACAGTCCGCCCAGAAGCAGAAAATGCAGCAAAGGTTCGGTAAGCCAGCGTTTCATGAGCACCTTATATTATTTTTCAACGCGCAAAACCTGATTATACCTAGTTTCACCAGTGACATTGACCTGTTCAAGCAGCGATCGCTTCAAGGCATGCAGGTCTATTTGTAGAGTATAGCCAGAATATTAGATTCGGAACTAATCCAGAGCAGTCTATAAAACTCACTTGAAGTCGGACCTTAAAACCGATTGTTTGTAGTATTTAACCGAATGGATATTACAGTAGGAATAAAGTTTGAAATAAATAATGATGCTTTCAGATGGCTTTCATCCACGCCGCACCCCGGCATTCCAATCAGGTTGGGGTAGGTGTTTGAGGGATCCCCACATAAATATGATCAAAGTCTACAGCTTAATCCTAAACTTTATCGATGACGTCATTCCGGCGAAGGCCGGAATCTAGGGGAATTAAGATCGGCCTGTGGATTACGTTAAAAACAGGGCAACTTTACCGTCAAAAACATCAATTCTGGATACTGGCATTCGCCAGTATGACGGAATAGCCACATAGGATGGATGCTGACTAGAAATGAGGGGGTTCGTCAGGGGCGGTGACTTCAAAAACAAAAGAATAATAAAGATATGGTGGCTATGGGGACTTGACCGTTTCGTCGGGAACGAAACGGGACCGCCACAGGCGGCCCGCAGGGTGAAAGCCAGGGAGGGCTTTCATCAGCCCCGCACCCCAGCAATTAAAACAGTTTGGGGTCGGTGAAATAAGAGCAAGTGAGTACGACCGAAGAAGAAATGAATTAGAAGTTGGTGGCTATGGGTGGACTTGAACCACCGACCCCAGCATTATGAGTGCTGTGCTCTAACCAGCTGAGCTACATAGCCATATCGGTTTGGGCGTGAAGCCCACTGCAAGAGGCGCGCATTTTCCTCGTTGCGCCCCCTCATGTCAAGCTGCAAGCGGCCACCGGGCCAGGTCAGCCTGAGCAAATTCCTATAAAAATCAGTATGTTTAGCGCCTTTGGCTCATGCCTCAGACATTGAACCGGAAGTGCATCACATCACCGTCCTTGACGATGTAGTCCTTGCCCTCCAGGCGCAGTTTGCCCGCTTCCTTGGCGCCCTGCTCACCCTGGTACTGGATGAAATCCTCATAGGAAATCACTTCCGCCCGGATGAAGCCCTTCTCAAAATCCGTGTGGATCACCCCGGCGGCCTGCGGCGCGGTCGCACCAACGGGCACCGTCCAGGCGCGGACTTCCTTCACGCCGGCGGTAAAATAGGTCTGTAATCCCAGCAACTCATAGCCAGCCCGAATCACCCGGTTCAGACCCGGCTCATCCAGGCCCATCTCGGCCAGAAACTCGGCTTTTTCATCATCGGCCAGTTCGACCATTTCCGATTCGATGGCGGCACACACCGGCACCACCGGCGCGTTTTCCTTGCTGGCGTATTCAATCACGGCATCGAGCAAGGGATTGTTTTCAAAGCCATCATCCGACACATTGGCGATGTACATGGTCGGCTTGATGGTTAACAAGAACAGATCGCGGATCAGTTTTTTCTGATCGTCATCGAGGCCAGCAGTCCGCACCGGCTCGCCCTGGTCGAGGTGATCCCGCACCTTTTCCAGCACCGTCAGTTTGGCCCTGGCGTCCTTGTCTCCCGACTTGGCGACCTTGCTGGTTTTGCTAATGGCTTTTTCCACTGACTCCATGTCGGCCAGCGCCAGTTCGGTATTGATCACTTCGATATCGTTGAGCGGATCGACCTTGCCGGCGACATGGACCACATCATCATTTTCAAAACAGCGCACCACCTGCGCGATCGCATCGGTTTCGCGAATGTTGGCCAGAAACTTGTTTCCCAGTCCCTCGCCTTTCGATGCGCCGGCAACCAGCCCGGCGATATCGACAAATTCCATGGTGGTGGGCAACACCCGTTGTGGATTGACGATCACCGCCAGCGCATCCAGACGGGGGTCCGGCATGGGCACCACGCCCACGTTGGGATCGATGGTACAGAACGGATAGTTCTCCGCTTGAATACCCGCCCTGGTCAGGGCGTTGAATAAAGTGGACTTGCCCACATTCGGCAAACCCACGATGCCACATTTAAATCCCATGTACTTACATTCCGAGTTACGAGGTGGTGGTTACAGTATGTAATTGATTCATGGCTTTCTGCAGATCGCCATTGATAACATCCGGTAAAACCTTGATGGCGGCTTCAATCGCCCGTTCGATCGCGACTTGATCGTCAGTCGAGGATTTTTTCAGCACATGCCCGGTGACCCTGTTTTTATCGCCCGGATGGCCGATGCCAAGACGCAAACGTTGAAAGCCGTTGCCGCCCATTTTACTGATGATATCGCGCAGACCATTGTGCCCGCCGTGGCCACCGCCTTGCTTGAGCCGGGCGGTACCGGGCGGTAAATCCAGATCGTCATGCGCCACCAGCATATGTTGCAGATCGATCTTGTAGAAACTCGCCAGTGCCTGCACGGCCTGGCCACTGAGATTCATAAAGGTATCGGGTTTGAGTAACCAGATGTCATGCCCGCCGACATAGATCCGTGCGACGTCGCCGTGGAATTTTTTTTCCTTACGAAACGGCGCCGCATGGGCCGCGGCAACCGCATCTACAAACCAGAAACCGGCGTTGTGACGTGTGTGTTCGTATTCGGGACCGGGGTTCCCCAATCCGACAATCAGATCAACACGTGCAGACAACGCCGGTTACCTGAGAGACAGCAAGAAGCGATTAAGCTTCTTCGCCTTCGCCGGCTGCGGCAGCTTCTTCCGCTTCCGCTTCTTCCCCTTCTTCTTCTTCCTTCGCACCACGTGGCAGATGGATGGTAATCACTGACTGATCATGACCTTCGCCATGCGACAGTTCCACCAGTTCCACCCCTTTGGGCAAAGGTATTTCGGACAGGTGGACCACGTCTTCCAGTTCAAGACTACCCAGATCCACCTCGAGGTATTCCGGCAGATCTTTCGGCAGACAGGACACTTCCACTTCCGTAATGTTATGGCTCACCAGCCCGCCGGCTTTCACGCCCGGGGCGGTTTCTTCATTCAGGAAGTGCAGCGGGACATGTACCCGGATTTTCTCCTTGGCACTGACACGTTGCAGGTCCACATGCAAAATAAACGGCTTGCTGGGGTGACGCTGCAGATCTTTGAGAATCGCCTGTTCTTCATCCTTGCCGACTTTCACGGTCAGAATGTGGGAAAAGAAGGCTTCGTTCTCCAACTGATGTTGCAGGACAAGTTGCTCTAATGAAATAGAGGTGGGTTCTTTACCGGCGCCATAAATGACACCCGGTACCTTGCCTTCCCGACGCAGGCGGCGGCTCGCACCTTTCCCCAGGTCAGTACGCGGCTCGGCTTCGACTACAAAGCTCTCGCTCATGGTTTTCTCCTTACATGTAAAAAAACGCTAACCCACCCGGGTTAACGCCACCGCTTCCGCGACCAGGAGCGGTGTGGGAATGCCAGATCGTTAATCAACGAACAACGAACTGACAGATTCTTCATTGTTGATGCGCCGTATGGTTTCAGCCATCAACTCGGCAATACTCAACTGGCGAATGCGGCCACATTCCTTTGCCGCCTGGGACAACGGAATGGTATCAGTCACCACCAGTTCATCCAGGGCGGAATTCTTGATGTTGTCGACCGCCGGGCCGGACAACACCGGATGCGTACAGTACGCCACCACCTTGGCCGCGCCATGATCCTTCAAGGCCCCGGCGGCCTGGCACAAAGTACCGGCGGTATCGACCAGGTCATCGACGATGACACAGGAACGACCTTCCACGTCACCGATGATGTGCATCACCTTGGCTTCATTCGGCCGCGGGCGACGCTTGTCGATGATCGCCAGTTCGGCATCATCCAGGCGCTTGGCCAGTGCGCGCGCCCGTACCACCCCGCCAACGTCCGGCGACACGACCATCAAATCCGGATACTTCTGCCGCCATACATCACCCAGCAAGATTGGCGAAGCGTACACGTTATCCACCGGGATATCGAAAAATCCCTGGATCTGATCAGCGTGTAAATCCACGGTCAACACGCGATCGGTACCCGCCACGCAAATCATGTCCGCCACTACCTTGGCGGTGATCGGCACGCGCGCCGAGCGGGGGCGGCGATCCTGCCTGGCATACCCGAAATACGGAATCACCGCGGTAATCCGTGCCGCTGATGAACGACGCACCGCGTCCACCATCACCAGCAGCTCCATCAAACTGTCATTGGTCGGGGCGCAGGTGGGTTGCACGAGGAAAACGTCCTTGCCGCGGACGTTTTCCATGATTTCCACCATGACTTCACCGTCGCTGAACTGGCCAACCAGCGCCTTGCCAAGCGGCAAATTCAGCCTGGCCACAATATCGTGCGCCAGCTGGGGATTGGCATTCCCCGTAAACACCATCATGTTGCTGTCGGCCACGCTACCCCCGGTTCATTACTCATGAACTTTGATTCACCAACTGGCGAACCCTGAATATGGCTGGGCCGGCAGGATTACTCCGGGAGTCACTTCCGGCATCCTGCCTCTCGTGACACTTGTACCTCCATGTACTTCGTCCTTGCCCTTCCTGCGTCCCAATACTGTTTGTGGTTCGCTTAAAAAAGCGAACCCCTAAATATGGCTGGGCCGGCAGGATTCGAACCTGCGAATGCTGGGATCAAAACCCAGTGCCTTACCGCTTGGCGACGGCCCAATTAATCGAAAACCTGTCTGAGGGGGGAGTGATTCATACCCCGCGCCACAAAGCCTGGCCATTTACTTGCCAGCGCATCATAGGCCCGGCGTGCCGCTGATTCATCGTCAAAGGCGGCAAATACGCATGCTCCCGTTCCCGTCATTCGCGCCGACGCAAAAGCGTCCAGATCGCGCAGCGCCGCATCCACCTCGGGATAGTGCGCGCGGACCAGCGGTTCACAGACATTTTCCACATCCCCGCCTGCGAGAAAGTCGCGTATTGTAATGGGTGGACAATCCCGCCGCAATTGCGACGCGGAAAAAACCTCGGTTGTTGAGACAGTTATCGGTGGGCACAGCACCACAAACCAGGGTTCCGGCAAATCCACCGGGATCAGTTGCTCGCCGACGCCCTCCGCCCAGGCGGCCTGCCCCTGGATGAAGACCGGCACATCCGCCCCCAGTTCCAGACCCAGTCGTGCCAGCGCCGCCTGATCCAGACCGCAGCCCCACAGGTGGTTGAGTGCCACCAGGGTGGTGGCGGCGTCACTGCTGCCCCCCCCCAGACCCCCTCCCATTGGCAGACGCTTGTCGAGTTCGATCTCCACCCCCTGCGCCGAGTCGCAGGCCTGTTGCAGCAGTCGCGCCGCGCGCACCACCAGATCCTGTTCCGGGGTCACGCCCGGCAGGTCGTTTAGCCGGTGCACCTGACCATCATCGCGGAGCGTGAACCGCAGGCGATCCCCAACGTCGAGAAACTGAAACACCGTCTGCAGCAAATGGTAGCCATCCTCCCGTCGGCCGGTGATATGCAAGAACAGGTTGAGTTTGGCCGGGGCTGGCCAGAAATCATTATTCGCTGCGTTAATCATGGTGGTATTTTCAGGTGAATGCCGCACGGATACCAGCCTCTCCCGACATCAATCCCACCATCACCTGGCTGACATCACGTTCCACACTATCAGGGTGTAGCCGGCAGCATCCGCATGCGATTGGCACTGAGGTATTCATGCGGGGGAACGGTGAGGTTGTGCTGTTCCGCCTGACCGCTGTTGGCGAAGATGCGGCCGGCATTATCAAACCGGGCCCCGTAACAGGCTTCAGTGTAGCCATTGATCCCGGCTTGCAATTGAACTTGCTGCACCTGGCAGCCACGTTTGGTCTCGCGCGGTAGCACAATGAAATACTCGGGCCTGAGGGAACGGTAGGCATTGGATGCCGCGTCCGGTTGCTGGCTGTGGCGGGAATCCGGATCCCGTAACCGGCCCGGGTCGGCCGTTTGCAGTGCGGCGATTTCGTGCGAGGTCCGCGCATAGATCCAGACTTCGCCACCGGGCCAGGCCACAGTTTGCCACTCGCCGGGGACCAGCGGTGCCAAATCCACTTCCACATACCAGGGGCTGGTTTCTTTGCGTGTGCCGCTATCGCTATGGTGCAAACTGGTAATAAACGGGATGGACGCCAGACCCAGGCCGACCAACAACAACAGCTTCAAGGTGACCTTGAGGTAAAGCCGGCGGGCACTGGACATGGATTACAGATAGACCTGCCAGTCATCCACCACCAGCCGGACCTCGATATCCTCACTCTGGATCAGCAACTTTTCCGGCAACTGGTACTGTTTGACGGCGACATAATCCGGAAACCGGACAATCCAGTCACGCTGTTGCAGTTCGGTCAGCCGCCCGTAGGCATCAAGTCGGGTTTGACTGGTGTGGTTTTTGCCCGGATCGGGTAACCCCAGGATCCAGTAGCGTAGTCCGGTGACCGGCATGAATACCCCGGTGTGTTCATACAACAGGATTTCCGGTTCCCGGGCGTAATAAGCATGACGTTCGGCATCTCGTAACACCACTCCGTCCGAGTTGCCGGTCAGTTTGACCTGTCCGGCACCAAACGGGCCGGAAAGAAAGATTTCATAACCGCTTTGTTTCTGGCGCCAGTTGACCTTCAGGTGCCAGGCTTCCGCGCCACGGGTAATGGCGAGACGCCCATTGAGGCGCCAGTCCGTCATTTTCGTCAGGAGTTGCCGGCGTGACTGCCAGGTGGCTTCCGCATCGGCCGGTGGTGCCGGCAACGGCGCGGCACATCCCACCACCAGCAGGGGGAGCAACAGGAAAACCAGCCACTTCATCGGGCGAAACGCTCGATGACGTTCAGCAGCACCTTGTCTTTTGGCGTTTCACGTAAGGCTTCATCCCAGATCTGGCGTGCCTGTTCCTTGTTGCCCAGCACCCACAGCACCTCACCGAGGTGCGCGGCGATCTCGGGATCCTTTAACTTGTCGAAAGCCTGTTGCAGGTATTGCAGGGCTTTTTTGTGTTGCCCCAGGCGATAATAGGCCCAGCCCATGCTATCGAGAATTGCCGCATCGCCAGGCTTCAGTTTCAGGGCTTTTTCGATGTATTGCTTGCCCTCGGCGATTCGGTGCGTCATGTCCACCAGGGTATACCCCAGGGCATTCAACGCTTCGGCATTATTCGGCTCGTTCCTGGCGATCAGTTCCAGATCGGCAATCGCCGCGTTGATATTTCCAAGTTTCTCGGCGGTGAGGGCACGGGCATACAACAATTGTGTATTGTCCGGCATCTGTTGCAACGCCAGACTGTAGACCTCATAGGCATCCTGAAACTGGTTGGCATTCCGCAGAATTTCACCTTCCGCCAGGAACAGGCGCAATTCCAAATCCAGCGTGGGGGCACTGATGTTCTGGATATGGGCCCGCGCCGCCTCGATATCGCCCTGCGCGGCCAGCAGGGCGGCGATGCGTATCTGGGCATCGATATAATTCCCCCCATCGCGGACCTCGGTGTAATTTTGCATGGCGGCGTCGATATTCCCCTGCATTTCGGCCGCCTGCCCGAGATAAAAATGGGCATCATTGATACGCTGGCCGAGTTCAATCAGCCGCTCAAAATTGTGTTGCGCCTCCACGGGTCGCTGGGTCTGCAGGTTTAACAGGCCCATCGCGAACAAAGCATCGGGCGCATCCGGCTTGTAGTCCAGCAGAAGACTGAATTGCTCGCGGGCCTGTTCGTAACGCCGTTCATCCACCAGCCGGCGCGCATAGAAAAGACGTATCGTGACATCATCCGGATAGCTATCCAGCGCCTCCTGCAGCAACGTCAAGGCCCGTTCACTCTGTCCCTGCCGGATCAGAATATTGGCCCGCAGAATGTGCGCCTCACCCCAGTCCGGTTGCAGCTCGATCGCTTCCTCGATCGCGTCTTCCGCCTTGTCCAGGCTGCCGACCAGCATGGCCAGATGGGCATAGGCGTACAGGGCCTCGGGCTCATGGCGACGTTTGGCCAGCAATTTCTCCATCGCTTCCATCGCCGCCTGCTTGTCCTTTTCCTTGCTGAGCAGGGAAGTGATCAGCATGTAGCTGTTATGGCCGTTCTGACCATCCGTACTGAGCACCTGTTCCAGGTGCGGCAGGGCGGCATCCACTTCGCCCTTGCGCATCAATAACGCCGCGGTGACCTGATGGGCTTCCAGGTTCTCCGGCTGTAACTCGACCCACAGTTGCGCGGCCGCCAGGGCACTGTTTTCATCCCGGGCATACACGGCTACCCGGGTGGCCCGTTCGACAATGTCGGGATCACGGGATAGCTGGGCGGCCTTGAGATAAAACGGCACGGCCACATCGAGCCGTCCCCGTTGGCCGGCGATTTCCGCCGAAAGCAGGTAATACAGCAGCTCACCACTGAGATCCTGACTGGGGGCCGCTGGCGGGGTCACCGCCTGTGGCGCCGGTTTGGGTGGCGCTTTTTGCTTCGCCGCCTTTGTCTCCGGGACCGGTTCAGGGGTATTATCCTGCGCCGGCGGCGTGGTACATGCCGCCATCAGTGCCAGCAGCAGAGTGAAAATGGCAATACGGGTCTTCATCACAACATCCTGTAACGGCCTGGTGCCGTCACTTTTCATAAACATAGCGGAAACTATAACCGACTTGGGGTGGTTTTACCTTGTATAATGCGTCCTTATATATACCAAACTGGTTGAATCTACCTAATATTTCAAGAGCACTGGTAAACATTTTCGGCATTTTCCTTGCGCAATAACCCCGTGACACTACTGGCATTTGGCATCAACCATAAAACCGCCCCGGTGGCAATCCGGGAAAAGGTCGCGTTCGCCCCGGATAAACTGGAGACCGCACTACAGGATTTACTGTTACGTACCGCGGTCAACGAGGCGGCGATCGTCTCCACCTGTAACCGCACCGAGCTGTATTGCAACCTGCCGGATGCCGACAGTGCCGATGTGATTGCCTGGTTCCGCACCTACCATTCCCTCAGTGCCGAGGAACTGGATCCTTATATCTATACCCATCTCGATAACCAGGCGGTGCAGCATATTCTGCGGGTGGCCAGTGGGCTGGATTCGCTGGTGCTGGGCGAACCGCAGATCCTCGGCCAGATCAAGGATGCCTATCATACGGCCAGTCAGGCCGGCACCATCGGCCACCTGCTGAATCGCCTGTTCCAGCATACCTTCTCCGTGGCCAAGGAAGTCCGCACCGATACCGCCATCGGCTCCAGCCCGGTGTCCGTGGCCTTCGCCGCGGTCAGCCTGGCGAAACAGATCTTCTCGGATCTCAACGAACATACCGCCCTGCTCATCGGCGCCGGGGATACCATCGACCTGGTCGCCCGGCATTTGAACGAACAGGGCATTAAACACCTGATTGTCGCCAACCGGACGGTGGAACGCGCCATGACCCTGGCCGGGCAGTTCATGCATAGCGAAGCCATCGCCCTGCCCGACATCCCTTCACGCCTGCCGGAAGCCGATATCATTATCTCGTCCACCGCCAGCCCGCTCCCGATTCTGGGTAAAGGCGCGGTAGAACGTGCGCTGAAAGCCCGCAAACACCGCCCCATGTTCATGGTGGATATCGCCGTGCCGCGTGATATTGAACCGGAAGTCGGCGACCTGTCCGATGTCTATCTGTACACCGTGGATGATCTGCATGAGGTCATTGAAGAAGGTCGCCAGTCGCGTGAGGAAGCGGCCGAGCAGGCGCAGGAGATCATCGAAAACCAGGTCGAGCACTACATGGGCTGGTTGCGCTCGCTCGAGGCGGTCGACACCATTCGCAGCTATCGCGAACAGGCCGAGCACCTGCGGGATGAGGCGATACAAACTGCCCGTCGACAACTCGCCGCCGGCAAGAGTCCGGAGCTGGTCGTGGCCGAACTGGGCCGCATCCTGACCCAGAAACTGCTGCACCAGCCCACGGTACAAATGAACCGGGCCGCCTTTGAAGGTCGTGAGGAATTGCTGGCACTTGCCCGCGAACTATTCAACCTGAAAGATAACGACGTCTGACCTTTCGCTGTGATGAAACCTTCGATCCACAACAAGCTGGAGTCCCTCGCCGATCGTCTGGACGAAATCAACGCCCTGCTGGCCGATCCGGAGATCATCAGCGATCAAAACCGCTTCCGTTCCCTGTCGCAGGAATATGCCCAGGTGAACCCGGTGGTCGGTTGTTTTCGCCGTTACCAGACCACCCTCGCCGACATCGAAACCGCCGAGCAAATGCTGCAGGAAGACGACAAGGAAATGCAGGAAATGGCCCGGCAGGAACTGGAAGATGCCACCGCACGACGGGAAGATCTCGAGCAGCAATTGCAGATCCTCATGCTGCCCAGGGATCCCAATGACGAAAAGAATATCTTTCTGGAAATCCGGGCCGGCACCGGGGGTGATGAAGCCGCGTTGTTTGCCGGCGACCTGTTCCGCATGTATTCCCGCTATGCTGAACAGCAACGCTGGAAACTGGAAACCATCAGCGAGAGCCCCGGCGACCATGGCGGGTACAAGGAAATCATCGTCCGCATTGAAGGCCAGGGCGCCTATTCCCGGCTCAAGTTCGAGTCCGGCGGCCATCGGGTGCAACGCGTGCCGGAAACCGAATCGCAGGGGCGGATCCACACCTCGGCCTGTACCGTGGCGGTGATGCCCGAGGTGGATGTGGTGGAGGAAATTGACATCAATCCGAATGACCTGAAAGTCGACACCTTCCGCGCTTCCGGCGCCGGTGGCCAGCATGTCAACAAGACCGACTCGGCCATTCGCCTCACCCACCTGCCAAGCGGCATCGTGGTGGAATGCCAGGACGAACGTTCGCAACACAAGAACCGCGCCCGCGCGATGTCGCTGTTGCAGGCGCGAATCTACGACGCGGAAAAACAGAAGCAGGAAGCCGAGCAGGCAGCCGAGCGCAAGTCCCTGGTCGGCAGCGGCGACCGCTCGGAACGGATCCGTACCTACAATTTTCCGCAGGGACGCATGACCGATCACCGCATCAACCTGACGCTGTACAAGCTCGACGACATCATGC
>JBECLA010000132.1:0-9223 GCA_040235565.1 Thiohalomonadales bacterium | reverse complement strand
ATGAGCGTTACGCAGAAACTCAAGCACGAAATCGTGGCGGTCGTGTCGCTTACGCTTTATTTTGGCTGTTGGCTTGGCGCACTGGTATTGCTTAAATATCTCGTTCTTGAAGAATATCAAATCGCTTTTTCTGGCTTGTCAGTGGCACTGGTTGGCGCGCTGGTGCTCGCCAAGGTCGTGTTGGTACTGGAGCATGTCTCACTGGGTGCGTGGGTCCGAGCTCAACCGGCGTGGGTGGATGTCGTGTTGCGCACGGTTTTGTATTCTTTTGGCGTGTTTGTTCTGTTGTTGTTCGAAAAAGTTTTCGAAGGGCGACATGAACATGACAGCTTTGGCACCTCGCTGGTCGCAGTGTTCCAACAGGCAAATGCAATCCATGTCTGGCTCAACACGCTATGCCTGTCGGCGGCATTACTCAGTTATAACATGCTGTCCGTGGTGCGTAAGAACCTTGGCAAAGGTGCCTTGCGGCGGATGTTATTAACCCCCTTGCCAGAAAAATCAGGAGCAAGCAGCCCGAATAATTCTTAAAGAGCGCCGGTGCTGAAACAGGTTAATCATCGGTGGCAGATTTTCCTTTTACCTCGCGCTTCTTTAAAACCAGGCTGGCCGAATTGATGCAGTAACGCAGCCCGGTGGGCGGCGGGCCATCGGGAAACACATGGCCGAGATGGGAGCCGCAGTTGCGGCAATGCACTTCGGTGCGTTGCATGCCGAGGCTGTTATCCTCGTGGGTGGCCACCGCTTCTTCATTGATCGGTTGCCAGTAACTGGGCCAGCCGGTGCGTGAGTTAAATTTTGTCTCCGAGTCAAACAGCGGCTCGCCACACCCGGCGCAGACGTAGGTGCCGGGTGTTTTGACGTTATGGTATTTACCGGTAAAGGCGCGCTCGGTTCCCTGCTGGCGCATGATATGGAATTGTTCCGGTGTCAGGCAGGCCCGCCACTCGGTTTCAGATTGAGGTGGTTTTTTGCTCATGCTCTCGCGATGCCCGGTCTTGTAAAAATATACATGCCTGTCTTATAGGCAATCACATGCTGAGTTTAGTTCCCGAATAACCGATTCGGTAACCAGGTGGCAAATGCCGGCCAGAGCGCCAGCAACGCCAGGGCCAGCAACTGAATTGCGATGAATGGAGTGACACCGCGGTAGATATCCATGGTACGCACTTCTGCCGGTGCCACCCCACGCAAATAAAACAGGGCGAACCCGAACGGCGGGGTGAGGAACGAGGTTTGCAGGTTAATCGCAATCATTACTCCCAGCCAGATCGGATCCAGGCCCAGGCTCAGCAGAATCGGTGCGACGATCGGCACCACCACGAAAGTAATTTCAATAAAATCCAGAATGAAGCCCAGCAAAAACATCACCAGCATCACCACCAGCATGGCGCCGAATACGCCGCCCGGCAGGTTGGTAAGAAGGTCCCGTACCAGGTCATCACCGCCGAAACCCCGAAACACCAGGGAAAACAGTGAGGCGCCGATCAAGATCAGAAATACCATGCTGCTGACTTCGGTCGTGGTCCGCATGACTTCGCGCAGGATACCGAGATTAAACTGCCGCTGGGCGATGGCCAGGACGATAGCGCCGACGGCACCGACCGAGGCGGCTTCCGTCGGGGTGGCGGCGCCGACCAGGATGGAACCGAGTACCAGCATGATCAGCGTCAGTGGTGGTAGCAGGACCTTCAGTACTTCAAGCCAGCGCGCGGGGCCGCCAGGCGGCTGCGCTTCCGGTGGCAGCGCCGGGACCTGGTCTGGGCGCCACCACGCCAGGCCCAGCAGATAGAAAATGTATAGACCGACCAGCAACAAGCCGGGTAACAGGGCGCCGGCGAACAGGTCGCCTACCGAGACGGTCTCGGGCGCAAACAGGCCCATGTCCAGCTGGGCTTGTTGATAGGCGGAAGACAGCACGTCGCCCAGCAGCACCAGCACAATCGAGGGCGGGATAATCTGGCCCAGGGTACCGGATGCACAGATGGTACCGCTGGCCACGCTGGGATCATAACCACGCGCTAACATGGTCGGCAGTGAGAGCAGGCCCATGGTGACCACGGTGGCACCGACAATGCCGGTCGAAGCGGCGAGTAACATCCCGACCACCGTCACCGAGATTCCCAGCCCGCCCCGTACGGGGCCAAACAAGCCGGCCATGGTATTCAGCAGACGATCCGCCACCCGGGAACGCTCCAGCATGACGCCCATAAAGACAAACAGGGGCACGGCCACCAGTGTGACATTGGTCATGATGCCATAGAGGCGGCTGGGCAAGGCGGAGAGAAAGGCGGTGTCAAACGTGCCGCTCAGTTGGCCAAGGAAAGCAAACGCCAGGGCGGTACCGCCCAGGGAGAAGGCCACCGGATAGCCTGACAACAACACCAGGCCGACACACAGGAACATGATGAGTGGCATATACTCGGCCATGATCAAAGCTCCCGTTCCCTGTCATGCTCTAACAGGCCGGGTTTGCCCTGCAGGATCAGGGTTGCGTTGACGATGATCACGGCAGCCTGAATCATCAGCAATGACGGCATCAGGAGGAGTAAGCTTTTCAGGAGGTAGACAAAAGGCAAGCCACCCGCTTCACCCGAGGACTCCTGCACCGCCCAGGCTGCCGCGACGTAATCCCAGCTGGTCCAGAAAATAAAGCCGCATACCGGCAGCAATAACAACAGCGTGCCGAACAAATCAACCCCGGCCCGACCTCGTGGTCCCATCTGCTGATAGAAAATATCCACCCGAACATGGGCGTCATGTTTCAGGGTGTAGGCCGCGCCCAGCATGAAATTGAGGGCGTGCAGATACATGACCGACTCCTGCATGGCAATCGATCCCTGGTCGAAGCCGTAGCGCAGCACCACCACGGTGAAGGTAATGATCACCATCAACAGGGTCAGCCAGGCGACCGCCCGCCCGATCCACTCATTGATCAATCCGAGTCGCTTGGTAAATTCAGACAATCAGAGCCCCCAAACAGGTCCTCTTATGAGGGTAAGTACCCACTCCGAAAACGGAATGATGTTACAGCTCAACGCGGATTTATACACAGCCATTGGAAATCAACCGCTTAAGCTTCACAAATTCGTCATATTACAGTTTGGATCTGTAAAAATAATATAACGCGTTGTTATTAAAGTGATTATATTCAGGCAATCAGGCCGATAATCACCTCATTATTAGTATTTTCTAATTATTTTCTGAAGCTGGCCGAGTCCATCCACAAACTTATCCACAGAATTATTCAGGCCTGTTTCAGTGACAGCGTAGCCTGTTCGGCAATCCGGTGTTCCAGAATGCGCTGGAACACGGTGGGATCCTTGATATGGGTAATCTCCCCTTCGCGCGGGAAGTGCAGATCCTTGAGGCGTGACAGCCAGAAACGCAGGGCGCCGGCGCGCAACATCACCGGCCAGGCCTGCTGCTCGGCATCGCTGAATTGCCGTTCGGTCTGATAAGCCTCGAGAAACGCTGTCAGTCTGGCCGGATCCAGCTCCCCGTTGTTGAGTTCGGTACACCAGTCATTGGCCGTTATGGCCACGTCGTACAGCAGGACGTCGTTGCAGGCGTAGTAGAAATCGATGATGCCGGTGAGGTGATTGTTTACAAACAGGGCATTATCGCGAAACAGATCGGCGTGGATCACGCCCTGCGGCAGGGCGTCATGGCGATGCAGGCGCTGAAACGCCAGCTCGGCCTGGAGCAGATCCGCCTCGTCCCGGCTCAGTCTGGGAAGCACTTCATGGGCGGTGACCCGCCACCAGTGCGGCCCGCGGAGATTCTCTCGATAACCGCTAAATGACTGGCCGACGACATGCAGATGCCCCAGGGCCTTGCCCAGTTCGGCACACTGCGTCGGGTTGGTGGTTTCAATATTATGGCCCTGCAGTCGCATCACCAGGGCGGCGGGCTTGCCGTTCAGGGTACGCAGGTATTTACCTTTATCATCCGGCATCGGGTGTGCGCTGGGCACATTGTGTTCCGCCAGGTGGGCCATGAGGTCGAGAAAATAAGGCAGTTCTTCGGCAGACAGAGCCTCGAACAGGGTCAGGACATACTGTCCCTGGCGGGTGGTGACAAAATAATTGGTATTTTCAATACCGGCACTGATGCCTTCATAGTCGAGCAACTCGCCCAGACTGTAGTGGCTCAGAAACTCCTCGAGTTCCCCGCGCTCGACGGTGGTATAGACAGACATAAAACCGGATTTTTGTTTGCGGGCCGCGCGGTGACTGGTTTACCAGCGCAGCAGGATCCATTGATTGATGGGCGGATTATCCAGATTATCGAATTGTTTATCCAGTACACCGTCCCCATCGGTGTCAACCAGGTAATACGGCACCCCCCCTTTGGGGGTGATCTTCACGTAACGCAGCTGGCCGTTGACACTGACCTCCTCAACCACCCGATCTTCACGGTGAATGATTCGTACTTCCGGTTCCGGTAATTGTTCTGTGGGGTCCTCCGGTAACGGCGGCGGGGGTGCGGCACGCTCTTGTTCGGCATGTAGCGGTGCCAGCAGGGCCAACAGCAGGATGATAATACTCAGCCGTAACATAAAAACACTCCCCGATCAGAGGTCCAGCAGGATCTCGGCTTCTTCCGCTGAGGGTTCAAAGCCGCGATATTCATAATGACTGAAGATAGCTTCCAGGATGTCCGCGGGTTTGTCCAGTATGCTGATCAAATCCAGGTCTTCCGGGTTAATGGTGTTTTCCTCAACCAGGGTGGTTTTGAACCAGTCGATCAGGCCGGCCCAGAACGGTTCGTGCACCAGAATAATGGGAATCTTGCGGGTTTTACGGGTCTGTACCAGGGTCAGGATTTCCGCCAGCTCATCCAGGGTGCCGAAGCCACCGGGCATGACCACGTAGGCGGCGGCGTATTTCACGAACATCACTTTGCGTGAAAAGAAATGTCGAAACGACAGCGAGATATCCTGAAACGGATTACCGATTTGTTCATGCGGTAACTGAATATTGAGCCCGATACTCGGCGATTTCCCTTCATAGGCACCCTTGTTGGCGGCTTCCATGATTCCCGGGCCGCCCCC
This sequence comes from Thiohalomonadales bacterium, assembly GCA_040235565.1. Taxonomy (GTDB): domain Bacteria; phylum Pseudomonadota; class Gammaproteobacteria; order UBA6429; family Thiohalophilaceae; genus JAHEIJ01. The sequence goes on along the minus strand of JBECLA010000132.1, from coordinate 4,167 downwards.
GCTGACAACCGAAAAGCCGGCATCGGAAAGTGTGCGCGCAATGTCAATTGTCAATTGATAATAAGGATGATCCGGCGCGGTCCGGGCCGAACCGAAAATACTGACTGAGGGACAGATCCGCGCCAGGCGTTCGAAGCCTTCGACAAATTCGGACATGATCTGAAAAATTTTCCACGATTCCCGTGTCAACATGGTGTCGTTAATCGGGTTCATGCCGGGATGTTTGGTTTTGCTATCCATGATTACGCTACGTACCAGGTGGAGGTTTCAAGTAGAATGGGTCTCTTGTTGCGGTGCCTAGAGTATATGAAAAAAAGCGGACTTGCCCGTGTTTTTCAGGCCTCACAGCGTGTGGATCGCTCGGGGCGCTAAAGAGTTAACACAAATAATTAGACAATCACACAGCGAAAAAATTTAATCATTTATGGCCGATAATGCGACAAAACCACTCGTTCTGGTGGATGGATCATCCTATTTGTTTCGGGCTTTCCATGCCATGCCCAATCTGAGCAACTCCAAAGGTGAGCCCACCGGCGCCATCTATGGGGTGGTCAACATGATTCGCCGCTTGTTGGCGGACTATGATCCCGAACATATCGCCGTGGTGTTTGACGCCAAGGGCAAGACCTTTCGCAATGATCTCTACCCGGAATACAAGGCGCATCGTCCCCCCATGCCGGAAGAACTGGCACAGCAGATTAACGCGGTACATGAAATCATCCAGGCCATGGGGTTGCCGTTACTGTGCGTCCCGGGGGTAGAAGCCGATGATGTGATCGGTACTCTGGCGCAACAGGCGACCGAGCAGGGGATCGAGACGGTCATTTCCACCGGTGACAAGGATATGGCGCAGCTGGTCAATCAACATGTCACACTGATTGACACCATGAAAGATGCTGTCAGCGATGAGCAGGGCGTGCTGAACAGGTTCGAGGTCACACCGGCGCAGATTATCGATTACCTCGCGTTGATCGGGGACAAAGTGGATAACGTGCCCGGCGTACCAAAAGTAGGCCCCAAGACGGCGGTCAAGTGGCTGAAGGAATACGGGTCGCTGGAAGGCGTTATCGCCCATGCGGATGAGATCAAGGGCAAGGTGGGTGAAAACCTGCGCGACAGCCTCGAACAACTTCCGTTGTCCAAAGAGCTGGTGACGATCAAAAAAGATGTTGAGCTGGACGTGAGCCCGACCACGATCAATCGCCAGCCGCCGGACAGCGAAGCATTGCGTGAGTTATACAGTCGGTTTGAATTCAAAACCTGGCTGGCACAGATCCTGGGTAGTGAAAGCGAGCAACAGGCGCAAAAGGCGGTCAGTGAAGCGCGCTATGACACCATCTTTACGCAGCAGTCACTGGATAAATGGATCAACAAGCTGACACAAGCCGATCTGTTTGCGTTTGATCTGGAAACCACCAGCCTCAACTATATGCAGGCGGAGATCGTTGGTTGTTCCTTTGCGGTAACGACAGGCGAGGCGGCGTATGTCCCGCTGGCGCACGATTACGAAGGTGCCCCGACGCAGTTATCCCGGGATGATGTCCTGGCACAGCTCAAACCATTACTGGAAGATCCGCGCCAGGCCAAGCTGGGGCAGAACCTCAAATATGACATGAGTGTGCTGGCCCGCTATGACATTCACATGCAGGGTATCGCGTATGACACCATGCTGGAGTCCTATGTGCTCGATTCCACCGCCTCACGCCATGACATGGACACCCTGGCGCTCAAGCACCTGAGCCACAATACCATTCATTACGAAGACATCGCCGGCAAGGGCGCCAAGCAACTGACCTTCAATGAGATCGAGGTCGACACGGCGGCGACCTATGCCGCCGAGGATGCCGATATCACTTTTCGTTTGCACGAAACCTTGTGGCCGCGCCTGCAGCAAACACCCAGCCTGGCAACGGTATTTCGTGACATTGAAATGCCGCTGGTGCCGGTGCTGTCACGTATCGAGCGGCGCGGGGTGCTGCTTGATGTAAAAATGCTGAAGCAACAAAGCCGCGAGTTTGAAAAGCGCCTGCTGGAACTGGAGCAGGCGGCATTCAAGGAAGCCGGCGAGGTGTTCAATCTGGGTTCGCCCAAACAATTACAGGCGATCCTGTTCGACAAACTGGGGCTGCCGGTGATCAGCAAGACCCCCAAGGGCCAGCCTTCAACCGCGGAATCGGTGTTGCAGGAACTGGCGCATGATTATGCCTTGCCGGAACTGATTCTGGAGCACCGCTCCTTGAGCAAGCTCAAGTCCACCTACACCGACAAGCTGCCGCAAATGATCGATCCGGACACCGGCCGGGTGCACACCTCCTACCACCAGGCGGTGGCGGCCACCGGGCGGCTGTCCTCCTCGGATCCCAACTTGCAGAATATCCCGGTGCGCAACGAGGCCGGGCGGCGCATTCGCCAGGCGTTTATCGCTACTCCTGGTCACAAGTTGTTGGCGGCGGACTATTCACAGATCGAGCTGCGTATCATGGCGCACCTGTCGAAGGACGACGGTCTGCTCAAGGCCTTTGCCGCCGGAGAAGACATTCACCGCGCCACCGCCGCGGAAGTTTTCGGCGTGGTACCGGACCAGGTCTCGAGCGAGATGCGGCGTTCCGCCAAGGCGATCAACTTCGGATTGATCTACGGCATGTCGGCGTTTGGGCTGGCGCGGCAACTGGATATCGAGCGCGGCATGGCGCAGCAATATATCAATCTGTATTTCGCCCGCTATCCCGGGGTGAAGGCCTACATGGATGAAACCCGTGAGCGGGCGCGCGAGCAGGGCTATGTGGAAACGGTGTTCGGCCGGCGCCTGTATCTACCCGAGATCAAGGCCAGCAACATGGCGCGCCGGCAGTACGCCGAGCGCACCGCCATCAACGCGCCGATGCAGGGCACCGCGGCGGACATCATCAAGCGGGCGATGATCGAACTGGACGGGGTTATAGAAAAGAGTAAACTGGACATTCACATGATCATGCAGGTGCATGACGAGCTGGTGTTCGAGGTGGCCGAGGAGATGATTGAACAGGCCAGCGACATCATCACCAACAGCATGGTTGGCGCCGCGGAATTGGCAGTGCCCTTGATCGTCGATGTCGGTGTTGGCAACAACTGGGACGAGGCGCATTAACCAGGAAAGGGGAGGAAAGCATGAACAATAAAAAGCTCACCACTGCATTATTGACACTGTGTACGTTCCTTACCATGGTGAATCAGGTGCATGCTGAAGAATCGCTGCCGGATAAATTCAAAATTGCGTTTGGTGGTTACGCCCTGGCCAGGTTCGAATCCAGCATCTCCCTGACAGAACCCAATCTGGGGGCGGGGGTTAGCATCAGCCCGCAGGATACTCTTGGTATTGATATCGACAATACCGTGTTGCGCCTGGAGGGTTATTATCGTTTCAAATCCCAGCATGCCCTCACCTACTCGTGGTACAGCATTAGTAACGAAGGGAACAAGACACTTGATGAGCCATTTGAATGGGTAAATGAGGATGGAGAAACAATTACTATTGATGGACAGGTTATAAGCAATTTTGACTATGATATCTTCAAGGTAGGCTATCTCTGGTCGTTTTATCATACGGACAAGGTGGAAATCGGCGTGGGCGCCGGACTGCATATCACCCGCCTGGCGCTGGTCTTGAATGCTAGCTCTACTACTCCAGCCAGCAGCGCAATTGAACAAGTGGATTCCACGGTGCCCTTACCAGTGATTTCTGTTTTGCTCAATTACCGGATAAACCATAAATGGAGCTGGTACTTGAAAAGCGAGGCCTTTGCCTTGAAGTTCGATAAATGGGCCGGCAGCTATCGGGACACAACGTTGGGTATCGAGTACCGGGGCTGGAAACATGTCGCGCTGGGAGTGGGTCTGAGTGCCAACGCGCTGGAAATTGAAGAAGACGATCCGGATTATGCTCTCAAGTTCACCAACAACATCAGTGGTGGTTTGATTTATGTCGCAAGCTATTTTTAGCATAGTGTTCGAGGTCGGGCTGTATGCCAATGCTGTACCTTATGCGCCACGCCAAGTCGGACTGGCACAGCGGTGCCAGCTCGGATTTTGAACGACCGCTGAACAAACGAGGCTGTAAGGACGCCGCCCGCATGGGCCAATACCTGCAGCAGCAGAACATCACTCTCGATCTCGTATTGTCTTCCCCCG
>JBECLA010000104.1:0-24327 GCA_040235565.1 Thiohalomonadales bacterium | reverse complement strand
GTGCCCGTTGGTAAAGCGAGACGGGGTATAGACAAAATTCTCCTCAATCACGGTCATGACCTCGTCGAATTCTACCTTGGCGGGCGTGGTGTGGATCCGATGCAGCAGCTGTTGCAGAGTCATGGATAATTTCCCGGGCTAGCTGGCGATGGCCGCCGCGCCACCGCGGCGAGGATCGCCCGCAGCAGAAAAACCATCGGCATCGCTCATGACGGTATGCGCCCCCCCAAAGAACAGGTTTTGCGATGGCCACAACATATGGTCGGGGTAAGCCAGTAATAAACTGGCCAGCTCTTCGGGTTTGAAGCCGCTTTCAATGCTTAATAGTTCTCTCTCCAGATGAAGACGGGGAGCATTGACCGCGGTTTCAACGGGCATGTGGTAATCAATCAGGTTCGACAACACCTGCAATATCGCGCTGCGGATCCGGTTTGAGCCACCCGATCCAATCGCCACGCGGCGACCATCTGTGAACAGGATGACGGCCGGCGCCATCATGGATGTCATGCGCTGATCCACCGGCCAGCGATGAAAACCACAGGGATTAATGTCTTCCTCCCCGAGCATGTTATTCAGCATGACGCCGGTATGCGGGATGATATGACCGCAGCCTTCACCGTTGCTTACCGTCATGCTGGCAATATTGCCCTCAGGATCAATGACACTGAAGTGGGTGGTGCCTCGAAAACTGCGTGCCCGTCCGCGGATTTGCTCACGGTACTGTTGGAGAAAATCCGGATTCAGCAATTGCTCTGCATCAGGATGGGTGGTCTCGTCCAGGTGAGTTGCCAGACGGGCGTGTTGGGTGAGGGCCATGGCCGTGGTGAGCAGTTGCAGGTAGTCACTGGAACCATAGGCGCTCTTTGCCAGGTTGACCTGGCTTAACAGATCGAGGGCGAAAGCGATCAACAACCCGCCGGATGAAGGGGGCGGATTAATAAACACCCGGGCATCCCGATAGTTCAGTGAAAGTGGTTCCCGCTTTTCCACCTGATAGGATTCGAAATCCTGCCGGCGCAAATGCCCGCCACTCCTGGCGCTGAGGTCACTGATGGTGGCGGCAATTTCGCCACGATAAAACAGCTCCTCACCCTCCCGCGCCAGGGTATCGAGAAAATCCGCCTGATCGTGTTGCCGCAAGCGCTGGTGCGCCGCGATGATGCTGGCGGGGTTATCAGGATCCGCGTATATCGTGCGACTTGCCGGGGTGGCGAGGTAAATCGGTGCGATGATACTGAATATATAGGCCTGGAAATCATTGAGCCGGATACCCTCGCGTGCCAGCTCGATCGCCGGTTCCACCAGCCGGCGCATTGGCATGCTGCACAGATCACGCTGGATTGCGAACAGGCCACGCACGGTACCGGGTGTGGCCACTGCGCCCAGGCCGATATGAAATTCCTGTTGCGCGGTACCGAAATCCGCGATGATGGGATGAAAATCGATATCGTCGGTCGCGCGTCTTTGCCCGGGCGTCTGGGCGAAGAAGTCATACACCACCGGCCGGGCATCTTTGGCGTGGGCCAGTAAAAAGCCTCCGCCGGCAAGGGAGCACAACACGGGTTCCGCAACACAGGCGGCAAAGTGTGCGGCAACCACGGCGTCAAAGGCATTACCCCCTTCCTGCAACACGGCTGTGGCGGCGTTGACAGTGGCGGGATGTCCGGCGGCGACCACACCGCGTCCTTTAGTCATGCGCGCTTATCCTGGATCGAGCCATGGCACTATTATGCCTCAAGCGTCACCACACTGGCGCGTTCGCCGGGAAGAGTCCCGGCTATCAGGAGGAACAACTCACCTGGATACTGCCGGCCCAGTCCGGTGGGGGCTCGGCGTAATGGGCCATGTCGGGATGCTCTTCAAAAGGCGCCTGGAGCATACGCATCAGGCGATCGATCTCTGAATAGTCCTGTTGTTCCGCCGCTTCGATCGCAATCTGTGCCATGTAATTACGTAATACGTATTTGGGATTGACGCAATTCATCATGGCCTGGCGTTCCGCGTCCGGTCTGGCGTGACGTTGCAACAGGGCGCGATACGTGTTCAACCACTGATCAAAGCGTTCCCGCTGCAGGAACATATCGCGTAATTCCGACTGAGGATGGGTGGCTTCACTTTCCACCGCGCCCAGGGTGCGAAACAGGCGGGTATAGTCTGTTTGGCTGCGGTGCATTTGATCCAGCAGATCACCGAGCAGCTGCAGGACGTCATCCTGTACGTGTTCGAACCCCAGTTTGTGTGTCAGTAACTGATAATATGTATCGGTAAAGCGGGTCTGGTACGTTTCCAGGGCAGCCTTGGCGGCGTCTACTTCGATCAATGGCGTCAGGGCCTGTGCCAGGCAGGTAAGGTTCCATAATCCAATCTGGGGTTGTTGATCGAAGGCATACCGCCCGCGGTAATCAGAATGGTTACAGATATAGCCGGGATTGTAGCCTTCCATAAAACCATAGGGCCCGTAATCGAGGGTCAGCCCCAGGATCGACATATTGTCGGTATTCATCACGCCGTGAGCAAACCCCACGGCCTGCCATTGGGCCAGCAAGTCAGCGGTTCGATCAATCACCTCCTGCAGCAGGGCAAGATAGGGTTGCGGTTGTTCCCGCAGTTGCGGGTAATGATGAGTGATCACGAAGTCGGCGAGCGCTTGCAGGGGGGCGTGCTGCTGGCGATAGTAAAACACTTCGAAGGAGCCAAAGCGCACATGGCTGGGGGCCAGCCGGGTGAGCATGGCGCCGGGTTCGATCTGTTCCCGATAGACCTCATCGTCACTTCCCACCAGGCAGAGGGCATGGGTCGTGGGAATCCCGAGTCCATGCATGGCCTCGCTGCAGAGATATTCCCGGATCGAAGAACGCAACACCGCCCGGCCATCACCGTCGCGTGAATAGGGCGTCAGGCCGCTCCCCTTAAGCTGGATCTCCCATTTGTCACCTTGCTGGTTGGTGATCTCGCCCAGCAGGATGGCGCGACCGTCGCCCAGTTCCGGTACGTAGTGACCGAACTGGTGGCCGGCATACATCATGGCGATCGGATCGCTCCCGCTCAGTCGCTGTTTGCCGCTGAAAATATCCGCCGTTGCCGGATCATGCTGTAACGCCGGATCCAGATCGAGCAGTGCTGCAGCGCGGGCATTGAAATGCACCAGTCGCGCAGGCGTTTCAAACGGCGTCGGAGTAACGCGAGAATAAAACTGTTCTCCCAGGGTGCTAAAGCTGTTGCTGAACGCTAGATTGTTAAAAGTACTTCGCATGCTGAGTCTGATTCGGGTGTTAAAAACAAAGCGTTGTCGTCACTGTGGTCATACCGGTACCCCGCGGCGCGAGGGTCTGGGCCTGGTGTGGCTGGCTGCCCTCATGTGGCTGGTCCCGGTGGCATTTCTCTCGTTTGGCTTCTGGCCCTTTTTCCTGTTTCCCGCCATCGCCCTCAGTGCCTGGGCCTGCCACTCCTATCGTGAATGCTGTGCGGCGTGCGGGGCGCCGCTGGACTGATTACTTGACTATAATACTTGGTTTTGTAGACTAAATACAGCTTCAATCATGCTGGAGGTATCGCCATGCTGATTCGTACGGCCACTGATCCCATCTCGTTACGCGACGTGCCGGATCCGGAAAACCATCCCTGCGTCTATGACGGCGACGGTGATAACGGCCTGGAAATCTATTTTGAAAATGATGAGAACCGACGCACCTATCTGGAAACCCGGGTCGATAGCCAGATTGTGCTGCAGGGTAACGACCGTGATGATTACGTTGCGGAAGGCTAAACTGAATGTGTCAGCGTTTTGAGCCTCAACCAACAGGGGGCCGGTGATCCCGCCGGTCCCGCACTCATGCCATGAGCCAGAAGCATAAACGGGTATTGGGTAACATTCTGCAAGAGCCGGTCAGCGGTAACATCCACTGGCGTGAAGTCGAGTCGTTACTGCATCATCTGGGCGCGAGCATCGAAACGGGTCATGGCGCTCGTATGCGGGTGGTGATTAACGGTACCGAGGGAATGGTGACACGCCCCCATCACAGTGGCGTTTGCAGCAAGCAGGAAATCCGTCATTTGCGCAATTATCTCCTGTCAGCCGGGATCAGCATGGAGTCGATCGAGCGTTCCGACGAACAGTAATGCCTTGCATGACAGGGCGCATTCAAGCCAGCAAAACGGCAACGTTGTTCGGCGATTTTGCGCCGGTACCCCGTGCAAGTTGCCACAACAAACCGAAGCATTGGCTTTTTCCTCCTATTTCCGTCTCAAACCGGGCAATCACATCAAGGGCATAATGGCGCGCCCAGTGAGGTGTTTGCTGGTGTTTGAGATAGTCGGAAAAGGCACGGTTGATCAGATCCGTGGGCGCGGAGTGTCCGTACCAATGCGTATAGGCCTGAAAGAATACCTCGTATTCACTGGTATCCAGGATATTGGCGGCATCTCTGAGGATCGTCATGGGCTACCTCCTGTCATGATTAACATGCAATCTGCAGCAACTATGCCAACTGGAATGCCGTGACAGATCAATGGCTTAAATAGCACGGGGTCAGGTCATGGACAGGCATGGCGCAAGCAGGGCATAGGCTGCACACATTTAGAGCAGGCTATTGGAGTGGTCGGGGAAGCATGGTGTAATGCCCGCTCCGGCAGGGAGGGATCAGTGGACAGACAATCAGAATGACTTTTGATCACCTTTTTATAACATTTTGCTTGGATTCTTCACCAACATGTTGCGATAGTTTTGCAATGTAAGCAGACGGATGTATTGCATTGGATCTATTCAACTCAACCCAACCATATCCCGATACCGATAAGGCAGTCCTGATCAGGGCGGAACAAACCAAGTTACTGTTTCATGCCTTGCCGGCGGCGATTGTGGCGTCGGTGATCAATGCCTTGATCCTGATTTTTATTCAATGGGAAAGCATAGCGCATAGTGTATTAATCACCTGGCTGGGGGCATTTATATTTATTACCGTCGCCAGGCTTACGCTTACCTATCTGTACAATAAAAGTTCGAGTAAAGAGCTTGAAAATGAAAAGTGGACAACATGGTTCATTGTTGGGGCTGTCAGTAGCGGCTTCGCCTGGGGTAGTACGGCGGTATGGTTGTTTCCGGCGCAGGACGTGGGGCACCAGGTATTTCTGGCATTTGTGCTGGCAGGAACCTGTGCGGGGGCGAGTACCAGCCTGTCATTTTTAAGATTACCGATCGTTGTATTTCTCCTCGCCGTATTGATACCGCTGGCATTACAGTTTTTGTTACTGGGGGACAAGTTGTCGGTAGCCATGGGCGTGATGACAGTCCTGTTTTTTATGGGGATACTCATCAACAGCATGCGGGTCTATAAAAATACGGAACAGAATATCGCGCTCCGTATCGAGGCCTTTGCGCGAGAACAGGTATTACAGGAGAATGAAAAAAAATACCGCCTGATGTTTGATTCCGCCCCGCTGGGTGTTGTGCATTATGACAAGAATGGCGTGATCACCGAGTTTAATGAACGCTTCGTCCAGATTCTGGGGGTAAATAAAAACAAACTTGATAACCTTTCGTTGTTATATGAAGTCAACGATCCCGACCTGAAAAAAGTGATCCAGAAAACACTGGCAGGGGAGTACGCACAATATGAAGGCAAGTCCAATGCGCTGGGTGGCGAGCAGGATAAAGATGTGCGGATCTATTGTCGTGGCATTAAATCTGATACGAATGAATTTATCGGTGGCATCGCTATTGTAGAAGACATTACCGAAGACAAAAAAGTCGAAAGACTGAAAAGTGAATTTGTCTCCACAGTGAGCCATGAACTTCGCACACCCTTGACCGCGATTCGGGGTGCGGTAGGCCTGCTGAATGAAGGAGTTGCAGGGGAGCTGACAAGTGAAGCACATAAATTGACTGAAATCAGCCAGGAAAACACCAACCGGCTATTGATGTTAATCGACGATATACTCGATATCAGTAAAATCGAGATGGGGGAACTGTCATTTGAATTCAAAACACTGGAACTCAGGGATTTTCTTCAGGAAGTCATCAGGACCATGGAGCACTATGCCAGACAGCATCAAGTCAAACTGGTGTTGAAACGTAATTGCTATTCAGTCTATGTTAATGCTGATCGGGATCGATTGATGCAAATCATGAGTAATCTCTTGTCCAATGCCGTAAAGTTTTCACCTCCCCGCGGTATTGTGGAAACTTCCATGGAATGTATTGCGGATGGGGTAAAAGTTTCTGTCAGGGATAATGGTCCCGGGATTCCGAAAGAATTTCAGGACGTGGTCTTCGATCGCTTTACCCAGTTCGACAGTTCAGACAGCCGACGTACCGGAGGGACGGGGCTGGGCCTAGCGATTACCAAGGCGCTGGTTGAAAAACATGGCGGGTGGATCGATTTTGAAACCAGCCCGAACGGAACAACTTTTTACTTCGTACTACCCCGGGACTGAAGCTAGTGGTTATTCCATTGAACTCGGATTGAGTTCAAGATACCAGGTCGAAAGTATATCTTCTTCCTCTTCCGGTTCAATCTGGCTGTTGCGGAACATGGCTTCCACCCGGGCGGTGTTGATTGCCGCCTTATCGATAATTTCTGGATAGAGTCGGAATTGTTGTTCCACGACCAGCGCCTGCTGACGTGCTGTGTTTTCATAGTGACTGCGTGTCTGCTGATCCAGGGTGGGCAACAGCAACAGCCAGGGTGCCAGCCAGTTAATAAACTCATCGATTAACTGATGATGGTGTCCATCCGTCGCAGGATGATTTAGCAGGGTGACAGGGAAGGCCTCTGCCGGTAGCTGTCTTGTCTGCAGGATGTCATCAAGATTGATGCCAAGCAAACCCTTTGCGTTGCCCTGTGCATCACGCTCAAACCACTGGGCGGCCGGCGGATCGCTGGCCTGGCTGTTAATAAAGCTTGTCAGGTAATCGGCGGCGTTATCCAGTGGCGCGGAGTCATTTGACAGTTGCTTCCAGATATCGCTCTTGAAAGTTTTGCGACAAAGGTTACCGGCACGCCAGGTTAGACTGCGCTCTGTGTCGATATCCTGAAACTGCGTCACACTGTCGAGCAACACCAGAGGCATCGCATTACGATCCAGCAACCAGAGCTCGAAATTATCGGCCAGGGGGAAAGGTACTTTTTCGTGATGCTGTTGAATGTATTCAAGCACGACCGCACCCTGTTGCTCGAGATATTTGAAATCATCAGAAGGATAAAGCGGGCCGCGTTTGAGACCGCTGGCCAGGGACCATTTACCATAACGGATGTCGCTGATTTGCACCGATCCCTCAGTATCCAGATCTTCAAGTAACAGATCATTACTGACATAAATATCCCAATGAATGCCGTCAGTTGAGACGGCCTCCGCAGACTGGTACTTGACGGTATTGATAATCCCGCGGAATGGATTCAGCAGTCGCTGGGCGTAGTATTCGATAGCCATAAGTTAACTTTAGGAAAACAATTGATCGGGCGCAATTCAGCCTGATACTGATAACATTATATTCAGGTATGCAAGGCAGGATTGTCGTACAACCAGGGCGTTTTTTTCATAACAGTTTCTTGGCGTTACAGCACTAACCAGGTAGAGGAAGATGACAAAACAGATTGGCATCCTGACGGCGGGAGGGGACAGTCCCGGCCTGAATGCCGCTATTCGTGGTGTTGGCAAGGCAGCCGAAGGCTACTATGGCATGGAGGTGATTGGCTTTCGTGACGGGTTTCGGGGACTGGCAGAAAACCGCACCGTGCGTCTGGGCGGTAACTCCCTGTCCGGTATTCTGACCCTGGGAGGAACAATTCTCGGCACAAGTCGGGACAAACCACACAAGATGCTGATCGGTGGCAAGGTCCATGATATGACAGATGCCATTATTGAAAACTATCATTCCAATCATCTTGATTGCCTGGTCTGTCTGGGTGTTGCGATTGGCGCAGCAGGGTATCAATATCATTACCCTGCCAAAAACCATCGATAATGATGTCGCCATGACCGATTACACCTTCGGCTTTGATACCGCGATGAATATTGCAACCGACGCAATTGATCGTTTACACAGCACGGCGCACAGCCATCATCGCATTATTGTGGTGGAGATCATGGGACACCGTACCGGCTGGTTAACCCTCGGCGCCGGTATTGCGGGTGGAGCGGATGTCATCCTGATCCCCGAAATTCCGTATGAGGTAACCAGTATCGCGGATGCAATTCGTAACCGGGTGCGCAAGGGCAGAAACTTCAGCATCGTGGCGGTAGCCGAAGGCGCAATGTCAGCGGCACATGCCAGGGCGCTGGAAGAAGCGCAAGCCTGGCGTGAACAGGCCAGCAGCAAACAGGAAAAGCATAAAGCCAAGCAAGAGCTGGCGGCGCTGAAAGATCAGGAAAGTGAGCATACCTTCCGCCTGGCACACGAGCTGGAACAGCTCACCGGTCTCGAGGCGCGCGTGAGTATTCTGGGTCACTTGCAGCGTGGTGGCGCCCCCTCTGCGGCTGACCGGGTACTGGCAACCCGCCTGGGCAGTGCCTGCGCGGATTTTATTGCCGAGGACAAGTACGGTGTCATGGTCGCCTGTCGTGGTGGCGTTACCGAGGCCGTGCCCCTCGAGCAAGTGGCGGGCCGACGCAAGATGGTCCCACTGGAACACCCCTGGATCAGGGCAGCGCGTCGAGTGGGGACCAACCTCGGTGACTAGTCACGCTACAGGGTGGCAATGCTGTATTGCCGCAACGATCTGCTGACAGGTTAATCCAGTTTGGCCAGCATCGCCGTGCTAAGAATGTAGTCTTCGGCCGTGGGGGATTGGGATTCTGGCTCAAGCATCTGCAGGCTTTCGGTAATGACGCCGTAGGACTCGAATTCCTCGTTGGACTCAAGAAACATTTCGATAAAACCCGAATAGTTAAACTTGCTATTCATGCTGCTGCCTCCGCTGGTGCTGACGTGTCAGTTATCTAGCAGCAACAATTGTGCCAGTGGATTTCTGATGACTGCGCAAAAACAAGTGATTGATTTGAATCATATTCTACAATCCCTGTCAGAACGGCGAATCAGCAGCGTGATATTGCTGCACCATGGTTGGACAGCGATAAGGAATACGGACTATTCTGGCGCACAGCATGAAGATGCAGGAACGACATGACATACCGGCTTTTGCCCTGAATGAGATTGAAAGATGGAGTTTTTTACCTGTGCCGATGCCCACATGTCGGCGACCGACTTGCAGCGCTTCATTCGTATCCAGAATCTGACGGAGTGGTGCCCCTCGATCACGAAAGTCCTTTCGCATTCCGCTGATCGGGGTTCGCTGTGGCTGAAATGGGGCGAATACAGTGTCCATCAGGAAGTGATCCGTGACGGCATTCACTTCACTCTTCCCGGTTGTGCTCATGCCATGCAATGGAGCATTACGGCGGAACCCGGCAACAAGAGCGGGCGGGTGACGGTGCATTGCACAGTGAATAAAACCGAACTGGATCAGCGCTATCAGGCGCAGTTGGAACAGTTTGTGGAAGACTGGAAGGCGGGCCTGGAAAGCGGCTGGAACCGTATCAAGCAGGCGCTGGAGAGTAAACCCAGGATCGAGTGTACGCCCTGGTACGGTTGAGCGAATAAAGCGCCGGTGATTTTAATAACGGCAGGGCTAATCGAGGGTGAAATAAAACGTTGCGCCCTGATCAGGTCTGGTATCGACCCAGATTTGACCATGGTGGCGCTGGATTACCCGGTCGACAATCGCCAGTCCAACGCCACTGCCGGGAAACTCATCATGGCGGTGCAGCCGCTGAAACGGCTGGAAAATCTTTTCCTGGTAGGCGGGATCAAAGCCGATGCCATTATCCCTGACATAAAATACCGGATGCCCGGAGCGGGTTGTCTTGCCGATCTGGATCGCGGGATCGTCGCTTAGCTGGGTAAACTTCCAGGCATTACTCAGCAGATTGTCGAGCAAAATTCTGATTAGTGTCTTGTCCCCGCGGGTTTGCAAGCCGGGATCGATTTCACAGTTGACATGATGCTGCGGGTAAGCGGCACCTAAATCGTGACTGATCTGGGTAGCCAGGGCAGTGATGTCGACATTGGATTGTTGTAAATCGCTCCGCGTGATTCGGGAAAGGTTCAAAATATCATCAATCAAGGTGTGCATGCGGTTGCTGGCATTAATAATCCGGTTGAAGTCATACAATTGCTCTTCGGTCAGCACATCTTTCAGGTCATCATAGAGAATCTGGCTGAAACTCATTACCGCGCGTACCGGCGTGCGCAGATCGTGTGCCAGGGAGTGACTGTAGGAACGCAATTCCTTGTTCATGGTTTCCAGTTCACGGGTGCGTATGCTCACCTGTTCTTCCAGGTGATCATGGTATTGCCGAATCAGTTCCAGTTGCTGGTTGTTATGTCGGACGACAGTAGCGGCAATGAAACTGCCAAAGACCATGATAAGCAGCCCGGAGATGAAAGTCAGGCTGGTGATAAACTGATAGTTCTTGCGGGTCGTGATCAGGGCCTCGGCGGTGGTGTTGCGTTGCAAGGCAAATAACTTATCCATCTGGGCAAAGGCGTCCTGTTGCGCCACAAACGCCTCCTCAAACAGTTCCTGGATCGAGTCATGTGCTTCGCCTTGCAGGAGCAATTCGGTGATGCGGGTCTGAATCAGGCCGCCTTTGGTGACTTTGGTGCGCAGAATATCGAATTCGCGCCGCTCTTCCGGAGTAAAGCCCAGCGCGATCAACTGATCGCGGGCACGCAGAAATTTTTCCGCCGAGCGATTATGGTCCTGCCAGTCCAGGTCGACATCGAACGGATCGGTGTGGATGATCATATTCCGCAATGTCACCTGGCGTTCACGCATGGCGTCACGCATCACCCGCAGCGCTTCGGTTTTGCGACTGTTAAGGTTAACAATCTGGTTAACCTGTTCGTTGATGCGTGTCAGTGAATAAAGGTTGATGCTGGCGGAAACCAGTACCAGCAATAAAATTGAAAAGAAGCCGAGGATAAAAAACCGGTTATGGCTGCGTTCAACAATTGGCGGGGGGGTATTCATCTCATCGCAACATCACTGGAGCTGTCAGCTATCATACTTAAGTATTGTCGCCTCTGCTGTATTTAAAAGGCGCAGATTATCTATGGAGATCACAGCGACAAAACGGGTGGCCGGAACGTCACAAGGTAAAAATATGTGCGTCAATGATCACGCCTGGCCGGGTATGCTGTCCCGGGAGAGGGCAGGCTGGCTGTACGTCGTCTAGACTTTTTATGGCGTACACCGTGTTCTCAAGCCGCTGTTTTCCGCCAGGCCAGCGCGTTAGCTGATCGAATGTGCCGGGGTCAAGAGCCACAGACCTGCATTTTTGATGTGTTCAGGTAAAACCCTCGCCCGGTCCCGTGCCTACAGGCAGTAAAGGGGAAGGAGATGCAAGAAAAAATTCAGGATCCTCATCAGAAAGCCCTCACCGTTAATCTTGATAACAGTAAATACGGCACCATTGCGGAAATCGGAGCCGGGCAGGAAACCGCCCGCTGGTTTTTCCGGGCCGGCGGGGCTGCCGGCACCATCGCCAAAACCATCTCGGCCTATGATATGAAATATTCCGACGCCATCTATGGCGCGAGCCCCCGTTATGTTTGCCGGGAGCGACTGCACGCCATGCTGGATCATGAATACGATCTGCTAATGGAGCGGCTTGCTTCCTCGCGCGGGCAGGAAACCATGTTTTTTGCCTTCGCCAATACTGTGGCGGCACGTAGTTATACCAACCGCACGGACGGACACGGCTGGTTGGGGATCCGTTTCCAGCATGAGCCGCAGGCTGCACCCTCGCAAATTGATGTGCATGTCAACCTGCATGGCAAGAACAATGTGCAGGACCAGGAGACCCTGGGCATTCTGGGCGTGAACCTGATCTACGGAGCGCTGAATTATTATCAGGACATCCTGGCGATCCTGCCCAGCCTGCTGGACAGCCTGTATCCGGAGGTACTGGAAGTCGATATGCTGGAGTGTCGCGGTCCGGGATTTGCAAAAGTCGATAATCGTCTGGTTGCCCTCGAGCTGGTGCGGCACGGTTTGAGTAATGCCGCCATGTTTACCGCTGACGGGCATGTGGCACAGGTCGCCGATACCTTATGGAAGAAATCCGTGCTGGTGGAACGCAGTCGCTTCCATCCCCCCACCAACCTGACCATGAATCTGCTCGACAGTGCCTGTGCAGCCTATATCGAAGACACCGGTGTGGACCCGGCGTCGGTGTTTGTGATTTCGGAGATGACACTGAAAAACCTGTCCAGTGATGAAGATGCCAAGATCGATGTCCAGGATTTTCTCAACCGGGCGGACATTTTATGTGCGCTGGGGAAAAATGTGCTGATTTCAAATTATGGTGAATATTATCGCCTGGCGCAGTACTTGTTTCGCTACACCGCCAACCCGCTTGCCATTGCGATGGGCCTGCCATCGTTGCGGGAGATTTTTAATGAAAAATATTATGAGGAACTGCCTGGTGGAATCCTGGAATCGTTTGGCCGCTTGTTCAAGCATGACCTGCGGCTTTATGTTTGCCCGGAACTGGATACTAAAACCCGACAGCCGGTAACGGTAGAAAGCATGCAGGTCGCACTGCATTTGCAGCATCTTTATGCCTATCTGCTGGAGAATGGCTTTGTGAAAAGTTTGACTACGGTAAAAGAAGAGTGCCTGCAGATACATTCTGACAAGGTGTTACAGCAAATCCAGACGGGCGACCATGAATGGGAAACGCTGGTACCTGAACAAGTCGTCAGGATCATAAAAGAGAAAAGCCTGTTCAACGTGAAACAATAACGGGCCTGAATCCGATAGCTTAATGGGAGGCTGCCATGTCAGCGGGAGAATACTGCAATCGAGATGTCGTGATCGTTTCAAAAGCCGAACCGGTGAGTGAGGCAATCACACTGATGCGCAATCATCATGTGGGTGATGTGGTGGTGGTCGAGGAAATTGAAGGCACAACGATGCCGGTAGGTATCCTGACGGATCGGGATATTGTGCTGGAAATCCTGGCG
Organism: Thiohalomonadales bacterium; assembly: GCA_040235565.1. Taxonomy (GTDB): domain Bacteria; phylum Pseudomonadota; class Gammaproteobacteria; order UBA6429; family Thiohalophilaceae; genus JAHEIJ01. Next base: position 11,300 of record JBECLA010000104.1, on the reverse strand, counting down.
GAAGGTGTCAACCTGGAAGCCGTCAGCATCGGTGATGTGATGAGCTATGAGCTGGTGACGGTAACGGAAAAGACCACCCTGATCGATACCATCAAACTAATGCGGGACAAGGGGGTACGTCGTATTCCCGTGGTAAATGAAAAGGGCGGGCTGGAAGGGTTGTTGAGTGTGGATGATGTTCTGGAACTGCTGGCCGAGCAATTAACGGATATCGTCAGCCTTATCGGCAAGGAACAAACCCGGGAAAGCAAATTACGTCACTAACGATTTACCCCAGGGCGATACCTGGCAAAATTCCGGGCGGGTGACAAGACATGATCAGCCAGGCAATCAAGCAGTATCTGATCATACCCGGCATCGCGTGGGTGTGTGTTTACTCGATGGCGAACATAGTGATGGCACAGGAAAAGCAGATAATTACGTTGCCCGAACCGGATCAGACCGGTCACTCTTTGCTCGGCCAGCTTCTGCAACAACGCCGCTCAGTGCGCGAATTCAAACCGGGTTCATTAAGTCTCACTCAAATCGGCCAACTGTTATGGGCGGCCCAGGGTATTACTCATGCACGCGGGTTACGCACGGCACCTTCTGCCGGTGCGCTGTATCCGCTGGAGCTCTATGTTGTCGCCGGTGAGGTTAGCGGACTGGCGGCAGGAATCTATCACTATCAGATTCAGCAACACCGCCTGGTATTGCATGCGGTCGGTGATCAACGTGAGGCGCTGGCTGAAACGGCCTATATGCAGGACTGGTTGAGTGAGGCGGCGGTGGTCGTGGTGTTTGCCGCGGATTACCAGCGTACCCGCAACAAGTACGGCCAGCGGGCGCAACGCTATGTCCATATGGAAGTGGGCCATGCCGCACAAAACCTGTTTTTACAGGCAGAGGATCTGGATTTGGGCACCGTCGTCGTGGGAGCGTTTTCTGATGACAAGGTTGCCGGCTTGTTGCAGCTGCCCGCCGAGCTTGTTCCCCTGGCGTTGATGCCGGTAGGCAGGAAGTAATACTTACTGTCCGTGCTGAACGCGCTATTATGTATATATAGCGAATCATCCCTGGCTGCGGGACTATCCTTGGTATCCGTCATGCAGCCAGCCTGAGTTGATGTCCATGTTTGTAATTCATCGCCATACTATTTCTCCTTTGCGGTTTTGTCTGTTTGTTGTGCTGCAGTTCGGCATCGCACTCATCACCCCGCTGCAGGCGCAGACTTCACCGCAACTGGAGAGAATAACCACCGCAATCCAGCAGCAACTCGATCCAGCTACTTCATCGATAGTCGATCCCGATATGGATTGGCAACGCTTGCGCGAGTTTTATGCGGCGAATGATTACGCACCCGTCTGGGTCGACATCAAAGGACCGCTGGCCAGGGCCGGGGTGTTGCGCAACACCCTGGAGAACGCAGCGACCGAAGGACTGGAACCGCAAACCTATGCGGTTGAGACGTTGACCAGACTGTGGCCCAGTCGCTTGCCGGCCAGCATGGCGCAACTCGAACTGCGTCTCACCAATGCGTTGCTTGCCTATAGTGTGGATGTCAGTTACGGACGATTCGATCCGCAGCAGGTCGATCCCCTCTGGCACATTACGCGACCCACTGTGGATCCTCTCGACTTGCTTCGCAACATCGTGGCGAACGAAGACATGCAGGCGGCCCTGCAAGCCCTGCCACCTTCCCAGCCGGGTTACAAACGTTTGCGCGCCGCGTTGGCGCGCTATCACGAAATCGCCCGCAATGGTGGCTGGTCGCCGTTGGCCGCCGGACCCTTGCTGGAGTTCGGCGCCTATCATCGGGAAGTCACCTTCTTACGCCACCGCTTGCGGCTGGAAGGCGATCTGGCCTTGCGACCCATCAGGGACGAAGAGTTTTTTGATCGTGCCGTGGAGCATGCGGTGGAACGCTTCCAGGTGCGTTACGGTTTGAAAATGGACGGCGTGGTCGGGCCGGCGACCCGGGGAGCGATGAATATTCCCGTCAAACAACGCATTGACCTCATCAAGCTCAACATGGAACGTTGGCGCTGGCTGCCGCGCCAGCTTGGCCAGCGATATATCATGGTGAATACCGCGGGGTTTGAACTGGCCGCGTACGAGAACCAGGAACCTCAATTTACCATGTGGGTCATTATTGGTCGGCCGGACTGGCAGACACCGGTATTGAACGGCAAGCTGCATACCGTGGTGTTCAATCCCTACTGGACGGTACCACGCAATATTGCGTTAAAAGAGTTGATTCCGAAACAGCGGCGCAACCCGGATTTTTTTCGCAAGCGGGGCATCCGGGTGTATCGCAATGGCAGCGAACAGGATCCACGCAGCATCGACTGGAACAGGATCGATCCGGATTACTTACCATATATATTGCGCCAGGATCCCGGGCCGAGCAATCCGCTTGGGCGGATCAAGTTCCTGTTTTCCAATCAGCACGAGATCTATCTGCATGACACACCGCGACAGACGCTGTTCAATCAAACCCGGCGTGCGTTCAGTCACGGCTGTGTGCGAGTTGAGGATCCCTTGCAACTGGCCAGCTTTGTCCTCGGGACGGACTATGACTGGGATGAGGATAAAATCCGAACCATGATGGCCGCCGACGAACGGGTGGAAGTGGCCGTAAAACAACCCGTACAAATATATCTGGTGTACTGGACCGCCTGGGTGGCCGAAGATGGCGGGGTGTTTTTCCGCCCCGATATCTATGAGCGGGACCAGCCCAATTGTACCGAAGCCGCCGCAACACCTGTGAAAAGCGGTGGATCGGCCGATATAACCCCTGAAATGTGAAAAAGTTGACGATCCCGGGCAGCGACCTGTGAAATACTGGACGCGGGTTGAAATTCCGTCATGCAACCCTATTAACACCGGAGTGGGGAAATAACCTGATGATTTCACGCCGAAACTTTCTGAAAGCCGCCAGCGGCACGGCCGCGCTGGCAATCGCACCAACGGTCCTGGCCAAACCCGCCGCTCAGGGTGAACGCGTGTTGCGCTTCCATAATCTGCATACCGGTGAAAGCATCAAGGCAACCTACTGGGCGGAAGGTGAATATATCGCCGACGAACTGGCGGCCATCGATCGCCTGTTACGCGACCATCGCGCCGATGAGATGACCCAGATGGATCGCCGTTTGTATGATCTGCTCTATACCCTGCAACAGGATGTATCCTCCAGCCGAAGCTATCACGTGATCTCGGGATATCGTTCACCCGCGACCAACGCCAGGTTACATCGCAACAGCAATGGCGTTGCCAAGCGCAGCCTGCACATGCAGGGCAGGGCGATTGATATTCGGTTACCGGGGGTTGAACTCAAGCATCTGCGCCAGGCCGCGCTGAACCTCAAGGCCGGTGGCGTGGGTTATTATCCCAAATCCAATTTCATTCACGTCGATACCGGCCGTCCGCGCTTCTGGTAATCCCGAAAGTTTTACTGCGCTCACCGCTGAGCCAGTTGCTTCATGCGTCGCATGAGGCCTCAAGCATGATCTTGCGAAATGGATCGAGAGATTCATTCAGATCATGCGCCAGGCGCCATTGATCCTGCAGTTCATACGCCTCCACTTCCAGATGTCCCAGGCAGGTGGTTTTATGTTTGTGATTGGCCCACTGCACATAGTGCACCAGTTCATGAATCAGGCGGGCGCGATCCACCGGGTCCTGCGGATCAAATTCAGTGGGTAGATAAATCGTGAGGTTCTTGTCGTAAAAGCCTTTGAGGCTGGCCGCTTCGCATTGTCCCTTGTTATTAATTCCGTAGTTGGCGCAAATATTATAGCTATTGGTCATTGTAATATTGGGAAGGGCCAGATTGACATCATAACCGCTGTTAGCGCCAATCCACGTCAGCAACATCACCATCAAATCCTGCATGTTGCACCTCATGAATAGCCGGCATTAATTTAGTTATAGTACAGATTTATGCTTTATTAAATTTTTATGACGGTCGGACGAAATAAATGTGACAAGACGCAATGAAGTATGTTGTCTTGAACAATACTTGTTGATCGAACATTAGTGACTATGTGGATTCCGGCCTGCACTGAAAATTCGGTTCGGGCTTCCTTGCTTCACTCTAACTCCTCCATCCCTGGAGTCGTGCTCCATGCATTTCCAGTATTTCCGCCATCCTTGGCGGTCATGCCGGAATGACAAAGTAAAAGTTGGTGCCTATTACTTTCTGGTCGTCACCCCGTCGTACGACTCCCTTATCCGTCACCCTGGCGAATGCCAGGGTCCAGAAGTTTTTGTAGTAAATGGATTCCGGCTTTCACTGGAAATTGCTCCATGCATTTCCAGTATTTCCGCCTTCCCTGGCGGTCACGCCGGAATGACGCGGTTGAACTTTGTTCTTTGTCGTCACCCCGGCGAACGACTCCAGGGACGATGCACATGGATGTGCAAGTGTCACTTGAGGGCAGGATGCCCGGAGTGACTGGAGGAGGTACGAGCCCATGGACGGGCGAAGGTAGAACAATGCAGGAGCAATTGTCGAGAGCGACGCACGACTGCATGGACGCAGGAGTTAGTGCAACGCATGGAGCAGTTGCCGAGGATGCCAAAGCCGAGGCCGGGGTCCAGGATTTTTGCTAGAAGAATTCCGGTCATGCCGGAATGACGGTGGTTTTATTTCGTCACCGGGATCAAAGTCAGTTCCACCCGACGATTGAGTTGCCGGCCCTCGGCGGTGGCATTACTGGCAACCGGACGGGTCTCACCCATGCCAAAGGTTTCAATCCGCACACGATCCACTTTCTGGCTGATGAGGTAGCGGGCCACCGAATCCGCACGCCGTTCTGACAAGGCCTGGTTATACTGGTGCGAGCCGGTACTGTCGGTGTGCCCCACCACGTCAATGATGGTCTTGTCATATTCATCCAGCACCAGGGCAACGGAGTCCAGTACCGGATAGAAAGACGCCTTGATATCCGCTTTATCGACATCAAAAGTCACATTGCCGGGCATCACCAGGGTAATGTTATCGCCATTGCGAACCACCCGCACGCCAGTGCCTTCAAGCTGTTTACGTAACTTGGCTTCCTGCACGTCCATGTAATAACCGACCGCGCCACCGGCCAGCGCGCCGACACCGGCTCCGATCAGGGCACGGTTACGACGGTCACGGGAATTATCACCACTGACTGCGCCAACGATGGCACCGCCCACCGCACCGATAATCGCCCCGGTGGTGGCTTTACTGGTTTGTTCTTCGCGGGTGTAGGGATCAATGGTGGTACAGGCGGAGGCGAGAAAAACACCGCCTGCGAGATAAATCCATTTTGTTTTGTGACGCAGGTTAAATAAGGAGGTAGCAGTCATAAGTCATCCGGAGTTAGCTGTGTTAGTTGATATACTGCAAGTATAAATAACCATCACATAGTATCACATGACCGCGGTCACAATCAGGCAGTGACCTTGACCTCCCTGGCAATTTCCATGGCATGGATGGCGGCTTCCAGATCGGTCTGATCGGGATTGTCTTCACTCTGCTCCATCAACACGGCCATTAACTCCGCCTGCTCAAGGGTATATTGCGTGCCATCACGGGTTTGCACGAACGCCGCCCAGGGCACAAACTTGGTCAACGGGAAAGTGAGCGATTCATCGGGCGAAATATCAATATTCAGACCGGCAATGTGCACCAGGTTTTTACCCTGATAGCCGTGTTCCTTCACCAGGGTGCGGAAGGTGCGATCAAATTCCACCTGGGTGTTGACCTGGGCCGCCAGTAACAACGGTGCTGTTGATGTCACAATCCAGGGCATGGCATGTAACAGGTTTTCTTCCAGCTGATTGTAGCCTTCCGAATCCGCGGAGATTTCGCGTTTATAACGAAACAGCGCCGGCTTCAGGTTGGTGCCGATGGCCTCCCGCCCGCCCCTGGGCCAGCGTTGCGCAAGGATCTCCTTCAGATGATCGGAGGGCAGAAAACTGCGAGCGGTACTGTGAGATTTAACCGGTTGGTAGTCGCCACCGCTGTCCACCCGGATGAGTTTATCCAGATCCAGAAACAGCCCCTGGTTGCGATCCTGGTTTAACAGTTGGTTATCGATCGTCACCAGCTGGTGCTCACCATCGGTTTCCAGAAAGATATTGTCCTGGGCGAAGGCATACTCCTCCTGATACCACTTGATGACACCGGATATCTTGCCGCAACTGGAGGTGGAGGCATTGTATTCGGTGCGGGTGCGGCAATAGTTGCCGAAGGTCTGAGTGGCCGGGTTGTAGCCAACGTGACTGGCCTGAATAATGACCAGGTCCTTGCCGTGTTCCGCATGAGGACCATGACGGCCAGTGGACACGATGCCACCGACGCGACCATGATTGAACGGAAAGGTACCGAAGTGTTTGGTGATCAGGATGATCGGATAACCCTGGTTCTCGTCCGAACAAAAGGCACGCGAAGGCATGATTTGTCCCGGCGAGAATCCCAGCGATTTGCAAAAGTTATACAGGCGGGGGATAAAACTGCTGTAACGCAGCAACATCCCATCAATCTTGTAGGGCCCCCACATGGCCAGGTAGGAATTCTTGGATGAGAACATGAGCGATCCTTCTGGTTGCTGCCGCAAAAGTATAGCAAAACGGATTATTATTCTCTTATATACAAGCCGTGCGGCAGCAGGTCATCTTCGCGGCTTGATCAGTATCAAGCGAACAGCAATTGTAGGGTTTAAAACTTTGGAAAAGAGCCGGGAAATCAGGGAAGATGCTGCCAACCGGCAAGACTGACCTGCTATATATTAAAGATAACCAACGCCTTTGCTGAATGGCCATATCGCCTAACAGGAATCATCAACCATGGGCTTCACCGTCAAAACGTTGCAACAGCATCTGACCAGTTACATCTGGGACACCCCGACTGACAATATGCCAAAGGCCGAGCAATTTGCCATTACGGTGTTGCGAATCGGGCATTTGCTGATTCGCGACCTGGGTGACGGTCTGTTAAACATGCGCGCCATGGGACTGGTGTATACCACCCTGCTGGCCATTGTCCCCTTGATCGCGGTGAGCTTTTCAGTGTTAAAAGGCTTCGGGGTGCATAACCAGATTGAGCCGGCGTTGTTGAATTTGTTTGCCCCGCTGGGCGAGAAGGGCGTGGAAATCACCACCCGCATCATCGAGTTTGTCGACAACATCAAGGTGACGGTCCTGGGTTCGGTCGGCGTGGCGCTGTTGTTTTATACCGTGGTGTCGTTAATGCAGAAGATCGAACGCGCCTTCAACTTCACCTGGCGGGTGAGCGAACAACGCCCGTTTTCCCAGCGCTTCAGTGATTACCTGACGGTGGTTTTGATCGGTCCGGTGCTGGTGTTCACCGCCATCGGCCTGACGGCCACGGTGGAAAAACATCAACTGGTGCAGGCGGCGATGCAGGTCGAGGTGATCGGCAGCTTCCTGCATTTTATTGGTCGCCTGGTTCCCTACATGCTGGTCATCGCCGCGTTCACCTTTATTTATATCTTCGTGCCCAACACCAAGGTTAAATTCAGATCGGCCCTGATCGGCGGGGTGGTTGCAGGGATTTTATGGGAGACGGTCGGCTGGGGCTTCGCGGCCTTTGTGGTCAACTCAACCAAGTACACCGCCATCTATTCCGCCTTTGCCACGCTGGTCATTCTGCTCATCTGGTTATATGTCAGCTGGTTGATACTCCTGGTTGGCGGCAGTATCGCGTTTTATGTCCAGCATCCGGAACAACGCAATCTGGAGTCACGTATCTTGCAGCTCAGTAACCGGATGAAGGAAAAGCTGGCGCTGATGATCATGGCGCTGGTGGGCCAGCACTATTATCAGCAGGGTGAAGCCTGGACCGTGGATAAACTGGCAAAGCGGATGAAAATCGGCAGCGAGGCCTGCGGCCGGATGGTCACCACACTGGAAGGCGCCGGCCTGTTGATTCGCACCGCGGACGATCCACCTGCCTATCTGCCCGGTCATGCACTGGAGACATTGCCTTTGCAGGCCATCGTTGATGTGGTGCGTGAGGCAGGTGAATCCAGTTATCTGTCACCCGGCAGGTTACCGGCAGTGGAAAGTGTGGATGCCCTGTATACCGAGGTAGAGCAGGCGATCGACAGTGCGCTTGCCGGTCGTACTTTGCGGGATCTGTCCATCCCCCGTCCGGATAAAGAATGACCGAAGGCTGGCGATGTTAAACCACTACCGGTTGGTCATGTGGGTGGGTTTGCTGGGCGCATGCCTGAGTCTGTTCGGCTGTGCCGGTGTCATCCCTGCCTCACCGCTTGATGTTGCGAGCCTGAAAAATCTCAGCTACGCCGGCATCTACCACGAACCCGTCACCCTGCAACAGGGACGTTATGAAGGTAAGCCCTATGTCCCTGAGGGGGCGGCGCGACCGCGGGTCCGGCTGGTTGAGCAGCTATATGTCATTGCGGATTTGGACAACGACGGGGTGGAGGAGGCCGCGGTGTTCCTGACCGAGAGCGCCGGCGGCAGTGGCAGCTATACCTTTCTGGCAATCATCGACGAGGTCAACGGCCAGTATCAAAATGTTGCCACGCAAAAGCTTGGCGATCGGATCCAGGTACGCAACCTGGAGTTTAAAGCGGGCCTCTTGTCGCTCAACCTGGTGACGGCTGCGCCCGATGAAGCCGCCTGCTGCCCCACCTTGAAAGTGCAGCAGAGCTATCATTATCACGCGGGTCAACTGGTGCAAACCACTGCCGAACCACAGGGTCAAGTCAGCCTGGCGGATTTACAGGGTCGCTGGAAGCTGACCCATTTTGACAGGAACGAACCGGTGCCGGCAGAGACGGAGGTGACTCTCGAATTCCGTGATGCGCAGTTTGCCGGTCTGGCCGGCTGCAATCGTTACTTTGGCGCCATCAAGGGCAAGGCCCCCCTCAACATTGCGATTGGTCCCATTGGCGCCACTCGTCGGATGTGTCCGACAGCTGTCATGCAGGTCGAAGACCGTTTCCTGCCGGCGTTGCAACAGGCGACACAATTCCGTTTTCTGTTTGGTCAGTTAGCACTCAGTTACCAGGACGACAAGGGGCTACATAGCCTGCTGTTTGCGCCGCAATAGGTTTAACCCAACGGTCGCTAATTTTAAAAATTGTTGTAGTAATTTGGATCTATATTGGATTACACTAGGTTCGATTGCATATTATTCAGGTCCTTTCAGAAGTTCTCCTTCCCGGTTATTCTCCTGTTAATTCCCGAAATGATTTGCAATTGGTTTTTATTTTATTGTTTATTAAAGGTAATTTTAAATGGCTACAGGTACTGTTAAGTGGTTCAACGAATCCAAGGGTTTTGGTTTTATTGCACCTTCCGATGGCAGCAAAGACGTGTTTGTACATTTCTCCGCTATTCAGGGTGATGGATTCCGGACTCTGGCGGAAGGACAAACCGTAAATTATGAAGTAGAAAATGGCCCGAAAGGCCCGCAAGCTTCCCAGGTAACAGTTCAGAGCTGATATTCCTGCCACGCTTTCTTCAACACCCCCGCCAGTAATTGCGGGGGTGTTTCATCTCTCTACTTCGCTGCACGGTGTCTCCCCCGCCGTGTTATTAAGGACCATTATTTTGAAAAAAATGTTTGTTGGTAATTTACCAGCGGATGCCACCGAGCAGGTGGTTCGCGATCTCTTCACCGAATTTGGCACCGTGCGCTCCATTCACCTGGTGACCGATGTCTTTTCCGGCAAGTGTCGTGGCTTTGGGTTCGTGGAAATGGAAGGCCATGAAGCACGGGCAGCAATTGCCGGCCTGAACGGCAAGTCCTTTGCCGGCAAATTTCTGAAGATCGGCTTCGAAGATACCAAGCGCGGCGGCAAAGGCAAAAAAGGCCGGCGTTAACCGCGAGTCACTGGCCTGTCTTATTGCGTGGCCAGTTTGTTCAATTCGTCCAGTATCCCCAGTACCAGTTGCTGACCACTGGGACCCATGCCCTTACTCAACACATCCGGGTCGCGTTCCCCATCGAGCAGGCGTTTAATCTGGCCGCCCAGCAAACGCATGTCACCCTGGGTATTGATCATCTGTTCCGCCATAAACGCCGCCGCCTGCAAGGCCTGCGCATCACCGCGACTGGCGGCATGAATCATGTGTGCCAGCCCCGGTGCCGCCATGCTCGGATCCGCCCCCTGGTTGGGATCGGGCAAGGTGGCCGGGTTCTGCAGTCCCTGCAGCACCGAACGAATGATCACCGTGTCTTCCTCGTCCAGCCCGTTAAGCAGGGCATCATCGCGGCGGCCGTCGACGATCAGCCGGATCGTGCGCACCAGATCATCCCAGCCCTGCTGCTCCGCCAGCTGCAGCATTTGTTGCAGCGCCGGTTGTTCCGCCGGGTTGTGGCAGGCTTTTACCACCTGGTGAATCAGAACCGCGTGGGACTGACGGATTTGTTGTTCGCGATCAGGGGTATCTGGCATGGAGATTCCTTAATTGGGATCTGATTTTACGCAAGGGAAGTTTAACGTATTTGCGCTGATCCTTTTAATTCAGTGAAAGACTGTTTCGCCTGCGCTTTCAGCGCTGAGGCAAGTGACTTTTTGTGATTCATAAAATTGTTCCGCCCGCTGCTCGCGAAGTGCATGGATGCACAAGTGCCGTGGGTGCAGGGATGCACAGGAACGGCCAGCTATGGCGGGTTACTTTTGTTTTGGCAAAAGTAATATTTCGCCCGCACCTGCGGTGCTGAGGCGAGTGACTTTTTGTGGCGACAAAAAGTCACCAAAAAGCGCTTTCCCCAGTCTTGTCCGCTACGCGGATACCCTCACGCTTCAGACTGTTCGGGGGTTTGCCGACGGCACCTCCATGTACCGCGGCAAACGCTCGTCATCCCTGACTCGCCCGCTTCGCGGCCTGATCCTCACAGTCTTGCAGGGTTTGGCGGCGACTCAGGGAATGAAAGCACGCAACATCGTGCCGCACTCGGAATGGCTTAATGTCTCGTTAACTCGGCGAGTGCTAATGGGAATGATTGCTCACCGCCGCTCCCTATATCGGCACTACAGGGCCGCTTTGTATTTCCCCTTTGGTCAAACCGAGCAGCGCAAGAAAAAGCCGATCGAGTGAGCCTCCTTGTTCGAGCTGGTTTTGCTAGCTGACTGCAAGGAAGCGCAGCAAAAGCTGCGAGTCAGGCGAACGCGGATTTTTCTGAGCCGCGCAGGGAACCGGCGCAGCCGGTGCAGACCAGGGAAGATGGTTTTGGTTACTTTTGCCAAAACAAAAGTAACCCGCTAAAGCCACGTAGTGGCGGGCGGAACGATCTTTTATCCAATACTAAAAAATAACTCACCCTGGCATTGCAGGTGCGGGCGAAA
>JBECLA010000096.1:0-7465 GCA_040235565.1 Thiohalomonadales bacterium | reverse complement strand
TTTCCTCGTCACTCGTCCCTCGTAACTCGGAACTTTATTGATGGAATGGGAAACAGTCATCGGCCTGGAAATTCACACCCAACTGGCGACCAGCAGTAAAATTTTTTCCGGCGCACCGACCGCCTATGGAGCGGCGCCCAATACCCAGGCCTGTGCCGTGGATCTCGGCTTGCCCGGCGTGTTGCCGGTGTTGAATGCGGACGTGGTCAACATGGCCATCAAGTTCGGTCTGGCGATCAACGCCGAGATCGCACCGCTCTCCATTTTTGCACGCAAGAACTATTTCTACCCCGATCTCCCCAAGGGTTATCAGATCAGTCAATACGAATTGCCCATCGTGGGGCAGGGTGCCGTCACCATTAAACTGGAAGATGGCAGCCACAAGAGTATCGGCGTGACGCGGGCGCATCTGGAAGAGGATGCCGGCAAGTCGTTGCATGAAGATTTTCATGGCATGACCGGGATTGATCTGAATCGTGCCGGGACCCCTTTGCTGGAAATTGTATCCGAACCGGATATGCGCTCCCCGCAGGAAGCCGTGGCATATATGAAAAAGATCCATTCGATTGTGCGTTACCTGGAGATCAGTGACGGCAACATGCAGGAAGGGTCGTTTCGGTGTGATGCCAACGTCTCGGTACGTCCCAAAGGCCAGCAGGAATTCGGTACTCGCACCGAGTTGAAAAACATCAACTCGTTCCGGTTTGTGGAACGGGCCATCGAGTTTGAAGTGGAACGTCAGATTGAATTGCTGGAAGCCGGTGGTGAAGTGGTGCAGGAGACCCGCCTGTTTGATGCCAACAAGGGGGAAACCCGCTCCATGCGTTCCAAGGAAGAGGCGATGGACTATCGTTACTTCCCTGATCCGGATCTGTTGCCGGTGGCAATCGATGCCGCGCATATCGAAAAAATTAGCCTTACGTTGCCGGAATTACCCGACGCCAAGCAGGCCCGGTTTGTCAGTGACTATGGCTTGAGTGATTACGATGCCGGTTTTCTTACCACCAGTCGTGACATGGCGGATTATTACGAGGTTGTGGCCAAAGAATCCGCGGAACCCAAGCTGTCCGCCAACTGGGTAATGGGAGAACTGTCGAGTTACCTCAACAAGGAAGACAGGGACATCAATGACAGCCCGGTAACGGCGTCCATGCTGGCCGGAATGATCAAACGCATCAAGGACAACACCATTTCCGGCAAGATTGCCAAGGAAGTGTTTGATGCCATGTGGCAAGGCCAGGGTGATGCCGATGCCATTATCGAAAGTAAAGGGTTGAAACAGATCACCGATACGGGGGCGATTGAAGCGCTGGTGGATGAAGTCATCGCCAATAACCCGGACCAGGTAGAACAGTTCAGGGCCGGCAAGGAAAAGGTGCTGGGTTTCTTCGTCGGGCAGATCATGAAAGCCACCCAGGGCAAGGCGAATCCGGCGCAAGTCAACCAGTTGTTGCGTGAAAAACTTAAAGAACAGTGACGAGGGACGAGGGACAAATAACAAGTGGCGAGTGACGAGTGACGAGTGACGAGGCAAGATTCCACTAGAGTAAAATCCTGCTAATTCACAGGGAAAAGGCTTGTTCGGGACTTATATGGATTTTTATTTATATATCTAACAACGTTGAGGAAGAATTTACCCGTGTCGATTAAAGCTATATCTTCTTTTTCCAGAATTAGGATAAATGCAATAAGAACACAAAATAGAAATATGCATTATTCTTATTCAAGAGCTTTTTCTCGTCACTCGTCCCTCGTTCCTCGTTACTTCTCTTTTGTCCCTCGTCCCTGATGTTATGAACGACACCCTGCAACGTTTTCTGTTTGAAGAGGCGGCCATTCGTGGCGATCTGGTGCATCTGGATGCGACCTGGCAAGCGGTACTGGAACAGCATGATTATCCGGCACCGGTGCGCAACCTGTTAGGCGAAATGATGGTGGCCGCGGTGTTGTTGTCCGCCACGATCAAATTGAAGGGGCGGATGGTCATGCAAATCCAGGGTGAAGGCCCGGTCTCGTTAATGGTGGTCGAATGCACCAGTGAGCGGACGCTGCGCGGACTCGCGCATGCAGATGAATCCTTGACGCATGGCGACCTTCCCACCCTGGTGGGGAAAGGCCGGCTGGCCATCACCCTGGAACCGGAAGAAGGGTATGAGCGCTATCAAAGTATTGTAGAACTGACCGGTCATACCCTGGCGGATGCGCTGGAACATTATCTCGACAGTTCCGAACAACTCGAAACCCGGCTGTGGTTGTCGGTGGAACCACAACGGGCGGGCGGATTATTAATTCAAAAGTTACCCACCAGTGAAAGCCAGACCGATGAGGATGCCTGGAACCGGATCGAGCAATTATCGGCCACCATCCAGTCCACCGAGTTACTGGGATTACCGGCACGGGAAATCATTCATCGCCTGTATCATGAAGAAGACGTGCGGGTGTTTGAAACCGAGCCGGTATGTTTTCGCTGCACCTGCAGTCGCGAACGCGTCGCCAACATGTTACGCACGCTGGGTGTGGAAGAAGTCCGCTCGATTCTTGAAGATGAAGGCAGCGTCCGGGTGGCCTGTGAATTCTGTAATCATAAATATGAATTCGATGCAGTCGACAGCGAACAACTCTTTGCCACCGATATCGCGCATGAGGCCCCGACGACACGCCACTAGATAGCCAGATCAATTACCTGTGCAACGAGGTAACGATATGAAGAACCGTTCATCCATCGCACGATTAACAGGCACGGTATTGTTCGCAACCTTGCTGGCTGCATGCAGTAGCGGACAATGGCGCCATACCAGTTATGAAACCCTGAAAGCCGCCGGACGCCAGCAGTGTTTGAATGAAGCCTACACGAATTGCCCGCGTCAGCCGGACTATGATGAATATTCAAAGGAACGTGAGCAGGTAGTACAACAACCCACGAATAGCGAATAACGCCTGTCCAGCAATCATTTACTAGTTGCCCCGTCGTTCCGGTACCTATGAATTCCGGACTCGGCTTTGGCATCCTCGGCAACTCGGTTGTTGCTCCCGGCACAACTCTACCTCCTACATCCCTGTAGTCGTGTTCCATGCATTGCTCTAACTCCTGCGTCCATGCAGTCGTGCGCCGGAATGACGATGAACTGATGGTAAACTAGCAAACCGGACAGGCCGGATCTTTTTTCAGTTTCAGGCTACGCCATTCCATCTGTTGTGCATCCAGCAATAACAGACGACCGTGCAAGGTTTCACCCACCCCGGTCAGAACCTTGATCGCTTCGGTGGCCTGGATGCTGCCAATAATGCCGACCACCGGTGCCAGCACGCCGTTTTCACTGCACCGCATATCCAGTTCGCCCTCATCCTTGTAGAGACAACGGTAACAGGGGCCGCTGCCATCATTCATAAAGACAGACACCTGACCTTCCATGCGAATCGCGGCACCCGACACCAGTGGCGTGCGGGTGGCAACACAGGCATCATTAACGGCAAAGCGGGTGGCAAAGTTATCGCTGCCATCCAGCACCACATCAGCCTGCGCGACCCAGTCCTCCAGTTCCTTGCCTTCCAGTTGATGATTAATAATGGTGATCTGCGTATCCGGGTTCAGGCGGTGCAGGGCATCGCGAGCCGACTCCACTTTGGGGCGCCCGATATCCGCCGTCTGATGCAGTATTTGACGCTGCAGGTTGGAGAGTTCCACGTTATCGAAATCCACCAGGATCAGATGGCCGACGCCGCCCGAGGCGAGGTACATGCCAGCGGGTGATCCCAGTCCACCCATCCCGACGATCAGCGCGGTGGAGGCGAGCAGTTTTTGCTGTGCGGCCGCATCAAATTGCGGCAACATGATATGGCGGCTGTAACGCAGCAGTTGATTATCATCCATAAGAACAGGGACGAGTGACGAGTAACGAGTGGCGAGTATAGCAGAGAGTGGAAACAGGCATTATCCACCAGGGTATGAAAAGCAGTGATTTAAAATCGAAGCCAGCGACATGATAACAAGGAAAATCTTAAAGGATCCCTATGCCTAACGCCTTTCCTCGTCCCTGATAATCGAAACCAGTGACCTGATTGTAGTGAAGGAACTTGCAGAATTCTCAATCCAAACGTCTTTCCTCGTCCCTGATAATCGAAGCCAGCGACATGATAACAAGGAAAATCTTAAAGGATATCTATGCCTAACGCCTTTCCTCGTCCCTGGTGCCTTGTCACTCGTCCCTGATAATCGAAGCCAGTGACACAATAACAATGAAGGCATTTTCAGAATTCTCAATCCTAACGTCTTTTCTCGTCCCTCGGTCCTCGTCACTCGTACCTGAATATCAGAGGTAATCCCGCCAATGGCTGGGACGGGGATCCCTGCAGCCATGCGGTCGTTTTTGGTACTGCTTGATAAACACATCACGCGTCGTTTGCCCCTGGCTGCTGCTGTAACCATGATTGGCCCGTTCGGTTTCTTCGGTATAGGCGTAGAGGGCGCGTTTCATTTTGGACATGAGACTGTTGTCCAGATGAAAACCAAGTTCCCGTAACAAGAACTCAATATCCGCCAGAGTGATCTCGCTGAGACGGTAAAGCACCAGAAGACGGAGTGGCGAAATCGCACTCACCTGTTCGATACCATCGAGATCACTCAGGGCCAGGGTGGCGGAATGCGCCTGGTTGGGATCGGGATGCAGGGGCTCGAAGAGGATTTCGCGTTGTTTTTTCAAAATAACCACACTGAATGCTTCTTTATTACCCTATCCTAATCGTCCGGCGAAAAGGATCAAGCAGAAGAAGAGGTTCAGAATATAGTAATGAACGCGACGCTAACAACGGTGTATTCGAGCGGATTCAGGGCTTGCGGCCTGCCGCAACGCGGGGCTGTCCGGCGAGATCGGGGTAGTCATTAACCTGGTGATAACCAGCTTGTTGCAGCAGTTGGATCACAGCGTGCGCCTGGTCATAGCCGTGTTCCAGTAACAGCCAGCCCCCCGGTTTCAAATGGGGCAGGGCCTCGCGAATCAGATGTTGCAGATCATCCAGGCCACTCTGGCCGGCTTGCAGGGCGGTTGGCGGTTCAAACCGGACATCTCCCTGCTGCAGATGAGGATCGGTTTCCTTTATATAAGGCGGATTGCTGACGATCATGTCGAAAGCCGTATCCGCTGGCAGGGCCTCGAACCAGTGCCCCTGGCAAAATGCCACGTTAGAAAGCCCATGGCGATCAGCATTGTTCCGGGCTACCGCGAGGGTGGCAGCGGTTCGATCCGTCGCCAGGATCCGGCAGTGGGGCCGTTCCCTGGCGAGGGCCAGGGCGATGGCGCCGGTGCCGGTTCCGAGATCCGCGATCTGCCAGGTGGCCTCCGCGGGGATGCGCTCCAGTGCCAGTTCCACCAGCCGCTCGGTCTCCGGTCGGGGGATCAGCGTGTCCGGTGTGACCTGCAGGCTGAGAGACCAGAAGTCCTGCCGACCCAGCAGATGCGCGATCGGTTCGCCCCTGGCGCGCCGTGCGATGAGTTGCCGGTACTGCTGCATTTGCTCGGCACTCAATTCAGATTCGGGCCAGGTGTGGAGCCAGGTGCGACTTTTGTGCAGCACATGGGCAAGCAGTAATTCGGCATCCAGCCGGGCAAGCTCGGGTTGGTCCGTCAGCTGCGCAACGGCGGTGGCGAGGGCCTGTTGGATGGTCATGGCTGTGGTCATGGCGAGGCGAACGGCAGGGCGCGACCGCGATAGTGTGTTGTCGTGTTAGTCCTGGCTGATCGCGGCCAGCAGATCAGCCTGGTGTTCGGCAATCAGCGGCTCAATCACTTCATCCAGGTTACCCTGCATCACCTCGTCCAGTTTATAGAGTGTCAGGTTGATGCGGTGATCGGTAATGCGACCCTGGGGAAAATTATAGGTGCGGATCCGCTCGGAGCGGTCGCCGCTGCCAACCAGCAGTTTACGGGTCTGGGCAGTTTCGGCCTGTTGCTTGTCCTGCTCCTGTTGCAGCAGCCGGGCCTGTAACAGCGACATGGCCCGGGCGCGGTTCTTGTGCTGCGAACGTTCGTCCTGGCACTCGACGACGATGCCGCTGGGCAGGTGCGTTATCCGTATCGCCGAGTCGGTCTTGTTCACGTGCTGGCCGCCGGCGCCCGAGGCCCGGAAAGTGTCGACGCGCAGCTCGGCCGGATTGAGGTCGACCGCCTCGATGTCCTCGACTTCGGGCAGGATCGCGACGGTGCAGGCCGAAGTGTGTATCCGGCCCTGGGATTCCGTTTCCGGAACCCGTTGCACGCGGTGGGTTCCCGACTCGAACTTGAAACGCGAGTAGGCGCCCTGGCCGGCGACGCGGGCGATGATCTCCTTGTAGCCGCCGTGCTCGCCGGGGCTGTGACTGAGGATCTCCAGCGGCCAGCCGCGCCCCTCGGCGTACTTCTGGTACATGCGAAACAGGTCGCCTGCGAACAGCGCGGCCTCGTCACCGCCGGTGCCGGCGCGTACCTCCAGGAAAATGTTGCTGTCGTCGTGGGGGTCGCGAGGCAGCAGCAGCAGCTGGATTTCCCGCTCCAGTTCCTCCAGCCGTTCTTCGCCGGCGCGGACTTCGTCCTCGGCCATGGCGCGCATCTCGGCGTCCGGCTCGTCGAGCATCTGGCGCGCGCCTTCCAGCGCTTCCCTCGCATCGCGGAACTGGCTCCAGGCGCGCGCCACCGGCTCCAGCTGGGCGTATTCCACGGAGAGTTCGCGGTAGCGGTTCTGGTCAGCGAAAACCTGCTGGTCTGACAACAGCAGGCCGACCTCCTCGTAGCGCGCTGCGACCTGCTGCAGTCGTTCGTGGATCGAGGTTTTCATTCCTCGTCGTCCGCGTCGCCGCCCCGCGATTCGGCACGGAAAATGCGGTCGGCCGCCTTCAGCACCTCGTAGTCGCGGTCTTCCGCGGCCTCCCGCAGTCGCTTGCTCGGCAGGTGCAGGATCTTGTTGGTCAGCGTGGAAGCCATCTGGCGCAGCACGTCCTCGGGGTCCTGCCCCGCGCGGAGACGGCGCAGGGCGCGTTCCGTGGTCTCGGCCTCGAAATGGTGTGAATGCTCGCGGATGCGCTTCAGCGTGCGGCCGGCGCGGATACCGTACAACCAGCGCATGAATGCCGCCACCGCCTCGTCCACGTCCTGCAGGGCCGCATCGGCGGCGTCGCTGCGTTGCTGCATGTTTTCGTCCACCACCTGCTGCAGGTCGTCGATGGTGTAGAGGTAGACGTCCTTCATGTCGGCGATGGCCGGTTCGATGTCGCGCGGCACGGCGATGTCCACCAGGAACATGGGCCGGTGCCGGCGCTTCCGCAGGGCCGCCTTGATGTCCGGTTTGCGGATCACCGGATGCGGACTGGCTGTCGAACTGAACAGTATGTCGGCCCGGGGAAGCGCCTCTTCCAGCCGCTCCAGCGGCAGCGGGGTCGCGTCCAGTTCGGCCGCCAGTTCCCTGGCCCGGTCCAGGCTGCGATTCAGTATCAGGA
>JBECLA010000121.1:0-15652 GCA_040235565.1 Thiohalomonadales bacterium | reverse complement strand
TAGTAAACAATATCAATTCGTTGTGAAATCCATATACCCATTGAGGTCTTGATGCGAGTCGGTTTATTCGCAACCTGTCTGGTTGATTTGTTGCGCCCATCAGTGGGGTTCGCGACGGTGAAGTTGTTACAACAAGCAGGTTGTGAAGTCGATGTGCCGTTAAACCAGACCTGTTGTGGTCAGCCGGCCTACAATAATGGTGACAAGGACAATGCCAAACGCCTTGCCAAACAGGTGATCGATACCTTCGAACGTTACGACTACGTGGTCATCCCCTCGGGTTCATGTGGTGGCATGCTTAAACTGCATTATCCGGCCTTGTTGCAACAGGACCCGGTTTATCATGGTAAAGCAATGGCGCTGGCCGAACGGTGCTATGAACTGACCAGTTTTCTGGTTGATGTGCTGGACCTCAAAACACTGGCTGCCAGTTACCAGGGCCATATCACATATCATGATTCCTGTTCCAGTTTGCGCGAGTGGGGCGTTAAACAACAGCCGCGGCAGTTGTTGAATAACCTGGAGGGTTGCCAGTTCACCGAGATGGCCAACACGGAAAGTTGTTGTGGTTTTGGGGGTACCTTTTGCATCAAGTACCCGGCGATATCAACCCACATGGTGAATGACAAGATCGCCAGTATCCAGGCGAGCGGGGCCGATACCCTGGTCGCGGCCGATCTGGGTTGCCTGCTGAATCTTGCCGGGCGTATCAAACGTCTCGGTCTGCCCATCAAGGTGTTTCATGTGGCTGAAGTTCTTGCCGGTATGGCAGACGGGCCGGGCATCGGTGAGGATGAAGCAAAGTGAAATCCCAATCCTCTGCCTTTAAAACCAATGCCGAGAAAGCACTGCTTGATACCCAATTACAGCGTGCCTTGAATAAAGCCGGCACCGGGTTTATTGACAAACGCCAGGCCGCGATGGATGCGCTTCCGGAGTTCGAAGCCCTGCGGACTACGGCGAGGCGCATAAAAGAACACACCCTGTCGCAACTCGACGACTATTTGCTGCAATTCGAACAACAGGTCGAGGCCAATGGCGGCCAGGTCCATTGGGCACGCACGCCGGAGGAGGCGGTGCAGCGGGTCGTGCAATTGTGTCAGGCGGTTGGTGCCCAACACATTACCAAGGGCAAAACCATGGTGGGCGAAGAGATCGGTGTGAATGAAGCGCTGGAGCAGGCCGGAATGACACCGATTGAAACCGATCTGGGCGAATACATTATCCAGCTGGCCGAGGAACCGCCCAGTCACATCATTGCCCCCGCGGTTCACAAGACCCGCGAACAGATTACCGAGCTGTTTAAACAACATCATGCACAATACGGTCTGACCCAGCCGTTGGAAACCGTGCCGGCGATTGTGAATGAAGCGCGCCAGGTGTTGCGGCAGGAATTTCTGCAGGCGGACGTGGGTATCACCGGCGCCAATATGTTGATCGCGGAAACCGGTTCAACGGTATTGGTTACCAATGAAGGCAACGGGGATCTCACCGCCAGTCTGCCGCGGGTGCATATTGTCATTGCCAGCATAGAAAAGGTGGTGCCAACCCTGGAGGATGCAACCGTCATATTGCGTTTACTGGCACGCAGTGCCACCGGGCAGGAAATTACCAGCTACACAAGTTTCTTTACCGGTCCCAGGCGGGAAGCCGACCAGGACGGACCGGAAGCCTTTCATGTGGTATTGGTGGACAATGGCCGAACCGCCATGCTCGGTAATGAATATCATCCGATGCTACGTTGTATTCATTGTGGTGCCTGTCTCAACCATTGCCCGGTGTATGGTTCCATTGGTGGCCACGCCTATGGCTGGGTGTATCCTGGGCCGATGGGTGCGGTGTTGACTCCGTTGATGACTGGATTACAACAGGCATCGGACTTGCCGCAAGCCTCGACTTTGTGTGGTCGGTGTGCCGAAGTCTGTCCCATGGCCATTCCCTTACCGGATCTTTTACGGCAACATCGGTTTGAGTTACATCAACAGCTGAAAAGTCATTGGTTAACACGTCTGACATTGACGCTCTGGGCAAGTCTGGCTCGACGTCCGAAATGCTATCGCTGGATAACGAATATAGTGTCGCGTTTGCTGCACACAGTGGCACGTGGACGAGGGCGGATGCAACGGTTGCCTTTTGCCAGTGCCTGGACCCGCAGCCGAGATTTTCCCGCACCTCAGGGCGAGACGTTTATCAGTAGCTGGGCAAAGCAGATTGCACGGCAGGGGAAAGAGCAATGACCAGTGCCCGTGATGCCATTCTGGAGAGTATTCGCCGGACCCGCCAACGGGGTAACACGGCTGCGATAACAACAGGCAAGCATGCAGTTGAAGTACAACATCATACAAGGGGACCACTGCCGCAATGGCAGGAAGATGATAGCGAACGTTTCGTGGCTAAACTGAAAGCCGTTGCCGGGACGCTGGGCCGCGTAAACAGCGAGGTTGAAATCACCAGTGCAATTCAGGCCTACCTGCAACAACAGGCCTTGCCCCCACAGCTGGTAACCGCAAAATCGCCATTACTGGATTCCCTGACCTGGCCGAAAGATTTCGTGGTGGAACAACGCCCGGCAACCGGTGATGATACCACTGTCCTGACCGAGGCCTTTGCCGGGGTAGCGGAAACCGGCAGCCTGGTATTGTTATCCGGCCCTGACTCGCCGACCAGCCTGAATTTCCTGCCGGATAATTATCTCTGCGTGGTTCAACGTGCTCATATCGTGCGGCATATTGAAGATGTCTGGGACAGGATTCGGCAACGCACGGGACCCATGCCGCGCGCGGTGAACTTCATCACCGGGCCGTCGCGCACCGCGGATGTGGAACAAACCATTCAGTTGGGGGCGCATGGTCCACGGCGCTTGCATGTTGTGTTACTGGGATAAAATTGACTAATCGTGATGTTTTTCAGACAGGCTGACTTACGCGAGATCTCGGCCACGATTTATTTTTAGCGATAGTAGGCCTTGGTAATGTACTGGTTCAACATGCGTTCCGTATTGAAGAAAGAAGCATTGATAGCGATGGCGTTTTGCATGATGACAATATAGTCATCACGACGCAAATAATAGCGTGGCAGAATATCCCGCTCCAGTTTGGTATACAGGGATTGCGCTTCCTCTTTTTCAGACGGACGCTTATCGTGAAACTGGCTGGCATTACCAATAGACCAACCGGTTACTCCCTCAATACAGCCTTCGATCCACCAACCATCCAGAACACTCAACGAGGGAACGCCATTGATCGCGGCCTTCATGCCACTGGTTCCCGAGGCTTCCAGTGGTGGCAGCGGGGTATTGAGCCAGAGATCTACCCCGGCGGTCATTAAACGTGCGATATCGATGTCGTAATCAGGAATATAGGCGATTTTAATATTGTCATCGAGACTCTCCCTGAATCTGAAAATCTGTTGAATCAATTCCTTGCCGGCCTGGTCGTCGGGATGCGCCTTACCGGCGAATACAAGCTGGACGGGTCCAACACGGGTGGTGATTGCCTGGAATCGTGCGAGATCATTGAACAACAGGGTGGTACGCTTGTACTGGGTGGCACGCCGCGCAAAGCCAATGGTAAATACATCCAAATCCATACCCGAATTACATACTTTGTTCACGTACTCCAGTAGCTGGCGTTTAGCTCGTTTGTGTACCTGCCAGATCCTGTCGCGCGGGATACTGACGGCATAACGCAGGCTTGCGTTATCACGGCGCCAGTCCGGGATGAATTCATCAAACAATGCCTGCATTTCGGTGTGGGCCCATGTGGTTGCATGGATACCGTTGGTGATCGAATCGATGTCGTAACCAACGAACATTCGCTTTGAGACTTCCCGATGTCGTTTGGCAACACCATTGACGTAATGACTGGCATCCAGAGCCAGGTAGGTGAGGTTCAGCTCACCATTGCAACACAGGCTTTTGCCCATAACATGGAAAGTGCTGCATTTTTTCAAGATCCGGCAAGCGAGTTCAAACGGAAATCTGTCGTGGCCCGCTGCGACGGGCGTGTGTGTTGTAAAAACGCATTGTTGGCGGACCTTGCTCAGGTCATTTTCATTTGCTTCCTTGCTACCTTCTTTTTTGACGAGTTCTTCCAGCAGTTCGAAAATCAAAAGGCTGGAATGCCCTTCATTCATATGGTAGCGATTGATCTCGTTATACCCCAGGGCACGCAAGATCTTGATGCCGCCAATTCCCAGAATTAATTCCTGACACAATCGATAGGTATTATCGCCGCCATAGAGGTATTCTGTCAGGCTCTTATCATAATCGTTGTTGGAGTTGACATTGGTGTCGAGTAAAAAAACAGGCACAACGGAACCATCAATTCCCTGAATGTCATAACGCCAGGTCTGGATGGTCACTTTACGATCTTCGATGTCAACAGTGATTCGGGGTTCCTGGAGTTGCAGGTAATCATTGACTGGCCATTTGATGGGCGTCTCGGATTGCCAGCCTGAGGCATCAAGCTGTTGTCGGAAATAGCCTTTACGTGAAAGGAGGGTGATCCCCACCATCGGAATACCAGCATCGGCCGATGCCCGCAAGGTATCGCCCGCCAGAATGCCCAGCCCACCAGCATAGGTAGGAATGGCCGATTGCAGACCAATCTCCATGGAAAAATAGGCAATGGTGACCGAACTTGGCATCGTTACAATTTTGTCAGGTTAAACGGAAAACCTGGTTGAATAATCTTCAAACTTTCCTCCTGTCGTGTAAAGGTTTATTTGGCATATACTTAAAACTAAGGATAGTTCAACGACGGCGACAGAAACGAAAATACCAGAATATGCTGGTCTGCTTTTTATGTGTATAACCAGCTAACAACAGGTACGTCTGCACCCGTTGACATTGTGATTTCGATGCAACAAAGCTTATACGTCACTATCGGCATGCTGGCAGGCGGACTTGGACTGTTTCTGCTGGCAGTCAGAATGATTACCGATGGTCTCAAGTTGGCAGCGGGAGGAAAGCTGCGTGACTTGCTGGGCCATTGGACCTACACCCATACTCGCGGCGTAATAACGGGCTTGCTGGTCACCGCATTGGTGCAGTCTTCCAGCGCGGTGACTGTGGCAACCATCGGGTTTGTCAACGCGGGTCTGTTATCACTTTATCGGGCTCTGGGTGTGATCTACGGGGCCAATATAGGTACGACCATGACGGGCTGGCTGGTCGCACTGGTGGGATTCAATATCAAGATCGAGGCCTTTGCCTTGCCGCTGATTGGTGTTGGCATGCTGTTGCGACTGGCAAGAGGAACAAGCCGCCTGGGTTCAGTTGGTGAGGCACTGGCTGGCTTCGGGTTGTTCTTTGTGGGAATTGATGTTCTGCGCGAAGCCTTTGCCGGTCTGGCGGGCGGGATTGAATTACAGGCACTGGGTGTCGAGGGTGTCGCGGGCATATTACTGTATCTGGGTATCGGCTTTCTGATCACGCTGTTCACCCAGTCTTCAAGCGCCGCAATCGCAATTACCCTGACGGCGGCAAGCGGGGGTATTATGACAATTGAGGCGGCTGCCGCGATGGTGATCGGTGCCAATATCGGTACCACCTCGACAGCCGCATTTGCAGTGGTTGGGGCCACCCCCAATGCCAAGCGTGTTGCCACAGCCCATATCCTGTTCAATGTAATGACCGGGGTGTTGGCACTCATGCTGCTGCCACTCATGTTCTGGCTGATCAATATGACCGGCAAAATGCCATACCTGCAAGACACACCGGCTGTGACACTTGCCTTGTTTCATACCGTTTTTAATATACTCGGGGTGCTTTGCATACTCCCGGTCAGTAACATTCTCTCCGGATTTCTGGAGAAAAAATTCAGAACGGCAGAAGAAATCGAGGGTAAACCGAAATACCTGGACAGAACCGTCGCGGCAACACCGGCATTGGCGTTGAATGCCGTTATCCTGGAACTGGTACGAATTGGTGATATTGCCCGCCGCATGGCAAAAAGTGCCTTGAGTTCAGAATCCGGTCCCGGCAAACAGGTATACGGTGAGCGTGCTGCAGTGAACAACCTGGAACAGGCCATGGGTAATTTTATTGCGCATATGGAAAAGTCAACCCTGACACAGGATATCGTCGAGACATTACCGGAGGTACTGCATGCCTTACAAAATTACACCACGGTCTCCAATCTCGCACTGAATTATGCCAGGCAACAGGTCGATATCAGGCTCCCCGCAGATGAAGAGATCATCTCGGTGATGCAACAATACAAGGCAGATGCGGTAGCGACATTAAGCGCCAGCAATCCGCAATTGCCCGACTTTTCAGTTGAAGAGACAGAGAAGAAACTGGTGGAATTACATAATACCTATCGCCGACTGAGAGACATGGTGTTGGAAAGAGGCGCCAGACAGGATATTAATATCCAGGAAATGGATGCCATATTAAATCAGATTAATCGAATCGACAGAATGACGAAACAGACATTGAAAGGCGGAAGGATCTTGAACCGCCTGCTGATGCATGTCAATTTCCCATCTATCATCGAATTGCCCGAAGAAACCGGACAAGCTGAATCTGTTTGATGACAGATGCCGTTATTATCTGCAGCGTCATATATTGACGATATACCGATTTAATCCGGTTTTTTCGCGCGCTTATGTTGTCGGATATGCTGCATGTGATTGCGGGATAGCCATCCGACAATCATGCCAATAATGAATGCGAAGAATATTAACAACGCACGCGAAATTTCCATTTTCCAGAACAGAAACGTTAGCGGGACGACGGTCGCATTTTGCACTGTAAAAATGACCAGCAGGATTAACAGGCCAAGTGTAAGGTACATTTTTAATTGCATGTCTTTTGCTCTCGTATTATCTATCCCGTTTAATATTCAATAGTGTAGTAAATATCAGCGCCGGTTACAGATTCGGAACTGCGATAGCCGGCCTCGGTCTGAATACGCAAGTGCTTGCTCAGTTTATAATGGATTTCAACGATATTGCTTGATTCGATAATCCCGGTGACATACCGCACATAGAGTTTGGGCGATAAATATTTGCCTACTACCAGGGAGGTTTGCTCAGTGGTGCGGTCTGCTTCGACCGACAATTCATCGACATAGGAGTAGATACCGGTCTGATCGACGATCAGTTCGCCACCTGCCAGTCTGGCCGCGAGTATGGCCTTTTGTAATTGTTCCCCCTCGGCATCTTCTGTCGTTGCCTCTATCGGGCGTCCCAGCAGGAAATAGGAGATAATGTCCGATTCAGACATTACCGGTTCTGAGAACAGGGTCAATTCCGGTTGTTTGAGGGTACCACGAACCCGTACGCCAGCCGCAACGTTATCGATTTCTCGCACTGCTTCCAGATCAATACCGGGATCTTCAACCAGGGTATTGGCAAACATCAGTCGTCCGCGACGTATCCTGGCATCTTGCCCATAAGCCCGGTAAGTGCCTTCGGTAATACTGATTTCTCCCTGGCCGACAGTCAGTTTACCCGGTTCATCGATCAGCAGAACGTTACCCTGTAGTTCACCCTGTAAACCGAAACCATCGAAATAAACATGATCACCAAGGATGATCCTCACATTACTGTATATCTTCCAGCGTTCATCAGTCTCGGGCAAATCGGTTGAGTCGGTTATGACGACATCTTGTGAAGGTGATACCGTTGACTGCGGCAGGTGACGTGGACGAAAGCGTGCATGGGGAACGGTTACTGTACCTGCCAAATCAATACGTCGGCCCTGAACTTCAATATCCAGTTGTGGCGAGATGTTTATTTTTGCGTCTGGGAGATTGGCAAGCAGGAAATTATCGCCACGTATTTGAAGTCTGGTTGGCCACCCAGCTGGTGCCTGGAGCAGCGTATGGCCTGTCAATGTGAGAGGGGCTGCCTTGCCTGAGCGGGCGCTTAGCTGATAATCAATTTTCTTGCCGCTTTGGCTGTAAGCACGAAAATTAATATCCTCGAGTTTGATCCCCAAAGCGGGAATGTCCGCCGACGCTTGATGGACCCTTGATTCTCCGGTCACTAACGGTGTGCCAATTGTGCCTCCCAATCGAAGCTCCGCGATTAATGAACCGGTTAGATTGGGAGAGTCCAGGAAAAATCCATTCAGCTGATCAAGTGACACGAGAGAGAGGTTCAGATGGCCGCTTAATGGTTGCGTTGCAGTCAGGCCGGAGAGGGCATGCCAGTCTGGCAGCTTCAACACCAGTTTTAATTCACCGAAATCATTTGCCGGTAAATCAATATTTGTGGCAAGACCTGCTTCATCCAGGCTGGCATGCAGTTTACCGGCCTCAAACTGAAATGACTGTGCTTTATCCGGAACTTCCAGCCTGAAACCTTGCGGAATATTGATAGTGAGATCGCCCGTTAATACTTGATCAGGAACATAATGCAGCTTTGAGTCCAGCTCGGCCTGGCCATTTAGTGCCAGATGCGCGGGTAGCCAGTTTTCAAGCAAACCAAGAGGTAGATGATTTGCTTCCAGTTGCATATCCCATGCCTTTTGCTGCCTTTCCCCTTGCAGGCAAATTCGGGCGCCAGGTTGTGTCAGGCACCATGGTTCAAGAAAGGCTGTCTGTTCGCCGAGGGAGAAGGAAGTTGGTTGAGGTTGTTGCCAGTCACCGAATTTATCAGTCTTGAAAACGGTTTTTGTGATTTCTCCACGCCAGATCTGTTGCTCATTCAAACCGGCATTGATGACCAGTTGAACAAGATCCATTTCCTGTTTAAGTTCAAGCTGCAACTGGTGTCGAGTGCGTGTGCCATTGGCGGTAAAAATAAAACTTTGCCATTGCCGGCCGCCTTTGACCAGATCAGTGGCGGTAAGCACGGCGGTAAAGCTTTCGTCACTCTGCAGATCGATATCAAAATTACTACTCATCCCGGCAATCTGATAATCCTGAAAGGCAATTTTTTTCCCGGCGATGTTGGCGATGATATGCGGTGTTTTGCGTGGTCCGGATAACACGACATCGGCTGTAAATTCGCCTCTGGAATAGGGGCACAGTGCATTCAGGTCCGGCGCGTTGAGTGCTGCTTGCATATTCCAGCTTTTATCCCGACTACCGGAGGCACGCAATCTCGCATCACCAATGTCCAGTGTTACTTCATTAATATGGATGCTGTCGGTTTCCCAGTCGACTCTGCCCTGTGCGGCAACCGGGTAACCACGCAACGTGCCAGTCAGTTCCTTGAGGTAAAACTGATTGGTCAGGACTTTATTTTTGCTGGTTTTACCCTGGATATGGAACTCTGCATTGAGCCGACCGGGCCAGTCATGCCATTCAACAGCCGGATCAAGATCTTTTGCCTGCAGCATTCCCTGCCATGACAGTTGCGGCTTCCAACTGGCCAGAGCAGTTCCCGTAATAGTTCCGTCCAGTGTCCTTGCAGTGATATTCGACAGCCTGACTTGCTTCAGGTTACCCTGTCCTTCAATGGTGATTTGCATCTCGGGCCAGTTGGGAACAGAGAGATCCCCATCTGTCTCGAATTTATAGTTATCGGGGTTGCCGCTAATCATGAACTGTCCGGTCTTGCTGATGAGATGCCGTGCCTGTTGATTTGTAGTCAGAGGCAGGGCAAGTTGATTCCAGTTTCCCGACAGGCTCAACGTGCCGAGATGGGGTCCGGGATGCCATTCGCCATTGGCTGCCAGTCTCGCCCTGGTCGGATTATGCACCGCATTCAGCCGGGCAAGTTTCCAGACCTCAGGGGTCGCATGGATTTCAAACTGCGTCTGAAACTCACCCTGTCCTGGCACATTACTGTATAGATCACCCGTCAGATTAAATGCATCGAGTTCACCACTCGAGTTCAACTTGCCCTGCGTGGTTATGACAGGCAAATCGGGTGAGACTTGCCGGGGTAAAAACCGGGTTATCTCGAGGGAAAGATTCCATCTTAATTGTGAAATGATATCGCGCAACACGCCATGTAACGTCACGTCAATCCCCGGCTGTCTGATCGATTGCTCGAGTTCAAGCTGTGTCAGCGAACCTGCCAGCTTACCGCTACCTTGTAACGGGACCAGGTCAGGTAATCTCGCAGTCCAGGCTGTGTATAACTCGACGGCTTGCGTTGCCTCCAGTCCGAGTTGACCGTCGGCAGTGAGGTCAAATTGATCTGACTTGATGTTGAGTTGGGTTAACTGCAGTGTGTGATCATCTGCTCTGGCCTGCAGGCGTATCCGGGAGATCTCGATCGGTTGTTGCTTGTTGAGAATGATAATGTCGCTGAATTGTGCTTCATGCACATCAATTGCCAGGGGCAGTGAAAAAAATTCACCTGCATCAGAACGCGATTGATCAGTAGTCCTGTCTGGTTCAATGCTGAGGCCCTGTGCCTTGATGGTGGTGAATTGCAGTGTCCCTTTGAACAGGCTGAAAGGTTGCCAATCGAACTGCAGTTCATCAAGTGTCAGGTTAATCTCGTTATTGACATAGTTGATGCCATGCGCCTTGATTGGCCCAAGAAGTTTCCCTTGTAGTGACCGAATGCTGAGTTTGCCGGGTATAGCATGTTTGACCAGGTTGAAAGTCAGATCCAGGCCCCATTGCGAGTTGAGTGCATACCAGCTAGTGCCAAAAATTCCCAGCAGCACAACAAATGATATGGAAAGCGTGGTACGTTTCACAGGTCCGGCCCTATTACCAGATGCAAACGAAAACCTTCATAGGGTTCAGTGAGCGCCCAGGCGAAGTCGACTCTCACCGGGCCGACAGGTGAATGCCAGCGTATGCCAAAGCCCGCACCTGCAGCAATCTGATCGCTGAGATCGTCAAAGTCATTTAATGCATTTCCCGCGTCATAGAAGGCAGCCACACTCCATGCCTCTGTCAGGCGGTGATCGAATTCAGCGCTGGCGACCAGCAGGTATTTGCCACCCACGACTTCACCCAGTGAATTCAGGGGACCAAGTTGTTCAAATCCGTAACCACGGATGCTGGTGTCACCACCGGCATAAAAACGTTTGGATGCCGGCAGATCAAGGATGTTTTCGACCCAGGTTGCACCGATCTCCGTCCGGGCCAGGAGGCGGCTGTTTGCTCCCAGGTTGATTACCCATTTTCCATTTGCCCGTCCTTGTAAAAATGTGGCATCCGATAACACGGCATTGGAAGCGCCAATCACTTCCAGGAAATATCTCTGGCCTCGGGTAGGGTTAATCCGGTCATCTGAAGAGGTGCGAGCCCAACTTGCAATCGGATAAAGGAACAGTGTTTCATCACTCTGCTCAGCAACGGTAAAGTCTTCATACTCATAATTCAGACTGACAACACGGCGCCAGCTATTTTGCAGTGTCGTATAACTGGCACTCAGACTGGCGATATTGCTATCACGACTATCCGTTGTTTCATTACTGACTCGTGCCGTATATGCCATTTCTTCGGTGGTTGGGTCCTCGAGGGGAATAATGTAAGTGCCCAACAACGATTGAATATTTTCAGATGCCAGTAAATCGAAGCCAAGCACATGACCCCGGCGTCCGATTCGTCGACTATGCCTGATGTTACCCCGAAAACCGGTATCGGTACCGTAGCCCAGCCCGAACTTCCATTTACGCGGCTTGCTTTCATGCAAGGTGATATAAATTGGTACTTTGTCATCAGTGCTGTGGTCGCGACGAGGCTCGATATCAATACGTTCAAACAGGCCGCTGTTGCTGAGATCGGATTGAAGTTTCAAGAGGGCGGCAGGATCGTAGGTATCACCAGGCTGGAATTTGATATACCGTGACAAGAAATCTTCGTCATAGGCATCTTGTATGAAAACGATCTTTCCGAAGCGGTATTTTGCTCCAGATTTTAGTCGCAATACAATATGTGCCTGATTATTCTTCAGTTCGATATTGATGGCGCTCTGCAGGTATTCGGCATCCAGGTAACCGTTTTGAATGGTAAGACGTAATAGCGTCTTTTTGATTTCTTCGTAACGATTATGATCAAGCCGATCACCAACCTGCAACGTGAGCGTGTCAAGATAGTCCCGGACGGATTGTTCGGTGCTTGCCGGTTCAGTGACGCTGATATTAATGGTCGCAATAATCACAGGGGGACCGGGTTCGATTTCATACCTGGCAATCCATGCGTCCTCCTGTTTAATCAGGTTTGCACGAATCAGCGGTTTATAGTATCCGAATGGTTGCAGTGCCTGCCTGATTTCCTGCGGCGCCTGGGCATGGAGGCGGCGGATCCGGAGCGGGGTCAGATCGGCCCGGTTTTTGTCTTTTTCAATTTTGAGATGAGCGAGGACATTGTCTTTTTCCGCTCCCTTGATGCCTCGAATATCAACCGAAACCGAGAGGGCAAGAGCTGGTTTTGTTACCCCAAACAGGCATACCAACACAAAAATGAGCAAATGTTTCATTTCTGTATAACACCAAGTATACCGGTTTCGAATACGACGTTGTTATTCCCGGCCAGCGAGTGGACGGTAACGGCCCTGTTCTTATTGTGGATCAATTCTAATCCCTGGTACATACTATTTATATAGTATGTATATGCCAAACCGGACAGGGACTGCGGGCCTGGTTTTAAAAAGGAGGGAAGATGTTAAGCTATATTGTGTGCATTGGCTGATGCAAGCACTACTTTTACTGTATTAGCATGGCGTTGCCCGGGCCGGATGACGAGTAAACCATTCAAAATGAAAATAAACAAAATGACCATCGGCTGGCGTGAATGGGTATCACTGCCTGAACTGGGTATTGAACATATCAAGGCAAAAATCGATACCGGAGCCAGAACCTCGGCTTTGCACGCCTTCAGTGTCCGGGCGTTCACCAAAAAAGGCAGAAAAATGGTAAGATTTAAAATTCATCCTTACCAGCGTCGCAAGGATATTGAAGTGGAATGTGTCGCCCCGGTTCTGGATAAGCGCATGGTTACCGACTCGGGTGGACATCGGGAGCAACGTTATGTTATTGCGTCATCTGTGAAGCTTGGCGATCAGGTCTGGCCCATTGAACTGACCTTGACAAACAGGGATACCATGAAATTCAGAATGCTGCTCGGTAGAACAGCAATGAAAGGTAAAATAATTGTTAATCCAGGTCGATCCTACCTGGTGGGGGAAAAACCGGGGATATCAACTGAAACTGACTAAACGATGAATATAGCCATACTTTCCAGAAATACCAAGTTGTATTCAACCCGACGCCTGGTCGAGGCGGCCGAACAGCGCGGACACAGAGCGGCTGTTTACGACACTTTGAAGTGTTATATGGAAGTGACGACCATGCGGCCGGGAGTCAAGTATAAAGGTGAACGTATCGTGGATGTGGATGCGGTGATTCCCCGCATTGGCGCTTCTATTACCTTGTATGGTATTGCGGTACTTCGCCAGTTTGAAATGATGGGGGTATTTCCCCTCAATGAATCCGTTGCCATCGGACGGTCACGGGATAAATTTCGTTCTTTACAATTATTGTCCCGTAAAGGCATAGGCCTGCCTATTACCGGCTTTGCACATGATGTAAGTAATACGCAGGATCTGATTGATATGGTTGGCGGTGCACCGCTGGTGGTGAAATTACTCGAAGGGACACAAGGCAAGGGCGTGGTGTTGGCGGAAACCAGAAAAGCGGCGGAAAGCGTCATCGATGCTTTTCGTGGTCTGAAAGCCGATTTTCTGGTGCAGGAATTCATCAAGGAGGCCGGGGGAGCGGATATCCGCTGTTTCGTGGTAGGCGAAAAAGTCGTCGCGTCAATGAAGCGCCAGGCCCGGGAGGGGGAATTCCGTTCCAATTTACACCGTGGAGGCACCGGTATGGTTGTCAGGATTACCCCGGAGGAGCGTTCGACGGCGGTCCGGGCCGCGCGTATCATGGGATTGAATGTGGCAGGGGTGGATTTGTTACGCTCGAACCACGGGCCGGTAGTGATGGAAGTCAACTCATCACCGGGACTGGAAGGGATTGAAACTGCCACCGGCAAGGATGTGGCAGGGTTGATCATCGATTTTATCGAAAAAAACGCCAAACCTTATAAAACCCGCACGCGTGGTAAAGGCTGACGTTGTTTGAACGCGGAAATTTTCAGTATTGCCGGCATCGATATTACCCCGGGTAAACGCGTCACCATCGCCTTACCGGTTACCCGGCTTTATACCCACGCTCCGATTGAAATCCCCATCCATGTTATCCGTGGCAAAAAGGACGGGCCGCGCATGTTTATCAGTGCCGCCATCCATGGCGATGAAATCAACGGCGTGGAAATTATCCGGCGCCTGCTAAAACAGGCTTCACTCAAGCGCATACGCGGAACGTTGATTGCGGTGCCGGTGGTGAATGTGCATGGTCTCATCAATCATTCCCGTTATCTCCCGGATCGACGGGATCTGAACCGGAGTTTTCCGGGTTCGGATCGGGGACCACTCGCGAGCCGGCTGGCGCACCTGTTTATGAATGAGGTGGTTGCCAAATGTACGCACGGGATTGACCTGCATACCGGTGCCATACATCGCGCCAATTTGCCGCAGATCCGGGCAAATCTTGACGATGAGGAGACCGCAAGGCTGGCAAAAGCCTTTGCGGTACCGGTCCTGTTGAATTCAACATCGCGTGACGGTTCTTTGCGCGAAGCAACCGCGGAAATGGGAATTCCGATGCTGCTTTATGAGGCAGGTGAGGCATTACGGTTTGATGAGGTCTCTATTCGAGCCGGTGTGCGCGGCATCATCAACGTGATGCGCGAACTGGAAATGTTACCGGCCTCAACCCGAAAGAAACGTCAACCCAAAGCGCCGATGATCGCCCGATCAAGTTCCTGGGTAAGGGCACCCAGTAGCGGAATTTTTCGGCCTGTGGTGGCGCTCGGTGCCCGGGTTGATAAGGATGGTCTGCTCGGCGTTATCGAAGACCCCTTCGGCGAGGTTGAACAGGCTGTTCATGCGAAACACGCCGGGATCATTATCGGCCGGGTTAACTTGCCACTCATCAATGAAGGCGATGCACTTTTTCATATCGCCCGCTTTGGCAAGGTAGAACGGGCGGAAGCTTCGGTGGAAGAGTTCCGGGAGCGATATGAGCCGGAAAATACCGACGAACCCAACCCCGACAGTCCGATCATCTAATTATCAGTAAAGCTGTCGGGTGGCTGGTCGGCTATTGTTTGATCGAGGGGCAGTGTTGCAGTCACACACAATCCGCCCAGTTGTTCGGATCGTCCGAAGGCCAAAGCGCCCTGGTATTGGTCAATGATATCCTGTGCAATGGCCAGTCCCAATCCATAACCACTGACCGTTTCATCCAGGCGTTTACCGCGTGGTGTGAGTTGTGCCATGAGTTTATCACTCACACCGCGACCATCATCCTCGATTTTTATATTTACCTGCTTGTCCATGTGTATTGTGAGACAGACGGATTTTTGTGCCCATTTACAGGCATTGTCCATCAGTACACCGAGTAACTCGAGGATGTCTTCCCGATCGAAGGGCAGGATCAAATCTGTCGGTATGACTGTTTCGATGACAAGGTGTTTCTGGTGATAAATCCTCTGTAGTGTTTCAAGTAGTGGCTTTATTTCCGTGCTGGTCACAAAGTGGGCACCGGTTGGTCCTTCGCCTGCGATGCGTGCGCGCCGCAATTCACGCTCGATAAGTTGCTGCATTTCCCGGGTGTGTGTTTCCAGTGTTTGTTGTGTTGTAGTTTCATCGTCGTTGCATCGCAGTTGTT
>JBECLA010000115.1:0-6657 GCA_040235565.1 Thiohalomonadales bacterium | reverse complement strand
TTACGATTAACGTATCTGGCGGATGTGGAATCAGCCAGTCTGGTTGATGAGCGAATTGCCAAACTGAAAGAACGCATCCAGGAACACTGGAAAGAAATCAGTGATAGCGAACTGACCATCGAAATCGAGATCTTCTGGCGGCATGGTGGTCCGGTCGAGAAAAATTCGGAACTGTCAGACAACCTCAATCTATTGGGTTTTACATCCGGTGTGTTCGACAACAGTAATGTTGGTGCGGACACGGAAAAACAATTACCGTATGGTTATACCCTGACACCGTGGATGCAGGATCCTGCACAGTTCAAAACCGAAGCGCCCGAAACCGAGACCGAGCAGGTCACGGAAAAGAAATACACCACCCGCAAACTGGCGAACGTGGTTCCACCGATACCATTCAGTTCAGGCCAGGCGGAGATTCCTGACGAGTTTATCAATAAGCTGCGTAATGTGATGGAAAGCATGCGCGATCGGGTAAATGTCCGGCTCCACTTCATCGGTCATACCGACAATGTCCAGTTGAGTGATGAGTTACAGCAACAATATGTGGACAACTTCGGGCTGTCAAAAGAACGTGCGGGGACCACGGCGGAATTCTTCCAACGTGCGCTGGAGTTACCACCGGAAGCCATCTCCTATGAAGGTATGGGACAGACCAGGCCGATTGCCAGCAATCAAACCGAGTCAGGCCGGGCGCGCAACCGCCGGGTGGAAGTCGAAGTCTGGTATGACGAGGTCAGTGAAGAACTGGTGAATCGCGAAGTCGAGGTCGATCAGGAGATCAAACGGATCATGGTGTGCCGTGTCGAAACCATGTGTATGTTACGTTATAAACAAGGTCATTCACGCCGCACCAAGCTGAAGAATCTGGTTCCGCCTT
Source organism: Thiohalomonadales bacterium (assembly GCA_040235565.1). Classification (GTDB taxonomy): domain Bacteria; phylum Pseudomonadota; class Gammaproteobacteria; order UBA6429; family Thiohalophilaceae; genus JAHEIJ01. The sequence continues at coordinate 5,780 of JBECLA010000115.1, read as the reverse complement.
TCCATTATGATGAAGGAGTATCGGAAGTACCGGCGCAATTCCTGCAACAGCTCAGGCAGGCACTGCGCAATCTGGACGGTAAAGACAATGTGCAAATGCGCTTCATCGGATATACCGACAACATGCCACTCGGTGATCGGGATGCGCGTATCTACGGGGATCATACCGGCTTGTCCAAAGCCAATGCGCGACGCGTCGCCACCGCAGTCCAGGAAGCATTGGGTCTGCCGTATAAGGCAGTGGCCAGTACCGGTAAAGGCTCCGATTACCCGCTGGCGTCCAATAATTCCGCCAAGGGCCGTGCGCTTAACCGTCGGGTTGAAGTGGAGTTCTGGCACGATGATCCACTGGAAGATCTGCCTGATGAACCCCAGATCTGTCCGGAAGCCGCCGCGGCTGAAACGGTGGAACGAATTTATAATCCACCGGAAGGGGATATCCAGCCGATTTATTTCGAAAATGGCCAGCCGGTGATTCCGGAGGGTTATACCAAACATCTGCAACGCGCGATGACCGATCTCAACGACAAGGGGAATGTCCGTCTGCGGTTCATCGGTTACACCGGCAACAAACGTCTGGATCGTCGTACCGCCATGGTATATGGCGATGATATTGGCCTCTCTACCGCACGTGCACGACGTGCGATGGAGGCCATCAAGGCACAGATGAACCTGTCAGAAAAACAGGCCGAGTTTGAAGGTCACGGTTATGTGCAGTCCCATGATGTTGTCAATACCGGTTTCATCGAACTCGATCAATCAAAGGTCGAGGTTCAGGTTGTCTATGACGAACTAGCCATTCTGGATGAGAACGAAGGGGTATCCATTAAACGTATTACCCGTGACGTGGAGACGCAAAATCCCTATGCGCTTAATCTCATGCGGATCACTGTTGACGGTCAACCCATCAACGATCCCAACAAAGGCACCTCCGATGTCCAGCGGTGTACAGATGTCGCCCTGGACAAGGCGCAAGTGAACTTCAAGTTTGACAATCTGCAGGTCAAACCTCGTTTGAATGTGACCGCCTGGCCGAACGTCATCAGTTTTGCGGACAGCGGGGATACCGAATTTATCGAGAACCAGACGCACTTCAAGCTTTATACAAACTACCCTGCCTTTATCAGCAAAGCTGAGGTGCGCCTGTTCAGTGCCGAGCAGTCCACCCGCGATACTCCCATTGCGATCGTACCGTTGAATGAAGCGGGTGAGGCACAGTGGCAGGTCGATCTGGACAGCTATTCGTCGCCGCGCACCGAGATCAAGTACATTTTACGCGTCTACGACAAGCAGGATAACTTTGATGAGACCAGGGAACAGACATTATGGGTCGTTGATAAACTCGAGGCGGATAACAGCAAACGTGACCCCCAACAAGAATTGCTGGTGGGTTACGGCGAGAATCGTCTCGGGGTTAACAATATACCGCTGAATGGTGGTGTGGTGAGTGTCTATGGCAAGGATGTGCCAGAAGGCCACAATGTCTGGTTTGCCGGGCATGCCTTGCCGGTTGCTGACAGTGGCGAATTCGGTGGCGAGTATATCCTGCCTTCCGGTCTGCATACCGTGGAAGTGGCCATTACCGATGACGCCGGTCACGGCAATGTCTACCAGCGCGATCTGGATCTGGAAAAGCGTGACTGGTTCTATGTCGGTATTGCTGATTTGACCGTTGCCCGTGACAGCACCAATGGCCCGGCGAAGGAAGTGACCGGAGACGATCAGCATTACAACAATGATCTCGCGGTAGACGGGCGACTGGCCTTCTATGCCAAGGGTGAATTTGAAAATGAGTCGGTTCTGACTGCCAGTGCCGATACCCGTGAAGGCCCGGTGGATGAGTTGTTCTCCAATTTCATGAACAAGTCACCGGAAGCCTTGTTCCGGCGCCTCGATCCGGATTATTACTATCCCACCTTTGGTGATGACAGCACCGTGGAAGAGGATGCGCCTACCTCCGGCAAGTTCTACCTGAAATGGAAGAAAGACAAGAACTATGGCTTGTGGGGCAATTTCGATATTGCCTATCTGGATAACGATCTGGCTCATGTCGACCGGGGCCTCTATGGTGCCAATTTCAATTATGAGGGCGATGCCACCACATCATTCGGTGAGAAGCGGTTTGTTGCCAATGTGTTTGCCGCTGAGCCGGGTACCGTGGCGGGACGTGATGAATTCCTCGGCACCGGTGGCTCTTTATACTACTTGCGTCGTCAGGACATCCTCACCGGTTCTGATCGCCTGCGTATCGAAGTGCGTGATGCGCTATCCAATGTCGTACTGAGTGTGAAAAACCTGACCCCTGGCCTGGATTACGATATTGACTATATCCAGGGACGGATCATGCTCAAAGCGCCGTTGTCCGCCACGGCGGCATCCGACCTGCTGGTAGATAGCTCTGATTATGGCGGCAATCGCGCCTATCTGGTGGCAAATTATGAATACACCCCGGGATTTGAAGATCTGGAAGACATCGTGACCGGTGGCCGGGCGCATTACTGGTTTGGTGATCATGTGAAACTGGGTATGACCCTGGAAGATCAGGAAGTCACAGGCAGTGAGACCAGTCTCAACGCCTACGATTTAACCTGGAGGAAAAATGCCGGTACCTGGTTCAAACTGCAGCAGTCCACCAGTCAGGGTCCGGTATCCTCAACTCAGTCCTCCAGTGATGGCGGTTACAACTTTAACGAGGCTGCGCTGGCAGCGGGCACGGATGTCAAGGCAAATGGCCAGCGGGTGGATGCCAGTGTTCGCCTCGAAGACATTTTTGCCGGCCTGAACGGCAAATTCACCTTTTATAATCAGCAGCTCGATGCCGGCTATGCTGCGCCGGGTCTGATAGCAAACACCGATACCACCCAGTCCGGTGCGATGTTGGAAATGCCGGTAACTGACTCGGTGAATGTCAAACTCAAGGCCGATGCCCAGGACCAGGAAAATGCACTCCAGACCGAAGCTCTGGAAGTGGATGTTGACTATCTGCTGAATAATAACTGGACTTTCGGCCTGGGTTGGCGAAAAGACACGCGTACCGATGATTCGATTGTGGTGCCGCTTACCCAGCAACAAGGTGACCGTTCTGATGTGGCAGTGAGAGCGACATATGATTCGGAGGAAAACTGGCAGGCGTACGGCTTTGCACAGGACACGGCCAGTGTGACCGGCAATCGTGATGAAAACGGGCGCATTGGCGTCGGCGCGGAATATCGTGCCAGTGATCGCATCAAACTGGATGGTGAATTATCGTCCGGTGACATCGGCCCGGCGGCCAAGCTCGGTGTCGATTACAAGATGACCGACGCCACTGATATTTACAGTAGTTATGCTCTCGAAAATGAACGGACAGATAACGGCGTGAAAGCCCGCCGCGGCAATTTGGCGACAGGATTCAAGACCCGTTATTCTGATAGTGCCAGTATTTATATGGAAGAGCGCTATACCCATGGTGATGTGCCAACCGGGTTGACCCATGCATTGGGTTTTGACCTGGTCGCCAATGACAGACTGAACCTCGGTGGCAGCATCGATATTGGTACACTCCGGGATGAAAACACCGGCGCGGAAACCAACCGCACCGCGGCAGGTTTCAGAATTGGTTACAAGTTCAATGCGCTGACATATGCCGGTGCACTGGAGTATCGTGTCGACGAAACGGAACAACCTGATACTTCATTTGCTGAGCGTACCACCTGGTTGATGAAAAACAGTATCAAGTACTATCTGAATCAGGATTGGCGCCTCATCGGCAAGCTGAATTACTCTGAAAGTGAAAGTACGTTGGGTGATTTTTATAACGGCGACTTCACCGAAGCGGTGCTGGGTTATGCCTATCGACCAGTGAACAATGATGCACTGAATGCGCTGTTTAAATATACGTACTTCTATAACCTGCCTACCACGGATCAGTTGACACCCAACAATAGCGCAGCGCTGTATATCCAGAAGAGTCACGTGCTGTCATTGGACTTCAGCTATGATCTGACATCAAGCTGGACCCTGGGAGGCAAGTACGCCCATCGCTTTGGCCAGTTAAGTCTGGATCGGGTGAATCCCAATTTCTTCGACAGTGAGGCGGCGTTGTATATATTAAGAGCCGACTGGCACTTCACTCATCGCTGGGATGCCTTGCTTGAAGGCCGCTTGCTTGATGTCAAGGAAGCAGGTGATTCACGCAGCGGTATGTTAGTGGGTGTTTACCGTCATTTCGGCGACAATATCAAAATGGGTGTGGGCTATAACTTCACAGACTTCTCTGATGATCTGACTGATCTGGATTACGATAGTCAGGGTATGTTTGTCAACGTGATCGGCAAGTTCTAGTTGATGGTTACTTTACGTCTCGCTGGCAATAGCTGCTGCTAATTTCCATCATCATTTATTCGCATTCGCCGGTACAGGGTAAGGCACGATATTGCCCTGTCCGGTAATGTGTTGTTGGGTATCAAGTTCACTGATGTACTTCAGCTGGAATTCGGAAATCGTCACCACGTCACCATGTTGCAGGAGTTGTAATGTGACGCGTTCGGTACCGGCAAAGGTCCCGTTTTTACTGTCCAGGTCGCGAATATAAACATCGCTATTCATCATGACAATCACATGGGCATGATGGCGGCTTACCCCCGGGGCGGTTAACACGATGTCATTTTCGGCTTCTCGCCCAATATGCAGACGACTTTTGTCAATTGGAAACCGGCCCACCAGATGATTCTTTTTATATACCAGAAAATAGGCCGAGTTTTTTTCTTGGGGACTAACATCATGCTTGGTCGTGATGAGTTCCTCCAGTGCCTGGGTATAGGGTGACCATTGCAGTTCTTCGATCGCGGTTTGTATCAGTTCCATGTTGAAGGCTCTCTGATCACTGGCATACGCACAGGTCAAGGCGTGATCACAGAGGACGTTAATCAACCGCGGTCGTCCTCCGGTGTAGAGATACACAAGGGGAAAGGCGTTATCGTCGATCTCAATGGTGTGCTCGCCATCGGCGACATTGAGCCGATGCAGGATGTATTCCCTGACTTCCTCCTCCTTGAGTGACTTCAGGTGGAAGCGCAGGTGGATGCGCTGGACCAGTTGTTCCATTTCAGGCAGGGCCAGGATTTTGTTCAGTTCCGGCTGGCCAACCAGAAAAACATTCAGCAACTTGTGGTTTTTGCATTCCATGTCAGCCAGAAAACGGATTTCTTCCAGCACGAGGGGATCCAGGTTTTGCGCCTCGTCAACAATCAGTAACACACGTTGGCCGGCCTGATGTTGCTGCAACAGAAATTTTTTAATGTTATGCAGCAGTTCAACCTTTTTCTCGGAGAAAGTTTCGATCCCAAATTCCACCAGCAGCATCTGCAGGAACTCGTTGCCGGTTAACAGGGTTTGATGGATTTTAATTGCCAGGACCTCGTCTCCCAGCTTCTCGAGAATACTCTGGACGATGAGTGACTTGCCAGAGCCAATTTCGCCACTGAGCACCAGGATGTTCTCTTCATTCATCAGGGCATATTCGAGGTATGCCTGGGCCTGCGAGTGGATCTTGCTCAGGTACAAAAAGCGGGGATCGGTGTTTAACCGAAAGGGATTTTCCTTGAGATTAAAATATTCGTAATACATATACTTTAGCGCCTAATCCATCAGATACAGTCTAGTGTACCAAAGGATCTGCTTGCCTTATCAAATACGAAAAAAGTATTTATTTTCAGACAGCTATGGTCTTCGATGATGCATGGGACATTGAAAATACCCGGGATATAATGGGGTATTACATGAATCCCTGAAGACAATTAA
>JBECLA010000017.1:0-113142 GCA_040235565.1 Thiohalomonadales bacterium | reverse complement strand
TTGCCTTGGTATTAAACAGGCCGATAGTCTTGATGTGTTTTTTAAGACCGCGTTCTTTCAGTGCCAGTAGGGCTTCGGGCGTGCTGGCCACCTTGAATAGCTCGGTCGTCGCCTTGTTCACACCCTTGTCGGTTGCCTGGGCCGAAAGAATTACGGCAATCAAAAGTTCAAAGGGTGAGGTGTAATTCAGTTCCGTGGTGGGTTTGGGGTTATGTTTTTTTAACCGCTTGAATATTTCGGCAATATTTTCGTTTTTCATTATGCAATACAGTGTCGCAGGTCAATTTTATTGGCGGTCAAAATCAAGCCAATTGGATTTTTATCAATGCTGATGTTATGCCAATTCAGGCTGAGCGGTAACAACCTTTTGTAGTTTGCGCGCGCGACGGTTATCGATCACGTTTTTGATTGCGATAATGAAACCTAATCCCATAAACGCTCCCGGGGGGAGGATAGCCAGCAGGTAACCCCGGTATTGCTCCCAGGGTTGCAGCGTCAAGGATTTGCCGATTTCACCAAACATCAAATCTGCATGGGATAACAAGGTACCAAAACCGATCAGTTCGCGCATGGCACCCAGCACGACCAATACCGCCATAAAACCGATCCCCATGAAAAGTCCGTCAATGATCGAAGGCATCAATGCATTCTTGGAAGCAAAAGATTCGGCACGGGCGATGATCGTGCAATTGGTTACTATCAAGGGTATGAATATACCCAGGATTAAATACAGTTCATGGAACCAGGCGTTCATTGCCAGTTCGATTACTGTGACGACAGAGGCAATAATCAATACAAATACGGGGATCCGGATGTCGGGCCGTACCCAGCGTCGAATGAGCGACACGGTCGCATTGGAGGCGACCAGCGTCAGGGTGGTGGCAAGGCCCAGACCCAGGCTATTGATTACCGTATTGGAGACCGCCAATAAAGGACATAAACCCAATATTTGCACCAGCGCGGGATTATTGTTCCACAATCCTTCGTTAATAACGTGGCGATAACTCTGTTGCGTCATTATGCATGTCCTTCGATCGGCATGGATGGTTTGTCAAACAATTCGTCCCTGTGTTCATTAAAGTAAAGCAGGCTCCGATGCACGGCATTGACCACGGCCCGGGGGGAAATGGTTGCGCCGGTGAACTGGTCGAAGATCCCGCCATCACGCTTGACCGCCCAGCCTTTCTTGTCCGGGTTTGCTAACGAACGATCATTAAAACTCAGAACCCAGTCAGACTTGCTGGCATCGATGGCATCACCCAGGCCGGGTGTTTCCTTGTGTTTCACGACACGCACCCCTGCCAAAGTGGCATCATAACGAATCGCAACCAGCAGTTCGATACTGCCGCTATAACCGTCCGGGGCGACAGCATTGATGATCGCCGCAACCGGCTGTTTGTCCCGGCGTGCCCGGTATACCCGCACCGGTTTGGTGGTGCCAAGCAGTTCCTTATCCTGAACAGTGATCACATCATTGAACAGGTCATTGTCGTGTTGTCCCGGCGTTATCAGGATATGCAGACTTTTGAGTAAAAACGCCCGCTCGTTAGCAGCAATGCGCTCCTCGGTTGCGCCATAGATTATTGCCACCATGGCCGTGCCGATAACCGCGAACAGCCCCAGTAGCACCGCGCTAATCGTCATGTGGCGGACCAGGGCCATGTTATTTTTTCTCCTGGCCAAAAACGCGTGGCTGGGTGTAATAATCAAGCGTGGGAACAGCCATGTTCATAATCAGCACGGCGAAGGCGACACCATCCGGATAGCCCCCCCAGGTCCGGATCACATAAATAAGAACACCAATACCAAAGCCATAAATGAGCTGGCCCCGCGGGGTTGTCGCCGCTGTCACAGGATCGGTGGCAATATAGAAAGCGCCCAGCATCGCGGCGCCGCCAAGCAGATGGAACCAGGGTGAAGGGTGCAGGTCGGGATCCGGAATGGCAAAGGCGGTCGCGATGACGAAGATACCGCTGATCACAGCTAACGGAATACGCCAGTTGATCACCTTCATGTAGATCAATACCAGTCCACCCAGAAAGAAGGCAAAATTGACCCATTCCCAGCCACGCCCCGCGACCCCACCAAACAGCCCGGAATAACGCAGGGGAATTTCTGCCATGGTGCGGTCCTGCGCCAGTTCGGTTTTGACCGTATCCAGCGGGGTGGCCATGGTCAGACTGTCATAGGTCATACCGTCTGGTAAGGCATTCAAAAAGGTATAACGGAGATTGTCGATCATACTGATCTCATGGGTGCCGGCCGGCACCCAGGCGGTCATTTCCTTCGGGAAAGCAATCAACAAGGTGGCATAACCGACCATTGCCGGATTAAACGGGTTATAGCCCAGGCCACCATACAGATGTTTGGCAATCACAATAGCGAAGGCCACGCCGGCGATAACCAACCACCAGGGTGCCAGGGTGGGTAATGCCAGGGCAAACAACACGGCCGTGACGACAGCGCTGCCATCAAGCAGATACGGTTTGATGGGGCGATGGCGCAAGCGCAACATCAGCGCCTCGCAGCCCACTGCTGCCAGTGTGGCCAGCACGATATTGACGACCACACCCCAACCAAAAAAGTAGATATACACCAGGATCCCGGGGATCAAGGCGACCAGAACCGCCAACATCATGCGGGTGACGCTGTTTTGTGGTGGAATATGGGGAGAACTGTGTATCGACTGCATGCTTTAGCTCTTCTCTTCGTTACCTGTTTCGGCTTCACGCAATCGTTGTCGTCGTTGCTCGACTTTATGGATCGCCTGCTGTTGTTGTTCGGTCAGGTTATCCACGTTTTTCTTTTCCTGTTGTTCCCGTTTGGACTTCACCCTCGCCATGGCTGCTTCAATAGCGGCTTTCTTGGCATCTTCTTCCGTATCCTGTTTGCCCTGGGTTTTCTTCAACAGTTCCTTTTTCTTGCGTTTACGTTCCTCATCTTCCTGACGCTTGCGCTCCAGACGATATTGGTGGAACTCATGCCGCCGTCGGGCATGATCGGCTTTTTGTTTATCCCGTTCCATGGCCCAGATTTCGGTCTTGGCGAAACGGTAATACTGCACCAGGGGAATGTGACTGGGACAGACATAGGCGCAGCAGCCACATTCAATGCAGTCAAACAGGTTGAAATCCTGCGCTTTGTCAAAGTCCTTGGCGCGGGCATACCAGTATAATTGCTGGGGGAGCAATTTGGCAGGACAGACATTGGTGCACTGACCACAGCGAATGCAGGGCATGGCCGGATGCCGATGCGGTTGGTTTTTGGGCCGGGCGAGAAGACAGTTGGTGGTTTTGATCACCGGGGCTTGCAGTGATGTCATGCCGAATCCCATCATCGGTCCCCCCATCAGGACTTCATCGGTTTGTTCCGGTTGCCAGCCACAGGCCTCGAGCAGTTGTCTAAATGGCGTGCCGATCAGGACTTCCAGATTGCGGGGCGTTTCAACTGCCTCGCCAGTGACGGTGACATAACGTGAAATCAATGGCTTGCCTGATTCAATGGTTTCCCATACGGCGGCCGCTGTGGCAACGTTGTGACAGACCATGCCGATATTGATGGGTAGTCCGTTCGAGGGGACTTCCTTGCCAGTCAAAACCTTGATGAGTTGTTTTTCACCCCCAGTAGGGTAGCGCGTGGGGATCTGTACGATTTCGATAAATTCCGATTCATGTTCATGCAGGGCGTTAACCAGCATGGTATGCGCCGCTTTCTTGTTATCTTCGACGGCAATGATGCAATGCCGGGCATGCAGGGCATGTTTCATCACCAACAAGCCGTCAAGAATACGGCGGGGATGCTCCTGCATCAGCATGGCATCACAGGTAATGTAGGGTTCGCATTCGGCGCCATTCAGTATCAGGGTATCAATGACATTGCCTGGACCCGGATTAAGCTTGATAAATGTCGGGAAGCCGGCACCACCCAGCCCCACGATACCTGCTTCCCGGATCACATTTCGCAAGGCGCTGGGATCCATAGCCTGATAGTCAGTAACAGGGTGGAGTTCTGTCCATTCATCTTTCCCGTCTGCCTCGATGACAATACAGGTGGCAGGCAGGCCGGAAGGGTGGGGGACGGTCCGTTCTTCAATCGCAATCACCGTGCCGGAGGTCGAGGCGTGCACCGGGACACTGATATATTCACTGGCTTTGGCGATCATCTGGCCTTTCAGCACCCGCTGTCCGATCTCGACGATGGGTTCAGCAGGTTCACCGATATGTTGCTGCAATGGCAGAACGACCCGTGATGGCGGTGTGAGTGGCACAGCATGCTGGGTCATGGACATGTGTTTATGACCATGAAGATGTAAACCGCCCTTGAAGTGCCACAGCCTGTGTTTCATGCCGGATTTTCCTCAGGGGGTTTTTCCAGTACCGCGGGCGGTGCTGGCCAGCACCAGGTTTTAATGTCCTCTTCCACCGGGATGATGTGAATACAGTCTACCGGACAAGGCGGAATACACAGGTTGCAACCGGTGCATTCCTCTTTGACGACGGTGTGCATTTGTTTGGCCGCGCCGACGATAGCATCGACCGGGCAGGCCTGGATACAGAGCGTGCACCCAATGCAGACCTGTTCGTCGATCTCAACAACGGTTTTGCCTTGATGTTCACCGTGTTCTTCATTGAGGGGTTTGGGTTCGCGTCCCAACAAATCCGCCAGCGCCAATATCACTGTCTCGCCGCCAGGTGGACACTGATTGATTTCCGCTTCCCCGGCAGCAATGGCCTCCGCGTAAGGACGACAACCGGCGTAACCACATTGACCGCATTGGGTTTGAGGCAGAATGGCATCAATCTGATCCACCACCGGGTCCCCTTCCACCTTAAAACGGACTGAGGCAAATCCCAACAGCAAGCCAAATACAATGGCCAGGGTGCTGACTACCAGGATCGCGGCAAGCATCTTAACCCTTTACCAGACCGGCAAAACCCATGAAGGCGATAGACATCAGGCCGGCTGTGATCAGGGCGATGGACGCGCCCTGAAACGGAGCCGGCACATCGGCGACCGCAACCCGTTCGCGGATGGCCGCGAATAACACCAGTACAAGGGAGAACCCGACGGCGGCACCGAAGCCATACAACGCCGACTCGATAAAACCGTGCTCGGTTTGCACATTCAACAGGGCAACACCCAATACCGCACAGTTAGTGGTGATCAGTGGCAGGAATATACCCAGCACTTGATAGAGCATGGGGCTGGTTTTGTGGACCACCATTTCAGTGAATTGCACCACCGCGGCGATGACCAGAATGAAAGCGATGGTCCGCAGGTATTCAATCCCCAGCGGTGCAAGCAGGTATTCATTCACCAGGTAGCTGACCACCGAGGACAAGGTCAGTACAAAGGTGGTGGCAAGTCCCATCCCGGTGGCGGTTTCCAGCTTGCGGGAGACGCCCATGAACGGACACAGACCGAGAAATTTCACCAGGACAAAGTTATTGACCAGAATCGTGCTGACAAGGATGAGGGCGTATTCGGTCATTCCAGTTTCTCGGCTCGCAATTCCGTGTTTTTAAGCTAGTTTTTCACTCAACTTTACAGAAACCAAATACTAATGTGCCTGACCTGGATCAACAACACATGGCACGTAGGGTTGAATGTCACCGTACCGAGTAATGTTTTGATTCGTTTATGGTTTTGTCTGTATTATTTGACGCGCATACCCGGTTGTGCACCCGCATCCGGGTGCAGTACCCACAGTTCTTTCCCCCCCGGACCTGCTGCCAGCACCATGCCTTCTGAGGTGCCAAAGCGCATTTTACGGGGTTTAAGGTTGGCGACCATCACGGTGAGCTTGCCTTCCAGGTCCTCCGGTTGGTAGGCGGATTTGATTCCGGCGAAGACCTGACGGGTTTCATTGCCAATGTCGAGGGTAAGGCGTAAGAGTTTGTCGGCCCCTTCAACCTGTTCGGCCTTGATGATGCGGGCGACACGTAAATCAACCTTGGCAAAGTCGTCAAACTCGATTTGCTCTGCCAACGGATCAATCTGACCGGCAGTCGGAACTGGCGATTCCTCTGTCTGGGCCGCGCGCAGATTTTCTTTCGAAGCTTCCAGCATGGCGTCTACCTTATCCTTTTCCACCCGGGTCATCAGGGGTTTGAATTTATTGATGGTGTGCCGGGTTAACGGGGTGCTGACGTCTTCCCACATCAGCGGCTCGATATTCAAGAAGGCTTCCGCCTCCCGGGCCAAGCGGGGTAGCACCGGTTTTAAATACGCCACCAGGATACGGAACAGGTTCAGACCGACACTGCAGACATCCTGGACTTGCTGCTGTTTGTCATTCTCCTTGGCGAGGACCCAGGGTTTCCGGGTGTCAATATACTGGTTGGCCTGATCCGCCAGGGCCATGATCTCCCGCACCGCATGACTGAATTCGCGGTTTTCATACAGCTCGGCAATACGGTAGCGTGCCTCGCTGAAGTGGTTATACAGATCAGGTTCGCCACACGTGGCTGACAGGTTGCCGCCAAACTTTTTGTTGATGAAGCCGGCACAGCGGCTGGCGATATTCACCACCTTGCCCACCAGATCCGAATTGACCCGTTGCTGGAAATCCTCCAGATTGAGATCAATATCATCGATACCGTTGCCGAGCTTGGCGGCAAAATAGTAACGCAGGTACTCAGGATTTAACTGCTGCAGATAGGTACGGGCGGTAATGAACGTCCCGCGTGACTTGGACATCTTCTGACCGTTGACGGTCAGAAAACCATGACAGAATACCGCGGTGGGGGTGCGAAAACCGCTGCCTGCCAGCATGGCCGGCCAGAACAAGGTATGAAAATAAGCAATGTCTTTACCGATGAAGTGAAACACTTCATGTTGACTGTCCGTACCCCACCAGGCATCGAAGTCGAGCTTGTGGCGATCGCAGTACTGTTTGAAGCTGGCCATGTAGCCGATCGGCGCATCGAGCCAGACATAAAAGTATTTACCGGGGGCATCGGGGATTTCGAAACCGAAGTAGGGGGCATCCCGTGAGATATCCCAGTCCTGCAGGCCGGCTTCGAACCATTCATTCAGCTTGTTACCGATTTCGGGCTGGGTGTGTTCCCCCTGGGTCCATTTCCGTAACATGGTTTCGAAATCCCCCAGCTTGAAAAAGAAATGTTCTGATTCTTTCTCGATGGGGGTGGCGCCGGAGATGACCGATACCGGATGTTTTAATTCGGTGGGGGCGTAGGTGGCACCGCAGACTTCACAGTTATCACCATATTGATCAGCGGCGCCACAGCGCGGGCACTCGCCTTTAATGAAACGATCCGGCAGAAACATTTCCTTTTTCGGATCGAAGGCCTGTTTGATGATGCGACTGTGAATATGCCCCGCCTGTTTCAGGCGGCTATAGATGGTTTCCGCCAGTTCCCGATTCTCGTCGGAATGGGTCGAGTGATAATTATCGAAGCCGATATGGAAATCGGCGAAATCAGCTCGATGTTCCTGGTCGGTGCGGGCAATGAGTTCCTCCGGGGTGATTCCCTCATTCTGGGCGCGGAGCATGATCGGGGTACCGTGGGCATCATCGGCACAGACATATATGGTCTGGTGGCCTTGCATCTTTTGAAAGCGTACCCATATATCCGTTTGAATGTATTCCACCAGGTGGCCCAGATGGATGGAGCCGTTGGCATAGGGCAGGGCGCTGGTGACGAGAAGCTGTCGCGGTTCGTTTGGCATCGGTTACAGGTTGTTGTTTTGAATAGAGATTTAAAGGCCGGACATCGTTCAGCAGGCCACAGGGGCGATGTCTGATGCAGGGTTCCGGATGTTAAAAGGCCATATTTTACGCGAATTAGAACTTGGCGTGGAATTTGTGTAATATTGCCGCCCCTGAGTTATTAGTTAATTAAAACACTTGGTTATTTAACCATGCAATCAGTAGGAGATTCACATGGCTGACGTGTCTAATACCCAGATCGAAGCAGCGTTGAAGACCTTTATTGACCCGAATCTGGAAACCGATCTGGTCAGTGCCAAGGCCATCAAGAATATCAACATCGACGGCGACAAGGTGAGCGTGGACGTGGTGTTGGGTTATCCGGCGGACGGCTACAAGGCCGAGCTGGGCAGCAAGCTGAAAGAAAAGGTCGAGGCCGTGGACGGTGTCGCTGAAGCCACGATTAATATATCCCACAAGATCGATGCCCATGAAGCACAGAAGGGCGTTAACAGCATACCCGGGGTGAAGAACATTATCGCCGTGGCCTCCGGCAAAGGCGGGGTGGGTAAATCCACGACTGCCGTGAATCTGGCCCTGGCCCTGTCTGCCGAAGGCGCCACGGTGGGTATTCTGGATGCGGATATCTATGGCCCCAGCCAGCCGCGTATGCTGGGAGTGCATCAGCAACCCGAGTCCACGGACGGCAAAAGTCTGGAACCGCTCAACAGCTACCATATCCAGTCCATGTCCATCGGCTATTTGATTGATGAAGAAACGCCGATGATCTGGCGTGGACCGATGGTGACCCAGGCGCTGGAACAGTTACTGAACGATACCAAGTGGAAAGATGTCGACTATCTGATCATCGATTTACCGCCGGGCACCGGCGATACCCAGTTGACCCTGGCGCAGAAAGTACCGGTTACCGGCGCGGTGATTATTACCACGCCGCAGGATATCGCCCTGCTTGATGCCCGCAAGGGATTGAAGATGTTCGAAAAGGTGGAAGTGCCGGTGCTGGGTATCATTGAAAACATGAGTATCCATATCTGTTCCAATTGCGGTCATGAAGAACACATCTTCGGCGCCGGCGGAGGCGCGCGTATGGCCGAGCAGTATGATGTGGACTTGCTCGGCGCCCTGCCACTGGATATGTCCATCCGTGAAGGCACCGATGTGGGCAAACCGACGGTGGTCGCCGAACCGGACGGCCGGATCGCGCAGATCTACCGTGACATTGCCCGTCGCATGGCGGCCAAGCTGTCATTGAAGGCCAAGGACTTCAGCGGCAGTTTCCCCAAGATCGTGATTCAGAACAACTGATCACGCCGCTTCGCGGGCAAGACCAAAAGGACCGGCAAATGCCGGTCTTTTTGTTTTTAGCCGGCGAAAGCCAGCCTTCTTCTTTTGTTAAATTGATCGCCCTTCGGGCTATCTGAAATTTTAAAGCCGGCTCTCGCGCCCGCGAGACGCGGCGTGGCCCAAAGGGGGGTAAAAAGCCCCCGAACTGACCGTGTGCGATCAGCGGTTTGTTCCACTCTTGCTAAGTCTGTTTTCAACCCCGTTAGGTGATGCCGAGCATCACAGCGCCCGGCGGAAAAAGCCCGAAGAGTGGTGGCATGGACGCCGCCACGAGCCAACCGGCAAAGGGAAGTACCGTCTGGCGAGCCCGCCGGGTATGAGAAGCACAGGGTATTCCACTCGACATGCCTTGCATGTCGAGTGGGACGAGCCTCCGGGTGTCGTTTCTTTCGGGTCCCTTTCTTTGGACAAGCAAAGAAAGGGGCCTCGCCCAAAGCGCGCCAGCACGGGGCGAAAGTTTTTAATAGAAAATAGATACCGGATGCCGGCCTACGCCGACAATCCTCCCCTGGATACCCAAAACAACCCGTTTTCCATTAGAATACCCCTCGATTTTCGGGAGTGGCGCAGTATGAGTATCAAGTCAGACAAGTGGATCAAACGAATGGCCGAGCAACAGGGCATGATCGAGCCCTATGAGCCGGGCCAGGTAAGAGAAACTGCTGGGAACCGTATCGTTTCCTACGGCACTTCCAGTTACGGTTATGACGTGCGCTGTTCTGATGAATTCAAGATTTTCACCAATATTAATTCGGCTATCGTCGATCCCAAGGATTTCGATCACCAGAGCTTTGTCGACTTCAAGGGCGATGTTTGCATTATTCCGCCCAATTCCTTTGCGCTGGCCCGCACAGTGGAATATTTCCGGATTCCGCGGAGCGTGTTGACCATTTGCCTGGGCAAGTCCACCTATGCCCGTTGTGGCATCATCGTCAATGTCACGCCCCTTGAGCCTGAATGGGAAGGACATGTAACGCTGGAGTTTTCCAATACCACCCCGTTACCGGCGAAAATCTATGCCAATGAGGGCGTCGCGCAGATGTTGTTTTATGAATCTGACGAGGTGTGTGAAACCTCTTATAAGGATCGGGGCGGCAAGTATCAGGGCCAGACCGGGGTTACCTTGCCCAAAGCCTGATTTGAGATCGTAGCGCTATTTCACCTGGCGTTGATCGGTCGGTGGCTGGTAGCGGCGTTGTTGTTCGGTCATCGGTTTGCCATCCAGTAACACGGTTTCCTCTGCCAGCAGCAGGCGACCTTCGGCAATCCAGTGAATCACCAGGGGATAGATTACATGTTCCTGCTGATGCACCCGCCTGGCCAGGTCATCCGCCGTATCTCCCGGATGGACCGGTACTTCGGCCTGCAGGATCACGGGGCCGCCATCCAGTTCCGGGGTGACAAAATGCACGCTTACCCCATGAATATTGTCACCGGCTTCGAGGACCCGCTGATGGGTGTTGAGCCCCTGGTACTTGGGCAGCAGGGAAGGATGGATATTCAGCATACGCCCGTGATAATGCTTGACGAAGTCCGTGGTCAGAATTCGCATGAATCCCGCCAAGACCACCAGCTGCGGTTGATACCGGTCGATGAGGGCCTGTAATTTCTGATCATAGGCCTCGCGGTTGGCAAAGTCGCGATGGTCCAGTACCTCAGCCGGAATGCCCGCTTGCCGTGCCCGGGTCAGGCCATAGGCATCCGGGTTGTTGCTGATGACGGCGCGGATGTCTGCATTCAGGCTCCCGGTCTGGATGGCATCGATAATGGCCTGCAGGTTAGACCCGTTCCCTGATATCAGGACCACCAGCGCCAGGGGGGAATCAGAAGCGGCGGTGGACATGGTCAGGCGGTGATGTCAACGCTGGGAGAACCTGTGGCGGGTACAATCTCCCCGATTCGCATCGCGGATTCCCCGTTATTGCGCAGGATCTCCAGGGTTTTGTCTGCCTCTCCAGCGGCAACCACGACTACCATGCCAATCCCGCAATTGAAGGTCCGATACATTTCCGTGATTGCGATATTGCCTTCGCGCTGCAACCATTCAAACACGGCCGGGGGGGTCCAGCTGTGAGCATCAATGCGGGCCTGGGTGTTGGCGGGCATGACGCGAGGCAGGTTCTCCAGCAAGCCACCGCCGGTGATGTGTGCCAGGGCATGGACGTCGATATGCTTGAACAGTTCCAGCAGTGGCTTGATGTAGATCCGGGTCGGTTCAAGCAGACGTTGCCCGAGGGTCGCACCATCAAATGCCATGCTCAGATCCGCGTCGCTTTTTTCAATCACTTTACGAATTAAGGAATAACCATTGGAATGGGGACCGCTGGCGCTGAGACCGATCAACACATCTCCGGCCCTGACCTGAGTACCATCAATGATCCGGTCCTTCTCCACCACACCCACACAGAATCCGGCCAGGTCGTAATCCTCACCCTCATACATCCCGGGCATCTCGGCGGTTTCTCCCCCAATGAGCGCGGCACCGGCTTGTTGGCAACCTTCGCTGATGCCCCTGACCACATCGCTGGCTGTGTCCACGTCCAGGTGACCGGTGGCATAGTAGTCCAGGAAAAACAGGGGTTCGGCGCCCTGGACAATGAGGTCGTTCACGCACATGGCAACCAGATCGATGCCGATGGTGTCGTGTTTCTTCAGTTCCATGGCCAGTTTGAGTTTGGTGCCGACACCGTCGGTTCCCGCGACCAGCACTGGCTGACGGTAATCGGCGGGAACTTCGAACAGGGCGCCGAAGCCCCCCAGTCCTGCCAGCACCCCTGGGCGGCGGGTTGCTGCGGCGAGCGGCTTGATGCGCTCAACCAGCGCATTGCCGGCGTCAATATCAACACCGGCATCACGGTAACTGAGAGATGACTTATCGTCAGAACGGGTGGATGAGGCCACAGAAGACTCCTGCCATTGGGATGATTGAGAATAACCGCACCAAATTATTTCAGAATCAGTGCATAATAACGCAGGCGCTAGTTTAACAAGTCACCGCGGGACGCGAAATGACAGACACACATCAAACAACCGTATTCTTGGGACAACCCGACCTGCGAGGCTGGTTAATCCTTCTCGTTGCCCTGCTGTTATTACCGCTGCAGCTCAAGGCCGAGGTCATTGAGGATCTCTATCTGGCTGAAGTGCCGGTCGAAAGTCAGGATCGGGAAGAACGTCAGGAAGCGATTCGCACGGGCCTGAACCAGGTTCTGGTGCGGGTAACGGGTTCCAACCAGGTGTTGACATCGCCCGCAATTGAAGCGGCACTGACGCAACCAACCCGCTACGTCCAGCGCTTCCGTTACCGAAAGCAGGAACAGGCAGGGGGAGCACAACTGGTATTGTGGGTACGGTTTGATGAAAGTGTCATCACCAAGCTGCTGCATGATAACCAGATACCGGTATGGGGCCGGACCCGGCCGGCGACCTTGCTATGGCTGGTCGTCGATGATCGGCGCAAACGCCGTTTGATCAGCAATGACATGACTGCTGAAGCCCGGGATATTATTGAACAACAGGCAAAGCTTCGGGGCTTGCCATTGCGGTTGCCGCTGTATGATCTGACCGACCGCGCCAACCTGAGCATCACCGATTTGTGGGGTAATTTTGAGGATGCGATTTTGCAGGCTTCCAGCCGCTACCAAACGGAAGCGGTTCTGGTCGGACGGGTGTACCGGGCCGCCACTAACAGCTGGAGTGGACGCTGGACCCTGTACAGCCAGGGTCGTCAACAGAACTGGCAGACCAGTGGCGAATCCCTCCAGGTAGCATTGTTGCCGGGCATTAGCCAAACGACGGAAAGCCTGGCGCAACGTTATACCCAGGTTGAGAGTGTCATCACCTCGGATCGACTCCGCGTCAAAGTGGCGGGTGTGAACGGCTTGCCTGACTATGAACGTGTCGTGCGTTATCTCATCTCCCTGGATGCCGTCAGCCAGGTACAGCCAGATACTATCAGCGAGAGTGACGTGATATTTACCTTGATCAGTCGCCGTGGACGACTGGCCGTTTCTCAGGCCATTGCTTTGGGGGATATCCTGGTGGCAGAGGCCAGTTACCAGTCGCCCCAGCCCTCGACGGGAGAGCCCCTTGCGGGGGCCATGAGTTCGGTACCGGATCTGGTGTATCGTCTGGTACCCTGAACCCCGGTTCTCACGGCGCGATAAGGACCAGGTGTAAGTCATGCGGGCGAGATCTTTACCCAACATTATCAGCACGCTGCGAATTTTACTGGTCCCGCCGGTTGTTCTGACCATGCTGGAGCAGCGCTGGGGGGTGGCATTGCCGCTGTTTTTAATTGCAGGTTTGTCAGATGGCCTCGATGGTTACCTGGCACGGCGTTATCACTGGACCTCACGTCTGGGTGCCATCCTGGATCCCATTGGGGACAAGTTGTTGATGGTTTCCAGCTATCTGGTGCTCGGCTGGCTGGCTATTCTGCCCTGGTGGCTGGTGGGGTTGGTGATATTCCGCGATGTGGTGATCATGGCCGGTACCGTGATCTACCGGTATTTGATCGGGGTAGTCGAGTTTGAGCCGATACTGCTCAGTAAAATTAACACGGTCTGTCAGATCCTGTTAGTCACCCTTACTCTGTGTGTGCTTGCGGGTCTTGAGATCCTGGCAGGACTGCAAATCCTTCTTATATATATTGTCCTGGTGACCACGGTGAGCAGTGGCATTGCCTACGTCGTTCTGTGGGGACGGCGGGCGGTGGCGGTCAAGGCCAAATCCTCATAATGTCCGTTGTGCATCCACAATTACCGCTCGGTATCGGCCTCAAGGATTCGGCTACCTTTGATAATTTTTATCCGGTTGGTAACGAAGTGGTGCTTCAGGCATTACAGCAGGGCAATGACAGGATGCTCTATCTTTGGGGACCAGCCGGCTGTGGCAAAAGCCATCTGTTACAGGCCCTGTGTCATGCCGCGGCCGCTGAAGGGTTATCCCCCGTTTATTTGCCTTTGCAGGAGCTGATTTCGCTTACCCCCGACTTATTGCACGGACTCGAACACCAGGCCTTGATTGCGATTGACGATATCCAGGTTGTCGCGGGTCTGTCCGAGTGGGAAGAGGCGCTGTTTCACCTTTACAATCGGGTCAGGGACCATGGCCAACGACTGGTGGTCAGTGCATCCGTCGCCCCGGCCGGTCTGGCGTTGACTTTGCCGGATCTGACATCCCGACTCGGGTGGGGACCCGTTTTCCAGCTTGCTACCTTGACCGATACTGACAAACGGGCTGCCTTGCAGATGCGGGCCCGACGCCGTGGTCTGGAAATGAATAACGAGGTAGCCGATTATCTGTTACGACGCTGTCCCCGGGACATGGACAGTCTGTTTAATTTACTCAACCGGCTTGATCAGGCCTCACTGGCGGCCCAACGGCGTTTGACGATTCCTTTTGTCCGCGATCTACTGGCTTGAATTGCGTCTAGCCTTGTTTTAATTGTCGTCCGCGCCAGCGGGCATAGAGGATGGCCCCGACATAGAACATGACGCTGCAGAGGATTTCGAGTGCGGCCGGCCAACGCATCGGCTTGTTGGCAAACGCTTCTCCCACCCCATGGATAAAATAAATCAGGATCAGGAAACTGCTCCAGGCAAAGGTATAGGGCCGGCCGAGCAACAGGCCCCTTAAGGGGAATACCAGCGGCAGAAGTAAACCGCCGAGAACGAGGGGACGGGGATCAAGCACGCCGTACCAGATAATCAGCACACCGATCAGGCTGAAATAACTGAAAAGTGTCAGATAGCGACTGACGTGAACAGCATTCATGGGGTGGTGACGCGGATCAGGCCGGCATTTAATTGTGCCTTGGCGGTTTCCGCCAAACGCTTGCCCAGCACCTGGCACTGGCTGATTTCGTCATCACTCAGGGGCAGGTTGCTGTCCGGACCGGCGAGATGGCTGGGGCCATAGGGGGTCCCCCCGGTGCGTGTTGTGAGTAAGGTGGTTTCACTATAGGGCAGACCCAGGTACAGCATCCCGTGATGTAACATGGGCAATAACATGGACAGCAAGGTGGTTTCCTGTCCGCCGTGCATGCTTGAGGTTGAAGTGAATGCGGCCGCCGGCTTACCCGCCAGGGCACCCTGGAGCCATAACGGGCTGGTGGAGTCAATGTAGTGCTTCAATGCCGCTGCCATATTTCCGAAACGCGTTGGACTTCCGAGTGCCAGACCAATGCATTCCTGCAGATCCTCAAGTCCGGCAAACGGGGGACCGGACGCCGGGATGGTGTCTTCCACCGCTTCACACACTGTCGAAATTTCCGGAACGGTCCGGATACGCGCGCTACACCCCGGTACCTGTTCGACCCCGCGCGCAATCTCACGGGCCATTTGCGCTGTGGCACCATGGCGACTGTAGTACAAAACCAGAATCTCAGACATGTCTCAGAGTACCTCCAGCACCTTCTCTGGTGGTCGACCGATGGCAACACCCCTGTCGGTGACGACG
This sequence comes from Thiohalomonadales bacterium, assembly GCA_040235565.1. Classification (GTDB taxonomy): domain Bacteria; phylum Pseudomonadota; class Gammaproteobacteria; order UBA6429; family Thiohalophilaceae; genus JAHEIJ01. The sequence continues at coordinate 97,643 of JBECLA010000017.1, read as the reverse complement.
ATGGGGCGTTCTATCAGTTTGGGGTGTTCCAACATGGCTTCGATTAACTGAGCATCAGTGAGGTTCGGATCATCCAGTTGGTTCTCCTTGTATTCGGCTTCCTTTTTTCGCATCAGGTCGCGAGGGGAGATGCCCAACTGTTGGAGGATTTGTTTAAGCGTGCTTATATCCGGGGGTGTTTTGAGGTATTCAATCACTTCCGGATCGACGTCATGCTCCTGAAGTAACTGCAATGTCTGACGCGACTTACTGCAGCGGGGATTATGATATATCTTGACTTGCATATTTTTAACTCCTGACAGTGACATTGGTATTCTACAGACAGTTTTCTTGACAGCCTATAGGGCGGGTGATAGCTTGTTTTTTTCGTGTCACTTTAGCCGAACTGCCGCATGCCCCGTTTATTACCGCTTTATTTCATGCTGATAGGCAGTGTTGTCATGCTGCTGATTTCCGCCTGTGCTACGACCGCCCCTGTCCAGGAAATGAGCAACGCACGTCAAACGATTCAGGCGGCCGTCGAGGCAGGCGCCGAGACGTATGCTCCTGATGAACTTGCCAGGGCGCGCGATTATCTAGAGAAAGCGAGCCGGGAACTCGAAGTGGAAAATTATCCCCAGGCAAGACATTATGCGGTGGAAGCCAAACAACATGCCATGCAGGCGCGGCAGACGGCGCTATCAAAATCACGTCAGAAAGAATAAAATTTTCCACAGTTTTTTAATCACGAATGTCGTCAATGCGGCCTTGTCTGTATAAACTTTGGCCGATGTAAAACAATACGAGCTGACGTCACTTATTCTTGCTATACCTTGCATATCAATACAGCACGCCTATAGTTACAGGCATTGTGGCGAACATTGTTTTTGTTGGAGTCAAATCTAATGCTAATCCGACGTGTATTGAGTCTGGCTGGCCTGATAATTGTGCTCAGTTTTATGGCTGGGTGTGCCACGACCACTGAAGGACCGACCGCGGAGGATGCGGCAGCAGCCATCGCGGCGGCCAAGGAGGCGAATGCCAGGGCAGCCGCAGAGAAGTATGAATGGCGAGATACCGGTGAATTAATCAAGCAGGCTGAAAAAGCCATGAATGAAGGCAAAAATGCCGAGGCGGTCAAATTGGCAAACCAGGCCCGCCGCCAGGCCGAAAATGCGGTCAACCAGAAATACAGTGAACTGGAACGGCTGGGATTCGATACCGCAGCCCCTGCTGCCGTCACCACAACGGCTGAAACGTATTCAGTTATGGCGGGGGACAATCTGTGGAATATTGCCGGCAAGCCGGGTGTCTATGCCGATCCCTATCAGTGGCCACTGATTTACAAGGCCAACAGCGATCAGATCAAGGATGCCGACCTGATTTATCCGGGGCAAGTATTGACAATCGATACCGCGCCGACTGCTGCCGAAGTGGAGGCCGCGACTCAGCATGCCAGGACACGGGGCAACTGGTCACTGGGAATGGTCGAGGAAAGCGACAAAGCGTATCTCGCTCAATAGCTGGCTTGACGAGTCTTCGGGCAAATGTGACCCGAAGACAGGGTTCCTGTGCCAGATGTTGTCAATTTGCAGTGGTTGATGGGGTTTTTGTGAAGATAATCAATAAAAAAGCCATTTTTGTGAAGACGGTTTCTTGACGCGCATTTTAGGCAGTGTTACGTTTTATAGGACGAAAGTTGTGGTCACATTGCTACAATTAAACAGAATATCAATAACTTGGGAGTGGATAAAAATGAAAAAGCCCACCGTATTAAAACATCTGGGCCTGATGCTTTTGGTGAGCAGTTTTGCCGTTGGCTGTGCCAGTACAACCGAAGAAGCTCCGGAACCGGCTCCAGAACCGGCACCGGCTCCGGCACCGGAACCCGTTGCGCCGGCACCAGAACCTGAAATAACCAGCATGAATTATGAAGTTGTCAGGGGTGACAACTTGTGGGACATTTCCGGTAAGCCCACTGTTTATTCCGATCCGTATCAGTGGCCACTGATCTACAAGGCCAATAGTGATCAAATCAAGGATGCAGACCTGATATATCCAGGGCAGGTGTTGGCAATTGATACTGCGCCGGCCGCTGCCGATGTGGATGCCGCCATTCAGCATGCCAAGACACGGGGCAGCTGGTCGCTGGGGGTGGTTGAGGAATCCGATAAGGCATACCTCGCCCAATAATCCTTACAATACGTGTGCTTTAAAAAGGCCCCTGTCGGGGCCTTTTTTTATTTTGGTAGGAGACTGGCTGATTCATTTGGCTGAACTATATAATCCGTTCGGCGTCCATTTGTTAAAGTTACATGTTGTTTCGAGAGGCGGAAATGCTGCAATCCTATCTACTCACAATCATACTCTCAGTTGGTTTACTTGGGCCTGCCGTTTCGATGGCAGCAGCCGGGAAAGATCCGTATAAATACTTTTTTAATGAAACCTGGGGTGATTTTCAGGAAGAACTGGCAAATGCCAAACAGCAGAACAAGAAAGGTATTTTGATTTTTTTTGAGATGGATGAATGCCCATTCTGTCATTACATGAAGAAAACTGTTCTGAACCAACCGGAAGTACAGGCATACTATCGGGAAAATTTTCTCAATTTTGCCGTCGACATAGAAGGCGACATTGAGATCACGAATATGAAAGGCAACACCATGAAGCAGAAAGATTTTGCCTTTCGGGAGCATCGGGTCAGGGCCACACCGGTGATTGCGTTTTTTGATCTGGAAGGCAACCGGATTTTCCGCCACACGGGCAAGACCGCCGGAGTGGAGGAATTCATCTGGATGGGAGAATATGTGGCCAACGGTACATATAAGGAAACATCCTTTACGCGATACAAGCGAAATAAACGACAAGAAAAGAAATAATAATAATGAGGCAACGCAGCTTAGTTGCGGTACCAATCAATTACTTCCTGTTATGTTTGCTGCTTGGCGGCAGTGGTGTTGCATTGGCAGCGTCGCAGGAAGAATCACGGTTATCACCACTCCCCGAACCATTAACCCTGGATTTTGCGCTGGGCCAGGTGGACATCCCACATCCCGATTTACAAATTAGTGAAGCCGCGATAAGAGATGCGCGCGCTGAACAACTACAGGCGGAATCAGAAACGGGTTTAAGATCCCGAATAATAGCCCGTTTACGCCAGATAGGACCAGCCAGTTATAATCCCGATCAGACCCATGATGATAATCGTCTGGGTATTGTATTCAACAAGAAGTTATATGATTTCGGACGCACCAGGTCACGGCTTGAGGCGACGCAAAAAAATATTGAAAGCCAGCAAATTATATACGAGGACATACGTCAGCAGCGTCGTATTGAGATTATGCAACGTTATTTTGATGTGGTGCTGGCGGATCTGCAATTTTATCAATACAACGAAGCCATGGCGGTGGCCTATGTTGAACTGGACAAACGTCGGGATCGAAATGAACTTGGGCAGGTTTCCGATGTTCAGGTTCTACAACAGGAAGCAGAGTATCAGCGCGTTCGCAAACTGCGCTTCCAAAGCCAAAACCGGCAGCGTCTGACCCGGGCCCGCCTGGCCTATGTACTGGGGCGACCCGGACAATTACCGGAGACCGTATCCCGTCCCGACAATTTACCGCAGCTCTCACGCGCCCTGCCGGAAGTCGAAAACCTGCAGGCACTGGCTTTGCAAAACAGCGGATTGTTGCGTGCATTACAGGCCCGGATAGCAGCGGGCCAGGCCGAGCTTGCGGCGGCACGTGCAGGCAAGAATCCGGTTCTATATGGAGACGCCACAGCCAATACCTATTCCAGAGAACGAGCGGGTTATGATGACTGGCGAGTGAGTTTGCAACTGGAAATTCCGCTCACCACCGGTGGCCGGGTTGATGCCGATGCCGCAAAACAACAGGCTGATATCTATCGGTTGCAGGCAGAGCTTACTGCTGCAGAGGAACAGATAAAACAAACGGTTCTGGAACTGTGGCTCGAGTTGGAAGGGTTGTTGATCCAACGTGATCAGATGCAGGCGCAGCAAAATTATCGTGAACTTGATCTTGATCGCAGCCGTGCCTTGTATGAACTTGAGGTCAAGACTGATCTGGGTGACTCCATGGTAAAAGTAACAGAAGCGGAATTCCAGGCAATGCAGACAGATTTTAATATTGTTTTGGCGTGGGAAAGGATGGATGTTCTGACAAGCGGTAATAGCGTGGCACCGGGCGAGACGAATGGATCACCGCCAACCGAAATTGAGAATTCAACGGCTAATGTACAATGAACTGGATTATGAGCACCAATACCAATATGAAATTTGATATCCGTCAATCAGTACTGATGCTGGCTTGTTTGTTAGGAGCTGTTCCTGCTGCAGCTCTCGAACTCAAGGCCGAACTGGCCTGGGCCAGACGAGCAGAATTGGGAACACCGGTTAAAGGTGTTGTTCAGCAGATTAACGCACAACCTGGACAATATGTTGCTGAGGGTGAGGTGTTGCTGAAACTTGATCAGCGAGGTTTTCAGTCACGGGTAACTGCACTTCAGGCCAGTGTTGCGCACTACACGGCTGAGTTGGCCGAAGCGGAACGGGAACAGGAACGCGCAGTGGAACTTTATGATCGCACCGTACTATCCGATCATGAACTGCAGGTCGCAAAAAACAATTTGATCGCCGCCAGGGCTAGATATAAAGAGGCCCAGTCCGAACTGGTACAGGCTGAGCTTGATCTGGAATATAGTGCCATACGTGCACCCTATGAAGCCGTCATTGTGTCACGGGGGGCGGAAATAGGCCAGACAGTGATACCTGATCTGCAACCGGTGGTCCTGTTGGTTCTGGCTGATGCCAAGCATATGCATGCCAGGGGACGAGCAAATGCCAAAGAAATCGCCGGGCTGGTTATTGGCAAACAAGTCGTGGTCAAAATTGGCGCTGAAGAATACCCGGGTCGGATCGTGAATTTTGGATTACTTTCCACCCCGCCGGGTGAAGTTCCGAACAATCGTTTCTTTGTGAATGTTGAATTTGCAATTACCAGTCAGACATCACTCGTCGGTCAACCCGCTACGATTAAATTGCCATGATCGTTTGTAAATGCTGTCGGGTAATGGGCCGGGTCCAGGGGGTGTTCTATCGGGCCAGCACCCGGGAACAGGCGCTGGCATTCAATTTAACGGGTTACGCCAAAAACCTGCCGGACGGCAGCGTGGAAGTTCTGGCTTGTGGAGAATCCTCAGCTGTGGCGGCCTTATGCAAATGGCTATGGCAAGGACCGTTACATGCGGAGGTTGAAAGCGTTGAGTGCTCCGATTCCCACCAACCTATACCGGCGCGGTTTACCACAGGCTGAAACGATCCGGCTCAGTTATAACCTGCCAAGGTTAACCGGTACTGACACATTGGCGATTCTGTTTAATTTCATTTAGCACTGCATCCCAAAAATCAAGGCGGGCGGTAACTGCTGTTTTGGCGGCGTGGATGGCTTCTTCCTGTTTGTGTTTATCCTGTCCGCAGAGTTCATTGAGAAGACGCAGTGACAAGGGTGCATGAAAATCCTCATCCAGATGAACATGGCGTTTGAGATAATAATGAAAGGCCGGTGCATCCTGTTCGGAGATTCCGATTTTGTGCAAGAAACTGCGGAACATGCAGGGAATAATATGTTCGCGCCCCAAAGCCAGGGCAGCAGCGACAACGTGTGGTTTGTCGGATTCGATAAACCTGAATGTAGTCTGGGTAAAAGTGCGGGAAGCCTCCGGAATCGATCCGGTAGCCAGGGCTGTATTGATGCCTTGCGCCTTCACTTTTTCAAGAAAAGCAAGGACAACACGTGGTTCTCCCCCGATTTCCCTCATGGCGGCACAATACAGCTCAAAATGACTCGAAAAACCCTCACTGTTGTTACTGCCGGGTAAAGCATGATCGGACTCTTCTTCGAGGACAAGTTCATTAATAAATCGTCGTACACTCGAATCGCCACCCGGGAGCCAGGGATATTGATCCGGCGCAACCTTGCTCTGGAGATATTTGATCAAGGACATAAAGTCCCAGACGGAATAGACATGATGTTCCATAAAATACGCCAGATCGTCCAGGGTATTCAGGGAACCATAGATCGGATGTTGTTCAAGCTGCTGTTTGAAAGAAACAATAGTTTCCTCAGAAATACCTTGGCGCATGATAAAAAACTCTCAAGTCTGGTATGGATTCGTCTGCGTGTTAACCCGGCCGGGGTAATTTGTAGACAATGTAGGGATTCGTTTATCCGATTCAAGGCTATGTCTTGTGAATCTGGAGTATCAATAACGACCAATCACTAGTATGGTTAGCTGAAATCCGGCCATATGTTAAAGGTGGTTCAATATTTTCGCCAGCGTTCATTCAAGACCTTGAAGACTTTATTGGTATAACGATAACTGCCTTTACTGCCGTTATATCGCGCCAGCGCCTGTGTCAGGTCGCCTTTCTCCAGATTGAGATAATAGCGCAATATGGTGCAGCCCATGCGAAGGTTAGTCTTGAGGTTAAACAGGTTATCATCGGGGTGGCCGATCTCATCCAGCCAGAATGGCATGACCTGCATAAGGCCAATCGCTCCTGCCCTGGATATTGCGAACTGGTTAAAGTTGCTTTCCACATCGATCACCGCTAGTACCAGTTCGGGATACAACTCGGCACGGGTGGCTTCATAGTGGATCTGGCGTAACAGGCGCAGGCGTTTCTCAGGATCGGAGACTAGATGCGCCAGTCGATGCGACATGTCGACCATCCAGACTTCAGCCTCATAGCGATCGGTAAAACTGTCACTGGCTTCGATAGCGTTTTTCAATAACAGCCGCAGTTCTTCATCTACGACCTGTGCCTGAATCTGGCTGGTGCCACAAAGGAGGAACAGGGTGAAGATTAAAAGTGGGAAAAATTTACTCTTATAATGCCTATCCACTTTATCTAGCTGGCCAGTTTTTGTTGTAGAAACTCGACGATCCTGTCCAGGGGTACATCCTGGTTTTCGCTATCACGTCGTCCCTTGTACTCGATTACACCATTGTCGAGGCCACGATCACCGATAACAATCCGGTGTGGGATACCGATCAGCTCCATGTCCGCGAACATCACGCCGGGACGTTCCTTGCGATCGTCCAGCAACACATCGATGCCCGCTGTGCGCAATTGTCTGTATAACTTGTCAACTGCCTCACGCAGTCGTTCTGACTTGTGCATGTTCATGGGCAACAAGGCCATTTCAAATGGCGCAATCGCCGCAGGCCAGATGATACCTTTGTCATCATGGTTCTGTTCAATGGTGGCGGCAACCACGCGTGAAACCCCAATCCCGTAGCAACCCATGGTCATAACCACGGATTTGCCGTTCTCATCCAGTACCGTCGCCTGCATGGCCTCACTGTATTTTCTGCCCAGCTGAAAAATGTGGCCTACTTCAATGCCGCGTTTGATTGAAAGCACACCCTGGCCATCCGGGCTGGGATCCCCCTCCTGGACATTACGAATATCCACCGCCGTTGCTGCAGGCAGGTCGCGCTCCCAATTGACCCCGGTAAGGTGTTTTCCATCCTGGTTAGCACCGCAAACAAAATCAGCTACGGCCAGTGCCGCATGATCGGCATAGACAGGAATGCTGAGCCCCACGGGACCGAGTGATCCGGGCTCACAACCGACTGCCTGTCGGACTTCCACTTCGCTGGCAAAGGCGAGGGGGGTGGCGATGGCATCGAGTTTTTCCGCCTTGACCGGGTTAAGATCATGATCACCACGTAACACCAGTGCGATAACATTTTCCTCCTTGCCCTTGACCAGCAACGTTTTGAGACAACCTGTGGCAGCAATATTGAGATAGCTGCAAACTTCCTCAATGCTGCGTTGTTCGGGTGTGGCAACGGTCTGCATGGTCTCCTGCGGTGCCGGGCGCTCGGGATCAGAGCTTATGGCTTCAGCCAGTTCGACATTGGCGGCATAGTCACTTTCGGTGCTGAAGGCGATCGCATCTTCACCGGATTCGGCCAGCACATGAAATTCATGCGACAGACTGCCACCGATGGCACCACTGTCAGCCCGCACCGGACGAAATTCCAGGCCAATGCGCTCAAAGATCCGACAGTAAGCTGCATGCATGATCTGATAGGTTTCATTCAGGGAGTCTTCGTCCAGATGAAAGGAATAAGCGTCCTTCATCAGAAATTCACGCGCCCGCATCACCCCGAAACGAGGGCGAATTTCATCGCGGAACTTGGTCTGGATTTGATAGAAATTACCGGGAAGCTGGCGATAACTCCGAATTTCGCGACGGATCAGATCGGTAATCACTTCTTCATGGGTGGGACCAAAGCAAAATTCACGATCATGTCGATCGATCAGCCGCAGCAATTCGGGACCGTATTGTTCCCAGCGTCCCGATTCTTGCCAAAGTTCCGCCGGTTGCACCGCGGGCATCAGTACCTCCTGGGCACCGGCACGATCCATCTCTTGCCGGACAATATTCTCAACCTTGCGCAGGACCCGCAGACCAAGCGGGAGCCAGGAATACAAACCGGCGGCCAGTTTACGAATCATGCCCGCACGGAGCATGAGTTGATGGCTGACGATTTCCGCGTCGGCCGGAACTTCTTTAAGGGTGGCGAGCAGCAGATTTGATGTGCGCATTCCTGTTCCTGTGGTTGATTATTATAACTGGCGGGGATTCTAGCCGGTTGGGAACCGCGCTGTAAAAGCGAATGTCCTGGGATTATTCAGTGGCTTTGCCGGTAATGGCCTCCGCAGGCATCACATTGGTATTACTCTGGTATTCAAGGATTTCAAATTGAATACCGGACGGTGGTGGCTGGTCGGTGATTTGCCAGTTACCCTTGGCATCCCGCCACTTATAGACCGTGGTGCTGGTTTCCGGGACAGGAATGAGTTGTTTGACTTCTTTTCTGACCTTGTAGTTGAGTTCGGGATCATCATAAATATACCAGGCGACAGCAGTCAGAATTGCGGCTAGGATGACCAGGTATTTTTTCATGCTCAATGATTCAGAACGTGGACCCGTTCCAGCCCCACATGGCACGGGGAGCATCGGCAAATTCGATATACACCCGGTCCTTGCTGATTGCCAGCTCAATCTCCATCAGGGCACAAAGGGCTTGTGATAACTGACGGGTTTGCGAACTGGGCAGACCGATACTTTTTAATTCCAGGTAGGCGGTGGGGGTATCACTACCGGCGAAGCTCATGGGAACCGGAGGGGGCATAGCGACCATCACGTATTTCTCCGGCTTGCCCAGCTCCCGGGCGACCAGCTGTGAGGCCTTGCTGATCAGGGCCTGGGCCTGCTCAGTGGCGACGGATTGATTGGTCTGGATTTTTAAATAAGGCATCGGGAGTCTGGTCCTGATTTAGTCGCAGAATTCCTTGATGGCATCCTTGGCTTCCTGAATGCGTTTGGCGCGCTCATTGTCATCCAGGCGAATGATTTCCCCCTCGTCGTTCTTGATACGCCGGTAAACCGTATAGGTTTCCAGATTATGTTTGGCGGCCTTGCAGTTATCGGCACGCAACTGGGCATCTTTCGCCGCTTCCTGCTCGACTTTACGATCCAGCTCGCGTTCCTCTTCATCCTTCTGGACCTCGGCCGTAAAGGAAGAAGCGGGCGGCGGGGTTGAGCGTGAAGCGGGCGGCGATTTCTTGGCCTTGATGGTCTCGTACGGGCCTTCATCTGGTGGTTGCTGGGAGTAGACCACATTGCCATTTTCGTCGAGCCATTTATACATGGCGGCATTGGCCGGAGCCAACATGATCAGGCTCAAAACGAGGCTGGTGATAAAAATGCGGCAAGTTTTCATAGGGATTCCGGTTTATCGTTATGGTTCGGTATTGATGTTTATTATCCTACTTGATTTTCAAACGCCGCTACATCGGGCAAGGTCACAATCGCGACATTTTTTTGCTTGCCATGGTTGAGACCGAAGGATTAAAAATAATAAAAAATTCAATAAGTTGCAACATTATATGGCCCTTTTTAAGCTTTAATTTCCCCGCCTGGCAGGCAAAATTAATCACCTTAATGTTGTTCGGGCTTATTGCCTCGGGTGGTCAGGCCCCATGCTAGTGCATTTAAGCCAGCAGACTGATTATAATACGCAATTTCGCGTGCTCGGCGTGGGCAGTCGCAAGGAAAGAGGCTGCTGGTGCTGTCACAAAACCAGAATGCGGGAGTAAATTGGCGTGAAATTGAGTGGTGCTGAAATCATTGTCCAGTTCCTGAAAGACGAGGGCGTTGAATATGTCTTCGGCTATCCGGGCGGGGCCGTGTTGCATATCTATGATGCTGTTTTCCAGCAGGATGCGGTGCGTCATATCCTCGTGCGTCATGAACAGGGCGCTGTTCACGCCGCGGACGGCTACGCCCGCGCGACCGGAAAAGCCGGTGTCGCCCTGGTGACTTCCGGGCCGGGGGCGACCAATGCGGTAACCGGGATTGCCACCGCCTACATGGATTCGATTCCCCTGGTAGTCATAACCGGCCAGGTTGCCACACCCTTCATCGGCAGTGATGCTTTTCAGGAAGTGGACGCGGTGGGCATTACCCGTCCCTGCGTCAAGCACAATTTCCTGGTAAAAAACCTTGATGACCTGCTGCCAACCCTGAAGAAAGCCTTTTTCATCGCCACCACCGGCCGCCCGGGTCCGGTGGTGATTGATATTCCCAAGGATGTGACCGATCCGAATATCAAGATTCCGTATGAATATCCGGAGTCTATTGAAATGCGCTCCTATAATCCGACGGTCAAGGGTCACACGGGGCAGATAAACCGGGCCGTGGAGATGATTCTGTCAGCCCGACGGCCGATGATATATACCGGCGGTGGGGTTATCTTGAGTGATGCCGCTGACGAACTGGTGGCCTTTACCCGCAACCTGGGATACCCGATCACTTCCACCCTGATGGGCCTGGGGGCATTCCCCGCTTCGGACAAGCAATTTACCGGCATGCTGGGCATGCATGGTACCTATGAATCCAATATGGCGATGCATGAATGCGATGTTCTGATCGCCATCGGTGCCCGATTTGATGATCGCGTTACCGGTGATGTGAAGCAGTTTTGTCCCGAAGCACGCATCGTGCATATTGATATTGATCCGTCATCGATTTCCAAGAATGTTCGGGTGGATATTCCCATTGTGGGTGACATCAAGCATGTCTTACGCGACATGCATAAAGTCATCAGCGCCAGCAAGAAAAAACCCAATGAAGCGGCGCTGAAAAAGTGGTGGACCCAGATCGACAAATGGCGGGCGACAGACTGTTTGCGCTATGACCGTAACAGTGCCCTGATCAAACCCCAGTTTGTGATTGAGAAATTACATCAAGCAACCCGGGGAGATGCGTTTGTCACTTCCGATGTCGGTCAGCACCAGATGTTTGCCGCCCAGTTCTACGGGTTTGACAAGCCGCGGCGCTGGATCAACTCCGGCGGACTCGGCACCATGGGATTTGGTTTGCCTGCGGCAATCGGGGTACAGCTGGCACACAAGGATGCTATCGTGGCCTGTGTGACAGGTGAGGCAAGTATCCAGATGTGTATTCAGGAATTGTCGACCGCTATGCAATACATGCTGCCCATCAAGATTATCAATCTGAACAACGGTTACATGGGAATGGTGCGGCAATGGCAGGAGTTTTTCTACGAAAGCCGCTATTCCCACTCCTACCTGGACGCCCTGCCCGATTTCGTCAAGCTGGCCGAAAGTTATGGCCATATCGGTATGCGGATTGAAAAACCGGAAGATGTGGAAGGCGCCATGAAAGAAGCCTTTGCCATGAAAGATCGCCTGGTGTTCATGGACTTTATCACGGATAAAACGGAAAACGTTTATCCCATGATTGCGGCCGGTAAAGGGCATCATGAAATGCACCTGTCGCCTGAGAGGGAGTTGGCATGATGCGGCATATCATTTCATTATTAATGGAAAATGAATCGGGCGCCCTGTCACGCGTGGCGGGACTTTTCTCAGCGCGCGGTTACAACATCCAGTCCCTGACGGTAGCGCCGACCGAGGATCCTTCGTTGTCCCGCATGACGATTGTTACCCACGGTTCTGAAGAAATCATTGAGCAGATCACCAAACAACTGAACAAGCTGGTTGATGTGGTGAAACTGGCCGATATTAGCGAGGCCGGCCATCTCGAACGGGAACTGATGCTGATCAAGGTACGGGCGGACAGCCATGTCCTGCGGGATGAAACCAAGCGGGTGACCGATATTTTCCGTGGCCGTATTCTGGATGTCAGCGATGATACCTACACCATAGAACTGACAGGCTCAGGCGACAAACTGGATGCCTTTATTACTGCCCTGAATACCAAATGCATCATCGAAACGGTACGTTCAGGTGCAACAGGTATCTCACGCGGTGCGCGTGCCCTGCACGTCTAGATAACACTACTTAAATTCGTCTCCAAATTATGAACAGGAAATAATTCATGAACATTTATTACGACAAAGACTGCGATCTTTCTATTATCAAGGGCATGAAAGTCTCGATTATTGGCTACGGTTCTCAGGGGCATGCCCATGCCAATAATCTGAAAGATTCGGGGGTCGATGTTACCGTCGGGTTGCGTGAAGGATCTGCTTCCGCGGCCAAGGCCGAAAAAGCGGGCTTGAGCGTAAAAAATGTTCCCGCCGCGGTGGCCGGTGCCGATCTGGTCATGATCCTGACGCCCGACGAATTCCAGGCACAGCTTTACAAGGCGGAAATAGAACCTAACCTCAAACAGGGCGCGGTACTGGCTTTTGCGCACGGTTTCAGTATCCACTACAACCAGATCGTGCCCCGGGCTGATCTCGACGTCATTATGATTGCGCCCAAGGCACCGGGGCATACCGTCCGGAATGAATTTGTCAAAGGCGGTGGCATTCCGGATCTGATTGCGGTGTTCCAGGACGCTTCCGGTAAGGCGAAGGATATTGCGCTGTCGTATGCCTCCGGTGTTGGTGGTGGCCGCACCGGTATTATCGAAACCACCTTCAAGGATGAAACCGAAACGGATCTGTTCGGCGAACAGGCGGTTTTATGTGGTGGGGCAGTTGAACTGGTAAAAGCCGGATTTGAAACGCTGGTGGAAGCCGGTTATGCACCTGAAATGGCATACTTTGAATGCCTGCATGAACTGAAATTGATCGTTGACCTGATGTACGAAGGCGGCATCGCCAATATGAACTATTCCATATCCAATAACGCCGAATATGGGGAATATGTCACCGGCCCGAAAGTGATCAATGAAGAAAGCCGTTGGGCCATGCGGGAAGCACTGCAGAACATCCAGACCGGCGAATATGCCAAACGCTTCATCCTCGAAGGGCAAACCAATTATCCGGAAATGACCGCGATGCGGCGTTTGAATGCGGCGCATGAGATCGAGCAGGTCGGTGAACGGCTGCGATCCATGATGCCCTGGATCACCGCCAACAAGCTGGTTGATAAATCCAAGAACTGATCCTGTTCTCAGTCCGGGCATAACCCGTCCGGACTGAGGCTTGCCTTTCCATGCCCGGCTGGCTACTGTCCTTAGGTAGAACGTAACAAAACGGGAATCCATGACTACACCTAGCAAAGAAGGTCAGCAGCGACGCGGCATCTATCTTTTGCCCAATCTGTTTACCACGGCGGCCCTGTTTGCCGGCTTTTATGCCATCGTGGCGGCGATGAACAATCGCTTTGAGGCGGCGGCAGTCGCCGTGTTTATTGCCATGTTGCTGGACGGCATTGATGGCCGGGTGGCGCGCCTGACCAACACCCAGACGGACTTTGGTGCGGAATACGACAGTCTGGCTGATATGGTGTCCTTTGGACTGGCCCCGGCGCTGGTGATGTATCAATGGGCGTTGTCCGACCTGGGTAAACTGGGTTGGTTGGCTGCCTTTATTTATGCAGCCTGTGCGGCCTTGCGGTTGGCGCGTTTCAATACCCAGGTGGGTATTGCCGACAAGCGCTACTTTCAGGGTTTACCCAGTCCGTCGGCGGCCGCGATTGTGGCCGGCATGGTCTGGAGTGGCGCGGAAGTCTTTGAACTTGCGGGTAAGACCATGGAGGAAGTGGCATTCCTCCTGACCATCGTGACCGGTTTGTTGATGGTGAGCAATATTCGCTATCACAGTTTCAAGGGGATCAATTTCAGGGAACGGGTGCCGTTCGTGGCCATCCTGCTGGCAGTGTTGGTTATCGTGGTAGTCTCTTCCAACCCGCCCGTCATGTTGTTCGGCGGTTTCCTGATTTACGCGATTTCCGGCCCGGTGCTGACGGTAGTTTTTCTGCGTCGCCGGCGGGCAGAACGCAAGGCTCAGCATCAGCAGGAATCAGATTCCGACGACGAACCCTTGGAAAAGTCCTGAACAGTCGCTATAGTAAATAAAACTCATTTGAAGTTAATGTTGATGCCAGTTACCAACCACACAATGCGTTATTCTCACCGACATGTCCCGCATGCCGGTGTGCATGCATGTCCCCGGCTGGTCTCCCTCGATACCCTGCTTGCTCTGCGACTGCTGCCCTGCGCGGGCAGATAATCACATCCCTCTGCGCCGGGGAAGGCGCATCACAATCAAACACGGAATAGGCCTGACATCCCTGAGTCAGGTGGTGAGATTTTAAAGCGTGCCATGTCATAATGGGCGCCCAGTGGAGAAAACAGCATGTCAGACAATTTGATTATTTTTGATACAACCTTACGCGATGGGGAGCAGAGCCCTGGAGCTTCCATGACCCTGGACGAAAAGGTCCGGATTGCCAAGGCACTGGAACGGATGCACGTCGATGTGATCGAGGCCGGTTTCCCGATTGCCAGCCGGGGGGATTTTGAAGCCGTCAAGGCGGTGGCGGAAAGCATCAAGGACAGCACAGTGTGTGGTCTGGCGCGTGCCCTGGACAAGGACATCGAGCGCGCGGGTGAAGCCCTCAAACCGGCCAATTCGGGCCGCATCCATACCTTTATCGCCACCTCGCCGATTCATATGAAAATGAAATTACGGATGGAGCCGGATCAGGTGGTGGAACAGGCGGTCAGGGCAGTGAAAAAGGCCCGCCAATATACCGACAATGTCGAGTTTTCGCCCGAGGACGCCGGTCGATCCGAGCTGGATTTTTTATGCCGTGTGCTGGAAGCGGTGATTGAGGCCGGTGCCGGTACGGTGAATATTCCTGACACAGTGGGCTATAACGTCCCGGATCAATTCGGCAATCTGATCCGTCGCTTGCGGGAGAAAGTCCCCAACTCGGACAAAGCGGTGTTTTCCGTGCATTGTCACAATGATCTGGGCCTGGCCACTGCCAATTCCTTGTCAGCGGTGCTCAACGGGGCCCGCCAGGTGGAATGTACCATCAACGGCCTGGGAGAACGGGCCGGGAATGCCGCCCTCGAAGAGGTTGTGATGACGGTCAAGACCCGCCAGGACATTTTCCCCTGCAGTGTTGATCAGATCGATACGACCCAGATCACCAATTGTTCCCGCCTGGTTTCCAGTATTACCGGGTTCGCGGTGCAGCCGAATAAAGCCATCGTCGGGGCCAACGCCTTCGCGCATGAATCCGGCATCCATCAGGACGGGGTGCTCAAGAGTCGCGAGACGTATGAAATCATGCGTGCCGAGGATGTTGGCTTGACGGCCAATCGCATGGTCCTGGGCAAACATTCTGGCCGGAATGCCTTCCGTACCCGCTTAGGGGAACTGGGTGTCGAGTTCAAGTCAGAAGCTGAGCTGAATGATGCCTTCGCCCGTTTCAAGGATCTGGCCGACAAAAAGCACGAAATATATGATGATGATTTGCAGGCCCTGGTAACCGAAGCCAGCTTTGATGCCGAAAATGAACGTGTGCGTCTGGTGGCCCTGAAAGTGTGTTCCGAAACCGGTGAAAAGCCACAGGCAACGGTTACGCTGGAAATGGACGGCCAGGAGTATGACAGTGCCGAGCAGGGCGGCGGACCGGTGGATGCGGCCTTCAAGGCGATCAACAAGGTTGTCAACAGCGGCACGGATCTGTTGTTGTATTCGGTCAACAATATTACCAGCGGCACGGACTCCCAGGGTGAGGTTACCGTGCGACTTGAAAAGGCCGGCCGGATTGTTAATGGTCAGGGGGCGGACACTGATATCGTGATCGCTTCCGCCAAGGCCTACGTCAATGCCCTGAACAAAGTCCTGGCACCGGAGGAACGGGCCCATCCGCAAACGGGGGATGTGTGATCAGAAGGCGACCGGGTAACACCAGTTTACCCGGTCAAAATCTGCAGTAGTAGCACGTAAACAGAAGTAGAGCCATGATGAACGATCCGAGACAACAGGCTTACCTGAAAGCCATGGGAATCGATGTGTGGGTGCGCCGTGACGCGGTTCCTGATATTACAGCGGTGGTTGCGGATCACGTTGCCCCTGCGAGGCAACCGGAAACCGTTACAGAAATGCCCGGGCACGTGGCCATGCCTCCTGCGGATGGCGGATTATCTGACGTTTCCAGCCTGGGATGGACGGAACTGGCGCAACGGGTAGCCAATTGCCAGCTTTGTGAACTACATGCCACACGCAAGCAGGCGGTCTTTGGTGTCGGCAATCAGCAGGCTGACTGGCTTATCATCGGGGAGGCGCCGGGTGCCGATGAAGATCGTCAGGGTGAACCCTTTGTCGGCCGTGCCGGCCAGTTGCTCAATGCGATGTTGAAGGCCATCGGTCTGGCACGGAGTCAGGTTTATATCGCCAATATTTTAAAATGCCGGCCCCCCAACAACCGTGATCCCCGCCCGGAAGAAGCCGCCTGTTGCAGCCCTTACTTACAACGGCAGATTGAATTGCTTCAGCCCCGATTGATTCTGGCGCTGGGTCGTATTGCCGCCCAACGCTTGTTGCAAACCAATACCAGTCTGGCGCGCTTGCGGGGCCAGGTGCATACACTCGAAGCAACCGGGACACCGGTGATCGTCACTTATCACCCGGCCTACCTGTTACGTTCCCCGGCGGAAAAACGCAAGGCCTGGCAAGATCTGCAATTCGCCCAACGTTATGTCGCGCAGTCAACAGCAGGAACCGAGCTCTCATGAGCGCCGTGATTAATATGTCACCGGACCGGATTCGGCACATGACTCCGGACGATCTGGATGCGGTGATGGAGATAGAAACGGCAATTTATGATTATCCCTGGACGCGCGGTATTTTCCAGGATTGCATGCGGGTCGGTTACCAGTGTCGCGTGTATCAACAGGACCATGAGATCAAGGCCTACAGTGTGTTGTCCCTGGGTGCAGCCGAGGCCCATGTGTTGACCCTGTGTGTACGGCCCGATTCGCAACAACAGGGACTGGGACGCATGATGATGGAACACATGATCGAACTTGCCGGGCAAGCCGGGGCAGAGACTATTTTGCTGGAAGTGCGGCCATCCAATACCCATGCCATCCGGTTATATCAACAGTTAGGCTTCAACGAAGTGGGTAGTCGCCCCGATTATTATCCGGCTGCCGAAGGGCGGGAAGATGCGTTGATCATGGCACGCAGTCTGTTGCTTGATTCTTAGTCCGTTTATGTCACTCCCCGATTTGCAAACACTGGAAGCGCTGCTGATCGAGGCCGCGGAAGAGGAACTATTACCGCGGCTGCATCATGTCTCGGCAGGCGAGAAGGCGGATGGTAGCCTGTTGACTGAAGCGGATGTGGCATTGCAACAACGGTTGATGGCAACCTTGGGTGAAGTACACAAAGACATTCCCGTCCTGGGAGAAGAATTGCCGGCTGAGGTGCAACAAACCATGTTGGCGGAAGCCGTGGATGGTGTCTGGTGTCTTGATCCGCTCGATGGCACCCGCAATTTTGCCTGTGGTTTCCCCGTGTTTACGATTTCACTGGCCTTGATTCGGCAGGGACGGGTGGAACTGGGACTGGTGTACGATCCGCTGCGACGGGAGAGTTTCACCGCGGCCCACGGTCAGGGAGCCTGGTTAAACGGCAAGCCGTTAGTCGCGCCTCCTGCCGGATCACTTGGCTCGGCCCTGGCAATGATCGATTTCAAACGCCTGCCCGTGGAGCTGGCGCAAAGGCTGGTGGTCGATCCCCCCTATCCCTCGCAACGGAGTATTGGCTCCGGCGCCCTGGACTGGTGCTGGCTGGCGGCGGGCCGGGTGCAGATCTACCTGCATGGCAAGCAGCATTTGTGGGATTACGCCGCGGGACAGTTGATTCTGGCCGAAGCCGGCGGCCATGCTGTGACCCTGCAAGGCGAACCGGTATTTATTAATCAGCTGCAAACGCGTTCCATCGTGGCTGGATGCCATTCCGCGGTATTTGAGGAATGGGCGGCATGGCTTGGCGTTCGTTGCCGGCACTGAAAACATTTTCCAGTCGAATATTAAGTCCTGACGGGTTGGTGTAGAATCTCCCGCTTTGTTGTTATTGAGTTGTTATCCATGTCCAGTTTTCTAGATGAAACCCAGCGTCGGCGCACGTTCGCGATTATTTCCCATCCGGACGCGGGGAAAACCACCTTGACCGAAAAATTGTTGTTATACGGGCGCGTCATTCAACAGGCCGGGACCGTCAAGGGCCGCAAGGCGGATCGGCATGCCACCTCTGACTGGATGGAACTGGAAAAACAACGTGGTATCTCAGTGACCTCGGCCGTGATGCAGTTTCCCTACCAGGAGCGCATCATTAACCTGCTGGACACCCCGGGCCACGAGGATTTCTCGGAAGACACATATCGGACCCTGACAGCGGTCGACTCGGCGCTGATGGTAATCGACAGTGCCAAAGGGGTGGAAGCCCGCACCATCAAATTGATGGAAGTTTGCCGCTTGCGCACCACGCCTATTCTGACCTTCATTAACAAACTGGATCGTGAAGGTCGGGACCCGATTGAATTAATGGACGAGGTTGAGGACGTACTGAATATCCAGTGTGCACCGATCACCTGGCCCATCGGTATGGGCAAGGGCTTCAAGGGGGTATTCCATATTTATAATGATGCGGTCCATCTGTTCAGTGCGACCCATGGCGGGCGGATTCAATCCGGCCAGGTCATCCAGGGCCTGCACAATTCACAACTGGATGAAGCCATCGGTCCAGCCGCGCAGGAGTTGCGTGATGAGATCGAACTGGTGAAGGGTGCCAGCCATGAATTCGATCAACAGGCTTTTCTGCAAGGCAAACTGACACCGGTTTTTTTCGGTTCAGCCATCAATAATTTTGGAATCGAGGAACTGCTGGACTACTTCGTCCATGCCGCACCCGGGCCCCAGCCGCGCGAGACTCACGAACGGGAAGTCAAACCGACAGAAGAAACATTTTCAGGATTCGTGTTCAAAATTCAGGCGAACATGGATCCGCAACATCGCGATCGCATTGCCTTTATGCGGGTGTGCTCCGGCATGTATGAAAAAGGCATGAAAATGCGGCAGGTACGTATTGGTAAAGATATCAAGGTGGCCAATGCCATTACCTTTATGGCCAGTGAACGGGAGCAGGTGGAGAATGCCTACCCCGGCGACATCATCGGCTTGCACAATCACGGCACGATCCAGATCGGTGATACCTTTACCCAGGGAGAAATACTCAAATTCGCCGGGATTCCAAATTTCGCACCGGAATTGTTCCGCCGGGTGCGGCTCAAGGATCCGATGAAAATGAAAGCCTTGCAGAAAGGCCTGGATCAACTCAGTGAGGAGGGTGCTTCGCAGGTATTCAAACCCCTGAACAATAATGACCTGATTGTGGGCGCGGTCGGTGTATTGCAGTTTGACGTGGTGGCATTCCGCCTCAAAAATGAATACGGTGTGGATTGTGGATTTGAACCGGTGAATGTACAGACGGCCCGCTGGGTAACCTGTGAAGATGAACGGAAACTGGCTGAATTTCGCAACAAGGCGAGTGAAAACCTGGCAATCGATTCTGCGGGTAGTCTCACCTATCTGGCACCAACCCGGGTGAACCTGGAACTGACCACGGAACGATGGCCGGAAATCGTGTTCCACGCCACCCGCGAGCATTAGTCAGTCGCACCAATGACCGCTATGGTTGCTTTGTCGGGCTCCGGACTGCGCAATTGATTGTTTGGACAAGATATGGCCATGAACCATCTGGCTTGTTCCGATCATTCTGGTACCGCAAAATGGCTACAATAATATTCACCACCTGTTTGAAGCGGGAATGATCTATGTTTTTGCTGGCGGCTGACATCGGGGGTACCTCAACCCGACTCCTCTTGACGGACGGGGCCGAAACCGTCGCCGAGCATGATTTTCCCAGCCAGAACTATCCTGATTTTATCGCTATCCTGTCCGAGTTTTTGAAGTCACATCCCGATGTTACCCCTGAGGTGGCCTGTCTGGCGGTGGCCGGCCCGGTTCGAGCCGGTCGCGCGCGCGTGACTAACTTACCGTGGGTCATTGACGATACGGAAATCAGTGAAGTCTTTTCCATACCGCGAGTGCGGATTCTTAATGATTTTGAAGCGACCGGCTATGGTCTGGTCAGGCTCGAACCGGGTGATTTTTATCAACTCCAGACAGGCCTGCCCGAAGCGACGGGAACCCGGGCCTTGATCGGCGCGGGAACCGGCCTGGGCATGGCTATCATCACACGTTGTGGTAAGCGCTGGCAGGTACTGCCGGGAGAAGGTGGGCATGTTGATTTTGCCCCCCGCAATGCGATGCAACAGGCATTGCTGGATTACCTGTTGCAACAAACCGCCCGGGTCAGCGTGGAGATGCTGTTATCCGGTCCCGGGCTGGAACGAATTTATGAATTTGTCTGTTTCCAGCATGACATTGACCCTGAATCGGCACGCCGCAGTGCGGCTTCCATCAGCAGTACCGCCCTGATGGGCATGGATCCCATGGCGGTCAAGACACTGGAACTTTTCATCGAGATCTATGGCGCGCAGGCCGGTAATCTGGCATTGCTCAGCCTGGCAACGGGGGGGGTATTTGTGGCGGGGGGGATCGCGCCGAAGATTCTTTCCCTGCTGGACAGTGAGCGTTTCATCCACGCATTTTGCGACAAACCGCCCATGACCGAATTATTACAATCCATCCCCATTCGGGTTGTATTAAATACCCGCTGCGGCCTGTTGGGCGCGGCACAGGTCGCCGTGGATCTGGCCTCAACATGAACTGCTAGAACGCCCGCATCCTGCATGGGCATGTCATCAAGGTTTCATCTTGATGGCTTATAAAATTGGCCACCGGCTTTGTGTTTAACCTGTGATTGGCTTGCCTGATGTCAGCGCATTATAGCCAGCCATGCACGGCGGTGGTGCACCGAAAGTCCGGCTGCGATGGAAGAGGTTAGCTTCCGTATTCAATACAAAATGCTTCGTTCATCTGAATCAATAACTTAAATTTCAGCAGACAAAGCTGGCCTGGCATTTGCTGTGCAAGATTAACCATGATCAATCCTGAATAACGGAGGAAAGCGATGGTAATGCAGGAAATTCGTGATATGGCACGTGAAATCGGGGTTAAGCCCGGAAGAATGAGCAAGATCGATCTGGTGCGAACAATCCAGCAAACGGAAGGTAATTATGCCTGTTTTGTCACGTCCATGAGCAGTGACTGTGCGCAAGACGGTTGTCTGTGGCGGGGTGATTGCGTGGCGGCTGATAAGAAAGGTTAATTTTCCTGCGGATCAGCCCACAGCCTGACTTTGCACGGCAGACTGATACAGCTTTAAATATTCCTGGGCACTGTTATGCCAGGAAAAATCCTGACCCATGCCGGTCAGCTGAACCGTCTTCCACTGTGGTTTATCCTGATACAGCGCGTACGCCCGTGCCAGTGTCTGGTATAGATCAGCGCCCTGATCACCACTGAACACAAAACCCGTGGCGGTTTTGCTGGCCAGATTATCGGCGTTGGCGTCAGTGACGGTATCCGCCAGACCCCCCACACTGCGCACCACAGGCAAGCTGCCATATCGCATACTGTACATCTGGTTCAGGCCACAGGGTTCGAAGCGGGAAGGCATGAGAAACATATCCGAACCGGCCTCGATCTGATGCGCCAGGCTTTCACTGTAACCAATTTTAATTGCAATCCGGTCTGGATAGCGTTCTGCTGCGTTCAACAAGGCGTGTTCAAACGCGGCTTGTCCACTGCCTAATAACGCCAGTTGCACTGGCAAGGTCATGATTTTTTCCAGTCCATCGAGAAGGATATCGACCCCTTTTTGTTCAACCAGACGACCGACGAAACCAATCAGCAGGGCATCGGCGTTCGGTTGCAAGTCGAGATTTTCCTGCAGGGCAGCTTTATTTATGGCTTTTTGCGGCAGGCTGCGTCGGTTATAGGTGTGGGCCAGAAAGGGATCCGTGCCGGGATTCCATTCCTTGGTATCAATCCCGTTAATGATTCCGCTGAGGACGGCATGACGATGGCGCAGTAAACCATCCAGCCCGTAACCGAAAGCCGGTGTCTGGATCTCCTCCGCGTACGACGGGCTGACCGTGTTAATACGATCGGCGAAATACAACCCACCCTTGATAAATGACAGTTCGCCGTGATATTCCAGTCCATCGAAATGCCAGAGATCCGCCGGCAGGCCGAGATCGAGGAAGGTTTGGTAAGGAAACAGACCCTGGTAAGCAAGATTGTGAATAGTAAATACGGTGGCCGGACGTTGCGCCTGGCGGGAGAGTAACGCCGGGATCAGCCCGGTTTGCCAGTCATGACAGTGAACCAGTTCGGGTTGCCAGTCGAGTCCCAGTTGATTGTTGGCGACCTGAACCACGGCTTCGGCAAACAAGGTATAACGCCAGGCATTGTCGGGCCAGGGATGGCCGTCATCAGCGAGATAGGGATTCCCTGGACGATTAAACAATTCCGGACAATCAATGAGATAACAAGGTACCCGACTGCCGGGTAACGTACCTGCCAGCAAGCGCACACTATAATGGCGGAGAGAGAATTCCGCTAAGGTCTTCAAGCGGCCGGCACGGCCCACTACCTCCGCATATGCCGGCAGGATCAGTCTCACATCCTGTTTCAAGCTAAGTAATGCGCGTGGCAGACTGCCTGCCACATCCCCCAGCCCACCGGTTTTTATTAGCGGATACGCTTCACTTGCCGCAAACAGAATACGTCTGGTGGTAATCTCGGGCATGGTGGATGCGAAGTGATGGTTTGTCCCCGTTGGGTAGTGTGCTGAATAACGACATCAGGCTGTCAAGGCAGTAGCATAGCACTAATCCGATCTCGGGATGGGTCTCAATACCAGTCCGCCGAGAGGGGGCAAGGTGAGTCGCAATGAGTGGGGCCGGCCCATCCAGGGTATGTCTTCTGCCACCAGTTGGCCGGCATTGCCAACATTGCTGCCACTGAAATAGTCGGAATCCGAATTCAGGATCTCCCGATAAACACCGGGGTAGGGAACCCCGATTCGATAATCATAGCGGGGCACGGGAGTGAAATTCAGGATCACGATACAGACTTCATCGTCCGCACGACGCAGGTAACTGAGAATGGATTGATCCGGGTCATGGCAATCGATCCACTCAAAGCCCTGGGGTTCAAATTCAAACTGATGCAGTGCCGGGACATCCCGGTACATATGATTCAGATCCCGCACCAGGTTGAATAAACCACGGTGCAATGGATAGTCGAGTACATACCAGTCAAGAGGCTGATCGAAATTCCACTCCGTTCCCTGACCGAATTCACTCCCCATGAATAATAATTTCTTTCCGGGGTAGGTATACATATAGGTATACAGCAGACGCAGATTGGCAAAGCGTTGCCATTCATCTCCCGGCATTTTGCTCAGCATGGAGCTTTTGCCGTGTACAACTTCGTCGTGGGAGAAGGGTAGTACAAAGTTTTCACTAAACAGGTACAACAGACCAAAAGTGAGCTGATCATGATGGTAACGACGATGCACGGGATCCAGGCTCATGTACTGCAGTGTGTCGTGCATCCAGCCCATATTCCACTTCATAGAAAAGCCCAGGCCTCCCAGATTAACCGGACGTGTCACTTGCGGCCAGGCGGTGGATTCTTCCGCGATCACTACCGTGCCCGGTTGTTCAGCGTGGGTCACCGAATTTAATTCACGCAAAAACGCAATCGCCTCCAGGTTTTCATTACCGCCATGAATATTGGGTAACCAGTCATGGGGATCGCGTGAATAATCGAGGTACAGCATGGAGGCAACGGCATCAACCCGCAAGCCATCGATATGAAACTCTTCCAGCCAATACAGGGCGCTGGCGAGTAGAAAATTCTTTACTTCATTGCGGCCGAAATTGTAGATCAAAGTTCCCCAGTCACGGTGTTCACCCCGACGTGGATCTTCATGCTCATACAGGGTCGTGCCATCGAAACGCGCCAGTGCGAATTCATCCCGGGGGAAATGGGCCGGGACCCAATCGAGCAGGACCCCGATGCCGTGTTGGTGGCAGTGATCCACAAAATAGCGGAAATCATCCGGGTTACCAAAACGGCTGGTCGGGGCGAAATAACCGGTGGTCTGGTAACCCCAGGAGGCATCCAGGGGATGCTCAGTGACAGGCAGCAATTCAATACAGGTAAAGCCCATATGATTGGCATATTCCACCAGGCGATGGGCCAGTTCCCGATAATTCAGAAACTGTCCGCTATCATCGCGTTGCCAGGAGCCAAGGTGTACCTCATAAATCGCGCTGGGGGTATGTAACCAGTTTTTTTCACGGCGTTGCTTGAGCCAGGCCGTGTCCTGCCATGCGAAGGTCTCCGTATCCCGCACAATGGCTGCCGTTTTGGGGCGTTGTTCAAATGCTTTACCGTAAGGGTCGGTTTTAATCAGGATCGCGCCATTGGTACGATTACGAATTTCAAATTTATACAGGCTGCCGATCGGCAGTTCGGGAAGAAACAGCTCCCAGACGCCACTGCCACCGCGGTTGCGCATCGGGTGGACGCGCCCGTCCCAGTTATTGAAGTCGCCGACTACGCTGACGCGTTCGGCGTTAGGGGCCCAGACAGCAAACAGGATACCTTTAATGCCCTCCACTTCGTGAGGATTGGCACCGAGAATACGCTGAATGTGCAAATGGCGGCCTTCCCCGAACAAGTACAGATCATAATCCGGAATCTGTGGCTCAAAGCTGTAGGGATCGTAACCGCTATGGGGTTGACCGGCACTGTCCAGCCATTGCAAACGATAGTAACGGGGGAGAGTAGCGGCGTTACCGGTCCATTCGAATAAATCAGTATTCGCCAGACGCTGCAATTGCGGACCGTCTTCCGCCAGGCGGAGATCCCGGCAGTCGGGACGGAACACCCGAATGATATGTTGTTCACCGCTGGTATGTCTCCCCAGGACTGCAAAGGGGTCATGGTGACGGGCATCCAGGATACGTTGCAGGTCTTGATTGATTGGTGTCATGAACTTTTTATAAACGACTAAAGATAAATTATAAAGATATAAGCAAGAAGTATGCTGACCGATTTATCAAAGTGCGATAGTGTACCGCGTCTGCCGGAAGAATGGGGAGTGTTGCCTGTTATTCAAATGACATCCCCGGCTGATATTGGTCAAGTTAGGGCTTGAAAAAGGCCGGATGACCTTTTATGTTGCACGAAATCGGTGCGAGGAAATCAAGGCTGGATTCATGACAGTGCGGTTACCGGATATATTTTGGCGTGTATTTTCACCAGTTCTTTCCGTGTCATATTCAATTGATAGAGTTATATGATGCATGGCGCATTTCTTGCTGTATGCTTGTTAAAAGCAGTGTACAGATATTGACCAGGTTGCAAAGATGGATTCCCACGATTCACCACGTTTTGTCAGTCGTTTAACCCGGGATACCCTGGCATTGATCATGGCGGGGGGACGGGGTTCCCGGCTTAAAGATTTAACCAAATGGCGGGCCAAGCCAGCGGTCGCTTTTGGCGGCAAATTTCGTATTATCGACTTCCCCTTGTCCAATTGTATTAATTCAGGCATCCGCCGTATCGGCGTATTGACCCAATACAAGGCTCATTCACTCATTACCCATATCCAGCGTGGTTGGGGTCACCTGCGGGGTGAATTTGGCGAATTCGTAGAGTTATTACCGGCCCAACAGCGTATCGAAACTTCCTGGTATCAGGGTACCGCGGATTCCATCTATCAAAATCTCGATATTATCCGTAATCATAATCCGGAATATGTGCTGATTCTCGCGGGAGATCACATCTATAAAATGGACTATGGTGCAATGCTGGCCGCACATGTCGAGAAAGATGCGGATGTGACCGTAGGTTGTATTGAGGTGCCGCTCGAGCGGGCCCATGCCTTTGGTGTAATGGAAGTCGATGCAGAGGATCGCGTGTTGAGTTTTGAGGAAAAACCTGCGGAGCCGAAACCAAAGCCGGGGAAAGCAGATGCCGCCCTCTGTTCGATGGGCATCTATGTTTTTAACAAGGATTTCCTGTTTGAACAGTTAATCAAGGATGCAGATACAACGAATTCCAGTCATGATTTCGGGAAGGACGTCATTCCGGCGGTGATCAACAAGTATCGCGCCTATGCCTACGATTTTCGTGATCCTCTCACCGAGACACAGGGATACTGGCGTGATGTTGGAACGGTTGATGCTTTCTGGGAAGCCAATCTGGAACTGATTGGGATCACCCCGGAACTGAATCTGTACGATGATCAATGGCCGATCTGGACCTATCAGGAGCAGTTACCGCCGGCCAAGTTCGTCTTCGATGATGAGGACCGTCGGGGGATGGCGGTGGATTCCATGGTGTCAGGCGGTTGCATCATTTCCGGTGCCCAGGTCCGTCACTCCTTGTTGTTTTCCAATGTGAAGGTAAATTCCTATAGTACCCTGGAGGATGCAGTGATTCTGCCCGAAGTTGAAATTGGACGACATTGTCATATCAAACGGGCGGTGATCGATAAAGGCTGCAATATTCCGGAAGGTACAGTGATCGGTGAAGATCCAGAAGAGGATGCCAAACGTTTTCATGTCACACCTGGAGGTATCGCCCTGGTAGTGCCGGAGATGCTGGGACAGCAGCTGCATCATGTCCGTTAAACCACGATTGAAAGTCGTCCTTTATTGGCACATGCACCAGCCCGAATACCGGGACCGGCGCAATGATGTTTATCACCTGCCCTGGACGTATCTGCATGCGATCAAGGATTACGTCGATATGGCTGCCCATCTGGAGGCGATTCCGGAAGCGCGCGCGGTGGTGAACTTTGCGCCGACCTTGCTGGAACAGATCGATGATTACGCCAGGCAATTAAATGAGTTTCTCAACAACAGTACCGCGATTACGGATCCACTGCTCGCGGCGCTGGCAGAACCGGTATTCCCTTCAATACCCGAGCAGCGTATCAGTTTAATCAAATTTTGTTTACGCGCTAACGAAACGCGGTTGATAAAGCGCTTCCCGGCCTATGATCGCCTGGCCGAGTACGCCAGTTGGTTATTGAAGAATCCTGCCTCATTAGTGTACATCTCGGATCAGTTTCTGAGCGATCTGTTGATGTGGTACCACCTCGCCTGGTTGGGCGAAACGGTACGCCGCAGTGATGTGCGGGTAAAACGTTTACTGGAAAAGCAGGAATTGTACAGCCTGCATGATCGACGGGAATTATTGACGATCATGGCGGAACTGTTGGCCGGTGTCATAGCGCGTTACCGGACGCTGGCCGAGCGGGGCCAGGTGGAGTTATCCATGACACCCTATGCGCATCCGATTATGCCGCTGTTACTGGATCTGAAAAGTACCCATGAGGCCATGCCGGAAGCACCACTGCCTCATCTGCCAGAATATCCGGGAGGAGAAGAACGGGTACGATGGCATATCACGCAGGGCATCAAGACTTTTGAATACTATTTCGGTATGCGACCACAGGGTTGCTGGCCATCCGAAGGCAGTGTCAGTGAAGCGACGGTACGGGTTTTGAGTGATTACGAATTTAACTGGCTGGCCAGTGGCGAAAGTGTGTTACGTAACAGCCTCAAGGCATCCAAACACCTGGCCGAGAGTAAAACAGAGTCCTGTATCCATAAACCCTATCGTCTTGATGAGACCCGGCCGGTGATCTTTTTCCGTGATGATGGTTTGTCTGATCTGATTGGTTTTACTTATTCGGAATGGCATGCTGATGATGCGGTTGCCAATCTCATTAACCATCTTGACACGATTGCCACGGAATGCGGCAACGAACCCAATCGAGTCGTTTCAATCATTCTTGATGGCGAAAATGCCTGGGAATATTATCCGGAAAACGGTTTTTACTTTCTACAGGCGCTGTACAAGGAACTGGTAGCACACCCGGGTATTGAGTTAACCACTTATTCGGAGTGTCTCAAGCAACCTTGTACCGTTACCAGTTTGCCCCGTTTGATAGCGGGTAGTTGGGTTTATGGCACCTTCTCGACCTGGATTGGGGAAACCGATAAAAACCGTGGTTGGGACATGCTGGGCGATGCCAAGCATACCTTCGATGCCGTTATGGCGTCAGGCAAACTGGATGAGTCCCACCGTAAGCGCGCCGAAGTCCAGATGGCAATTTGTGAAGGTTCAGACTGGTTCTGGTGGTTTGGTGATTACAATCCGGCAGAGTCAGTCAGTGATTTCGATCACCTCTATCGGGTTCACCTCGCCAATCTGTATCAGATACTGGGTCGTGAACCTCCGGCCTATTTGTCCGAAGCCTTCAGTCATGGCAGTGGTGCTCCGGCGATGGGCGGTGTAATGCGCACCGGGCAAAAGCAATAAGCGCATGAGGCACAGGGAGCAACATATCCCGGTTCTGGCGCAACGCCGGACCGGGGTATTGCTCCATCCCACCTCTTTACCCAGCGCAAACGATCACGGTGATCTGGGGCATGATGCCTATCGGTTTATCGAGTTTCTGGCCGCCGCCGGGGTAACCGTCTGGCAGGTTTTACCCCTGGGACCGACGCATCCGGATGGGTCACCGTATCAATGTTTGTCGGTCCATGCCGGAAATCCACTGCTTATCAGTCTCGACTGGCTGGTGGATCGAGGCTGGTTGCCGGCAGGGGCTGTCCCGGCGAATCCGACTGTCCACGACAGAAGAGGCTGTCTTGCCAAGGCGTTTCAGGGATTTCAACAACATAGTGACGCCAAGACTCAACAGGCGTTCGGGAAATTCAAACACGATAAAGGTGACTGGCTGGATGACTATGCCTTGTTTCAAGTGATCCGTACCCGGCAAGCATCACAGGGGTGGGTGGCGTGGCCGGTTGAGCTCCGGGATCGTCATGCCGCCCGGATGGCAGAGTTTGGCAGCCAGCATGCCGAGGCAGTGGAAGAAGAACGTTTCATTCAGTACGTGTTTTTTTCCCAGTGGCTGGAACTGCGTGAGTATGCCCACCAGCACGGCGTATTATTGTTTGGCGACATGCCGATCTTCGTTGCGCATGACAGTGCGGACGTCTGGGCCAACCGTGACTATTTTCAACTGGACCAAACCGGACAGAGTGTTGTGGTTGCCGGGGTACCACCCGATTATTTTTCCGCCACGGGGCAGCGCTGGGGAAATCCACACTATGACTGGACACGCATGGCGGCGAACGGGTTTGCCTGGTGGCTGGGACGGATGGACACCCAGCTGGAATTGTTTGATTTGATTCGTATTGATCACTTTCGTGGCTTCGAGGCCTACTGGGAAATCACAGCTACGGCGGAAACTGCCGAGGGTGGGCATTGGGTGAAGGTGCCTGGTGAGGCCCTGTTACAGCGTTTGCATGATGAGTTTCATGAGCTCCCGCTGGTGGCCGAGGACCTGGGGATAATTACGCCGGAAGTGGAAGCCTTGCGGGATCAGTTTGAATTGCCAGGGATGAAAATTTTGCAATTTGCGTTTGGTTCCGGTCCGGCAAATCCGTACTTACCCCACAATTGCGTGCCCAACAGCGTGATCTATACCGGTACCCATGATAACGATACGACTGTTGGCTGGTATGAAAGTTGTGATCCGGTAATCCGTAAAGCGCTGGATGCTTATCTGGGTTACCGTGCGGCGGCCGATATGCCCTGGCCGTTGATTCGTACCGCATTGGCGAGTGTGTCACGTCTGGCGGTTTTACCAATGCAGGATTTACTGGAACTGGATAGTCACCACCGGATGAACACGCCCGGGACCAGTGAGGATAACTGGCAGTGGGGGTTTGAATGGACGCAATTGCCTCATGATCTGGCCAGGCGGCTGCGGCGCCTGAACAGTGTCTATGGCCGCATCCCCTAGGCTCCTGCAACCAGGTTTTCGATCAGCTCGGGGATACGTTTTAGCAGGAGCAGGGGAGCATCAAACCCACAGCATGTATCCCATCTCCAGAGGATGACTCAGATAGCGATGATAGGGATAGATACGTATCTGGTAGGTCTTCAAACCACATTCCGAGGGTTCCAGATCAAGCTGAAACATATGTATGTTACCTTCCTGCTCAATGTGATGCAGGGGGTGACGTTCCTCAATGGCAAATTCACCCTGACTGTTCTCCGTACCGATTAAACACTCGACCACCACATCATCGGGTTGAAGACCTTCCAGCTTGGCTTTGACCTGGATCGGCAGCTTTTCCCCATAGGTCAGGTAGGGCTGTATCTGATCAAGTCGTTCAATGGTTACGGCATGCCAGCACTGGCGGATTTTTTGTTTCCATTTCGCCAATTCACTGGCATAGATGCCGTTGTCAGCTTTCATTTCCCGGTATTGATCCCGTGCCGGTGCATAGAGTTGTTCCACATAGTCATTGACCATGCGAATGGCATTGAATTGCGGGATACAGGACTTCATTGATTCCTTTGAAAGCCGTACCCAGTCGCGTGAGTAGCCATGCGTATCATGGCTATAGTACATGGGAATGATTTCATGTTCGATAATATCCAGCATATCGCTGGCTTCCTGGTAGTCCCGATAGGCCGGATCAAAACTCTGATTGTGGGGAGCAATGGCCCAGCCGTTTTTGCCGTTATAGCCTTCCCCCCACCAGCCATCCAGCACACTCAGGTTGATGACGCCGTTGATCGCGGCTTTTTCTCCCGAAGTGCCACTGGCTTCCAACGGGTATTCCGGATTATTGATCCAGACGTCGACTCCGGTGACCAGTTTGCGCGCCAGGTGCATGTCATAGCCCTCGAGCAGAATAATCTTGCCAATGAATTCGGGGCGCTGGGAATACTCGTGAATGGTGCGGATCAGCTCCTGCCCGGGCTTGTCCTTGGGATGAGCCTTGCCGGCAAAGATCATGACTGCCGGTCGATCGGGATCATTAAGCAGACGTGACAGGCGTTCGGGATCCGAAAATATCAGCGTTGCGCGCTTGTAGGTCGCAAAACGGCGGGCAAAGCCAAACACCAGAATATCTGACTCGGTTTGTGAGATGTACTGGCTAATCCGTTTTATCAGGGCTTCACTTGCACCTTCCCGTTGCAGACGTTCGCAGGTGCGATGGGTGACAGCATTCAACATCTGGGTTTTGAGTTCCTGGCGCAGACTCCAGAAGCGGTGATCAGGAATTTCATCCATGCATGACCAGAAGTCTTCATTCAACAGGTTATTGCGCCATTCATGAAAGCGCATATCAAACAGGTTCACCCATTCGCGTGCCAGAAAAGTCGGCACATGCACGCCGTTGGTGACATACGAGATCGGATTATCTTCCGGCGGGAGCTGTGGCCAGACATAGCCTTCCATCTGGGAAGCGACCCCACCGTGGATCCGACTGACACCATTATGGAAGCGCGACCCGCGCAGGGCCAGGGTGGTCATGTTGAAATCGCCGTGATTCTCCGGAGTTCGACCGAGACGCAGGAAATCATCCGGATTGATGCCCAGTTGTTTAACATAGTTGTCGAAGTATTCGGTCATCAGCTCGGCCGTGAAGATGTCATGCCCGGCCGGTACGGGCGTATGGGTGGTAAATACGGTGCCCGAGGCGACCAGTTCCAGGGCGCTGGCAAAGTTGTGACCTTCCTTTACCAGCTCACGACAGCGTTCAAGTACCATAAAGGCAGCGTGGCCTTCATTGATGTGGTAGACAGTGGGTTTAAGTCCCAATGCCCTTACCGCGCGCATCCCCCCGATACCCAACACGATTTCCTGCTGAATCCGCGTGGTTCTGTCGCCGCCGTAAAGTTGGAAGGTGATGACCCGATCGGCATCGCTGTTTTCCGGCAGGTCACTATCGAGCAAATAGAGGTGGATGTTGCCGGCGCAGGCTTCCCAGACTTTGAGGGCGACACTTCGGCCCGGCAGTTCTACGCTGACATGTAATTCCTTGCCATCGACGTCCATTGCCGGTTTGATGGGTAACGCATCGAAATCGGTGGAGGTGTACAGGGCATGCTGGTGGCCATTGCCGTCAATGGTCTGGGTAAAATAGCCTTGCCGGTACAGCAAGCCGATGCCGACAAAAGGCAAACCCATGTCACTGGCGGCTTTGCAGTGGTCGCCAGCAAGAATACCCAGGCCACCGGAATAAATCGGAAAACTTTCATGCAGGCCATATTCGGCGCAGAAATAGGCAATCAGATCATGGCCCGGTTCAAAGTGTTTACAGATCTGTGGACTACTGGTTTTTTCCAGATAGCTTTCATAAGAAGAAAGGATACGCGAGTATTCCTGAATAAACAGATTGTCCTCGGCTGCCCGGTCGAGGGTGGCCTGGGAGATGCGTCGCAGGAATACTTTGGGATTATGACCACAATCTCGCCAGAGCTGACGGTCCATGCCATAAAACAGACCACGGACATTACGATCCCAACTGTAATATAAATCGTTGGCCAGAGTTTCCAGCCCTTGCAGGCGTTCCGGTATCTTGGGTCGGACTTCCAGTTTGAATCGTGTTTCACTCATAACGTTAATCAACCTGTGGATTGTTGTTAGCTGCTTGTTGTGAATCAGGTAATGACGGTTGGTGCTTGCCGTCCGGTGAAGTGTTTAATACCGGCGATTTCATCTGCCAGGCCAATCAACGGTGCCAGGGTTGCCTGGGTGTCCTGGTCATGCCGTTCAGGATTTGGTTCGAAGCGCTCAATATAAACCCGTAAGGTTGCCCCCTGGGTCCCTGTTCCCGAGAGGCGATACACAATACGCGCGCCATTGTTGAACAGGATACGAATACCCTGATGCTCGCTTACGCTGTTGTCGACAGGATCGGTGTAGCAGAAATCATCCGCCAGTTCCACTTGGTATTCGCCAAACGATTTTCCTGCCAGTTGCGTGATTTGTGTCTCGAGGTTCTGCATGAGCGAGGTTGCTGCCTCATTATCGATGCCTTCATAGTCATGCCGGGTGTAATAGTTTCTTCCGTAAAGACGCCAGTGTTCACGGACGATGGTTTCTACAGACTGCTGCCGGATGGCAATGAGGTTGAGCCAGGCTAGTATCGCCCACAGGCCATCTTTTTCACGCACGTGATCCGAACCGGTGCCGAAGCTTTCTTCTCCGCATAAGGTAATTTTTTGACTGTCGAGCAGATTGCCGAAAAATTTCCAGCCAGTGGGTGTTTCATAACAGTGAATCCCTAACCGTTCTGCCACCCGGTCTACTGCCATACTGGTCGGCATGGAACGCGCCACCCCGGCCAGCCCCCGTGAGTAGCCTGGTAAATGATGCAGGTTGGCGGCCAGCACAGCGAGACTGTCACTGGGCGTGACAAAGAAACGTCGCCCCAGGATCATATTACGATCGCCGTCGCCGTCTGACGCGGCCCCGAAGTTGGGGGTATTGGGACCGGGTTGACTCAAACTTTCGACCAGTTCCCTGGCGTGCGCCAGGTTCGGATCCGGATGACCGCCCCCAAAATCTTCCTGTGGTACGCCATTGATGACGGTGCCGGTTGGTGCCCCGAGTTGGTTTTCCAGAATCTCATGGGCATAAGGGCCGGTGATGGCATGCATGGCGTCGAACACCATGGTGAACATGCCGGAGTCAAACAGGGCCTTGATACGAGGAAAATCAAACAGGTGGCTCATCAGCTCAGCATAATCGGCAACCGGATCAATCACTTCGACACTCATCTCGCCAAGCTTTTGCAAGCCGGTTTGATCGATATCCAGATCGGCGGCGTCTGCCATGCGATACTGGTTCAACTCGCAGGTGCGGGCGTAAATGGCCTCGGTGAGCTTTTCCGGCGCCGGTCCACCGTTACCGATGTTGTATTTGATCCCAAAATCCCCAGCCGGTCCGCCGGGGTTGTGACTGGCGGAGAGAATAATGCCGCCAAAGGCGTTGTGACGACGAATGACCGCAGACACGGCAGGGGTGGACAACAGGCCGCCCGCCCCGACCAATACCCTGCCAAAGCCATGGGCAGCTGCCATTTTCAGAATGGTTTGAATGGCAACACGGTTGTAGTAGCGACCATCGCCACCAAGTACCAGGGTCTGATCCTGGCAGTCTGTCAGGCAGTCGAAAATGGACTGTACAAAATTTTCCAGATAATGCGGTTGCTGGAAGACCGTCACCTGTTTGCGTAAACCCGACGTCCCGGGCCTTTGATCCCCAAACGGTTGGGTGGATATTTCTTTGATTATCATGCGGTTAGAAATTTATTGTTGTTCGATACGACTCTGGGGCCACGATTATACCCGAATGCCATGCCGCTACAGGTGAATTCTCCATTTGTTCAGTGGAGCAGGATTTATGCCACCGTAATTTAACTATAAGACACTGTTAACTATGGAAAAATAGACATGGTGCGAATTGCAATGCCGGATTGATGGGCTGAAATGGTGCACGCAGTGCCGGACTGCATCAGAGTCAGGCTTACAGGGGCAATATCTGGCACAACATTCTGCTGTTGGAGGTCAAAATAACGCGAGCTTTGAAGGACGTTGCGGTCAACCAAAACCGGGACTTCGCGTTATTTACATTGACCTGAGTCAAAAAATGCTGAGATTTTGTGTGAACTTTACCGTTTTGCTATCAGAAGCACCGGATTGGGTAATCACGGTACATGCTATGACGGCGGGGAAATATAGTGCTAACGCCGCCAGGTGTATGGATACTTTTGGTCATCGGGTTGATAATCGTTATAGGTGATTCGGTGTCTGCAAGATCACAATCGACACCGAGTATCAACTTGTAAACCAAAGTACATGCAAGTCGATCAGCCGCGTTGGGGACAAGCCTCCCATTAAGGGAAGCTCAATCCCTCGGCAGGTATCGGATCGAGACAATCTGATGGCAAAAAGGGTACGTTCTGAATAAAACACAGGCGCTCGATGCTTTCCTCGCCAGCGTGGAAAAACGGGCCTATCGAATGGCGTATATCGCAACCGGAAATCCGGACGAGGCACTGGATATAGTCCAGGATGCCATGCTGGTTCTGGTAAAGCGTTATGCGCAGCGGGACGAGGCAGAGTGGGGACCGCTGTTTACCCGGATTGTGCAGAATCGCATACGCGACTGGTACCGGCGGGAAAAAGTGCGCTCGAAATGGCGGGTGTGGTTTGGCAAGGATGATGATGATCATCAGACCATTGAGAATCTGCCGGATAGTGGTGGCAATGATCCGGTGCGACAAATCGCAAACGCGAATATCACTGAGGAGCTGGAACAGGCGTTACGTTCCTTGCCGTTGCGGCAACAACAGGTATTTTTATTGCGTGCCTGGGATGGGCTGGATGTGAAGGAAACCGCGCAGACACTTGGTATCAGCGATGGCAGTGTCAAAACCCATTATTCCCGCGCAGTACATCGCTTACGAGAGATATTTGGAGAACATCACCATGAATGACGAGCAGTCATTTATCAACTCTATCAGACAGACACTGGATAGCGGTGTGGAGCAACTGGACACGGATATCAGTCGCCACCTGCGTCTTGCCCGTGCCAAAGCCGTGGACAGCTACACCGAGAAATCCCCTTTCTGGAAACCGGCAGGCGGTTTTGCCCTGGCAATGATGTTGTTGGTGGCAATCGGTGTGTGGCAATTCGGTGGTAATGAACGTGTCAAACCGGTTACGGCCATGCCGTTAGCGATGGAGGATCTGGAACTGGTTGCCTCATCGGACAGTTTGCAACTGTACGAAAATCTGGAATTTTATCGGTGGCTGGAAGTGATCGAGGGTGATGCGGGTTAAGTGGTTTGGTGTGGCACTGGCTTTAATGGCGTTAACTGTCAACGCAAGCCAGAGTGAAACGTTACCCGATCCAGAGTTGCTGGAATTTCTGGGGCGCTACTCTGAGGATGAACAGGTCTGGTTGGAACTGGCTATGGAACAAGAACGGCAGAAGCAAAAGAAAGACACAGCGGCTACCGTATCAGGTGGGGATAAGTAAGTTATGCGAAAAAATCGAACACTCATAGTTTTGTTATTGGCTGTCATGCTGATAACACCGGCATGGTCACAAACCGGTAGCGACTGGCAGGATCTGGATGAGGCAGAACGTAAAATCCTTCAGCAATTTGAATCCGACTGGGACCAGATCCCGGCTGACCGGCGGGAACGCCTGGTGCGCGGCGCCCAGCGCTGGCAACAGATGAGTCCTGCGCAGCGTGAACAGGCCAGTCAGCGCATGCAACAACTGAAAGCAATGACACCCGAACAGCGTCAGCGTATTCGGCAACGTTTTGAACAATTTCGTCAGCTCTCTCCACAACAGCAACAACGGTTACGCCAGCGGCATGAATGGTTTCAACAATTGCCCGCCGAACAGCAACAGGCGCTGCGGGATCGCTGGCAGCGTATGTCCGCGGAAGATCGCCAGGCTTTCCGCAACCTGAATCCGGAGCAAGTCGAAGCGAGCAAACATTCGGAGCAGGGCACGTTAATGGAACAACAACAGTCGCCGGCCAATACCATGCCCGAGCAGCAACATGATATGCAGCGACAGAGCCCGGATCGTTCCATGTCGCGGCAGACACCCATGCCACCAAGGCAATCACCGACACCGCCTCGCAGTTCACCACGGCGTTAATGCCAGGATTGAACTGAACAAGCTGCAGCGCGTACACTGCCTTTAAGTCATTGAAGGCAGTGTGTGCATGCAGCATATCCTTAATCGCAAGGTTTTTTCCTGGGCCCTGTATGACTGGGCCAATTCCGCTTTTGCGACTGCCGTGCTGGCAGGCTTTTTCCCGGTTTTTTTCAAGGAATACTGGAGTGGTAATGTGCCGGCCACGGAAAGTACCTTCCAACTTGGGTTGGCCAATTCACTGGCCAGCGCGATTATCGTGCTACTCGCCCCGGTATTGGGCGCGATTGCGGATGTGGGAGGCTTGCGCAAACGCCTGCTACTGGTTTTCGCCCTGATCGGGATTTGCATGACCAGTGGTCTGTACTTTGTCGCCGAAGGTCAGGCCAGTCTCGCCTTGTTGTGCTTTGTACTTGCGACCATTGGTTTTTCCGGCAGCATTGTGTTTTATGATGCGCTGATCGTTTCAGTCACGGAAGAGCAACATTATGATGTGGTGTCCGCTTTCGGCTATGCGCTGGGTTATCTGGGGGGTGGTCTGCTTTTCGCCGCAACGGTGGCAATGACCCTGTGGCCGCAGGTGTTCGGGCTGGCCAATGTGACCGTCGCGGTCCAGGTTTCGTTTTTATGTGTTGCCGTCTGGTGGTTAGTCTTCAGCATCCCCTTGCTGATGTTCGTGACCGAGCAAAAGCAACAAGGCCGGGCCAATACCTTTGCGGTGATTAAAGGTGGCTTTCGGCAATTGTTGGCGACCTTTCATAAGGTACGCCGTTTACGCTTTGTATTCATGTTTCTGCTGGCCTACTGGTTATATATCGATGGCGTCGACACCATTGTGCGGATGGCGGTCGATTATGGCATGGCACTGGGATTTTCCGCGGATAATCTGATTACCGCCTTGCTGATTACCCAGTTTGTCGGCTTTCCTGCGGCGATTATTTTCGGTTATGTGGGCAAACGGGTTGGCGCGAAAACAGCGATACTGTACGGCATTGGTGTTTACTTTGCCGTCACTCTGTATGCGTATCGTATGGATTCGATTGCGGAGTTTTATGTTCTGGCCATCGTGATTGGCCTGGTACAGGGCGGGGTACAGGCCCTGAGTCGTTCTCTCTATGCCCGGTTGATTCCCCCGGACAAATCTGCCGAGTTTTTCGGCTTTTACAATATGCTGGGCAAGTTTGCCGCTATTCTGGGTCCATTAATGGTGGGAGTGGTGGGGATGGTCAGCGATAGTTCGCGGCTGGCGATTCTTTCAATCAGCGTGTTGTTTATCCTCGGTGGTATTCTGTTATATTTTGTCGATGTGGAAGCCGGTCAGGAAATGGCCGCTCAGCTCAAGGATTAATAACATGATGAGAGAAATTGCATGCCCGAAGAAATGAAACCGCCTACACTCTGGCAGGTGGCGAAGAGTGTTCTGGCCGCCATGCTGGGAGTACAGAAAGGCGAAAGTTACCAGCGAGATTTCCAATACGGCAAACCCCGGCAATACATTATCCTGGGTTTGATTTTTGTCATTGCTTTCATACTTATCATCGTCGGGGTTGTCAGACTGGTATTATCCCTGGCCGGCGTCTGATCCCCACCGATTTGATAATCACCACACGGACGTTTGCGTCAGACTTGCTGCGCCATGCGGGTTGATGTCGATGTTGCCCGTTTATCCAGGAAAGCTATCCCGGCCCACTCAGAGGTAACCACTCGCACTTACAACCGGGAAATTTTCTTCAGTTGCTGGACAAACTGTTCTAATGAGGTCTTGAGCCCATTGAGTTTTTGACGTTCCTTATCCACCACCGCCGCGGGTGCCTTGTCGACAAAGTTGGCATTGGCTAATTTATTTTCCACCCGCGCGATATCGTTATTCAACTTGGCGATTTCCTTGTTAAGGCGGGCTTCTTCCGCTTCCTTGTCGATCAATCCCGCCATCGGAATGAGGATGTTCATTTCCCCTACCAGGGCGGTCGCCGATTCGGGTGCCTCTTGCGAGTCCCCCAGCCAGGTAACCGACTCAATCCGGCCCAGATTCGTCAGATAATGCAGGTTGGCGTCCAAACGGGTTTTGTCCGTGGCATTGCCGTTTTGCAATAACACCGGTAACAGTTTGCCCGGTTTGATGTCCATACTGGAGCGAATCTTGCGCACCCCGAGAATAAAGCTTTTGACCCACTCGATTTCACCGCTGGCTGCCGGATCGACGCGGGCGGCATCATACCGGGGATAGGGTTGCAGCATGATGGTTTCAGTGGTGGGCCGGTTGTCGGCGCTGACGCCGGCAAGGGGCGCGACGCGTTGCCAGATTTCTTCCGTGATAAACGGGAGCAAGGGGTGCGCCAGACGCAGCAGTGTCTCCAGGACCCGAATCAGGGTCCGGCGGGTGCCGCGCAGCGCCTCGGCGGAGCTGGCCGGATTGTTCAGCACCGGTTTGGACAATTCGAGGTACCAGTCGCAATACTCATTCCAGGTGAATTCATAAATGGCCTGGGCCATGTGATCAAAGCGATAACTGTCCATGGCCTTGCAGACAATTTTTTCCGTTTCCTGCAAGCGACTGATTATCCAGCGGTCGGCACTGTTGAGTTCGACGTCACCACCGGTCTGACCACAGTCCTGGCCCTCGGTGTTCATCAACACGTAGCGGGCCGCATTCCAGAGTTTGTTACAGAAGTTGCGGTAACCCTCGATGCGCTCCATCGACAACACCACATCGCGGCCGGTGGTGGCCAGGGCCGCGAAAGTAAACCGCAAGGCATCGGTGCCAAAAGGCGGGATGCCTTCCGGGAAATTTTTACGCGTCAGTCTTTCAATGCGTTCCGCCAGATGCGGCTGCATCATGCCACTGGTGCGTTTACTGACCAGCGCTTCCAGATCAATACCATCTATAACGTCAATCGGGTCCAGCACGTTGCCCTTGGATTTGGACATCTTCTGACCCTCGGCATCCCGCACCAGGCCGTGGATATAGACCTCGTGAAACGGTACATCATCCATAAACTTGAGGCCCATCATGATCATACGGGCCACCCAGAAGAAAATAATGTCAAAACCAGTGACCAGGACATTGGTCGGATAGAAGGTCTTCAGTGCCTCGGTTTGTTGCGGCCAGCCCAGAGTGGAGAAAGGCCACAATGCAGAAGAGAACCAGGTATCGAGCACATCTTCATCCTGCTGCAACGGGGTTGTGTTACCTAGCTTATGCTGTTCGCGCACTTCCTGTTCGGAGCGACCGACATAGATGTTCCCTTCGGCGTCGTACCAGGCGGGAATGCGATGGCCCCACCAGATCTGGCGGCTGATGCACCAGTCCTCAATATTCCGCATCCACTCGAAGTAGGTATTTTTCCAGTTATCGGGCACGAAACGTATCGCGCCATTTTCAACCGCTTCGATAGCGGGCTTGGCCAGCGGCGCGACTTTAACGTACCACTGATCGGTCAGGAAAGGTTCAATCACCGTGCCGGAGCGGTCCCCGCGTGGCACCATGAGTTTGTGGTCTTCGATTTTTTCCAGCAGTTGCTGGTCTTCAAGATCGGCAATAATTTTTTTGCGGGCCACATAGCGATCCAGCCCCACGTAACGTTCAGGAATTAATTCACCTTCATCAGCTTCGTTGGCGCGAATCGCGGCATCACTGGTAAAAATATTTATCAGTCCGCTGTGTGGCAGATTCTGGATCGCCACATGATCGCGGTGACGTTGCCAGACACCGTAATCATTGAAATCGTGTGCCGGTGTGATCTTGACACAGCCGGTGCCAAACTCGGGATCGACATACTCGTCGGCGATGATCGGGATGCGTCGCCCGGTCAATGGCAGCTCAACAAATTCACCCAGTAAATGCTGGTAGCGTTCATCGCCGGGATGAATCGCGACGGCCGCATCACCCAGCATCGTTTCGGGTCGGGTCGTTGCCACCACCAGATGACCGGTACCATTGGTTAGCGGATAGCGCATATGCCAGAGGTGGCCATTCTCTTCTTCCGACAACACTTCCAGATCCGACACCGCGGTGTGTAATACCGGATCCCAGTTAACCAGGCGTTTACCGCGATAGATGAGGCCTTCCTGGTAGAGGCGAACGAAGACTTCCTTGACCGCCTCCGACAGGCCTTCATCCATAGTGAAGCGTTCCTGACTCCAGTCGACCGAGGCGCCCATGCGTCGCAGTTGCCGGGTGATAGTGCCGCCGGATTCCTCTTTCCATTGCCACACGCGTTGGATGAATTTGTCGCGACCGAGATCACGTCGGTGCTTGTTCTCGGCTTCCAGCTGGCGCTCAACCACCATCTGGGTGGCAATGCCGGCATGGTCGGTACCCACCTGCCACAGGGTGTTGTCACCCAGCATGCGGTGATAGCGGGTCAATGCATCCATGATGGTGTCCTGGAAGGCGTGGCCCATATGCAGGCTGCCGGTCACATTGGGTGGCGGGATCATTATGCAGTACGGCCGATCTCCCCCCGCAGGGGCGAAGAAATTACGTTGTTCCCAGGTTTTGTACCAGCGTTGTTCGATGGCGTGGGGGTTATAGGTTTTATCCACGGAAATATCGTCGTTTAGGCAATGGATTGAGCGGCGATTATACAGGACAATTCCGCCTTCTCGTAACCCGGGCAACCGCCGGGTCATGTTACCATTGCGGCTCTCGCCAACGGGGAAACTGAATGATTGCGAAGACCGATACACGCTTGTTATGGGTGCTTGGGTTAACCCTGGTTGTGAAATTGATGGTTGCCTGGTATTTGCCGTTGATCGGGGATGAGGCCTACTTCATTGTGTGGGGTAAACACCTTGATTTCGGGTATTACGATCACACCCCGATGGTGGGCTGGTTTCTGGCCGCGATGCTGACAATCAGTGATATGCCGATCTGGCTACGCCTGCCCCAGATTTTGATTACCACGTTTATCGGCTGGGCAATATATGCCCTGGTCCGGCGCCAGAATGAGGCCGCAGCGGTGATGGTCGCTTCGCTATATCTGTTGGCGCCGGTGAACAATCTGGGTGTGGTGATTACTACGGACACACCGCTGTTATTATGGTCATTCCTGTCCGGCGTATGTTTTTATGCCGCCCAACGCCATGATAATCGTTACTGGTACCTGTTGAGCGGGCTGTTTCTTGGCCTGGCGTTCTTCTCCAAGTTCTTCGCCGGCTTGCTGGGGGTGGCGTATTTTCTTTATATCCTGTTGTTTGTGAGACGCGGGGTGAGGCCCTGGCTGGGATTGCTATGGGTGATCGCCGGTACCCTGCCATTTATTGGCCTGAACCTGTGGTGGAATTATACGCATTGCTGGAACAATTACCTGTTCAATCTCTACAACCGTACAACCGGGAATGTGTTTTCTCTCAAATCCAGTGTTAAATACCTGGTGATCCTGATTTATCTGATTACCCCGCCTATTGGCTATTATCTGGTTAAACAACAACGCGAGTTGCGCCTGCTGCTTGGAAGTAATCGTTATGGTGTGTTTCTTGGGCTGTTTCTGATTCCCTACGTTTTATTCCTGGTGTTGTCATTCTGGGTTTCCATTGGGCTGCACTGGCTGTTCAGTTTTTATCCCTTTGTCTTTCTCGGTATTGCTTCGCTGTTTAGCGGTCAGCAATTACGCCGCAGTTATTATTTTATGCTGCCATTCATGGTGCTGCATGTCGGACTGTTTGTGTTTCTGGTTGCCACGTCACCTGGCTTGTTCAAGAGTAATGATAATAATTACAAGGATGTCGTTTACAGTATGTATGGCGAGGAGATAGTGCAACAACTGCGCCGCTATCAGCCAGAATATTTGCTGGCGACTGACAGTTATACGGAATCGGCATTACTCTCCTATGCCGCGCGTGAACATGTTTTTGTGCTGGGCGTCGGCTCACATCATGCGAGACAGGATGACATGATTACGGATTTCCGCAAGCTGGATGGAAAAAATATCCTGCTATTGAGTTATTTCCCCCAGCAGGCAAAGTATCAGAAATATTTTGAATCCA
This sequence comes from Thiohalomonadales bacterium, assembly GCA_040235565.1. Classification (GTDB taxonomy): domain Bacteria; phylum Pseudomonadota; class Gammaproteobacteria; order UBA6429; family Thiohalophilaceae; genus JAHEIJ01. The sequence continues at coordinate 54,776 of JBECLA010000017.1, read as the reverse complement.
CGGAAAGCAAACTCCTGCCCGTTGCGGAGACAAGCTATCACATGCTGCTCGGGCGCGGCTTTAAATACGATGTTTATCGAAAAGAAGTGCTCGAGGAAATCCTGCAGCGGTATTACCGGATTCCTGACTTTTTACCGGCAGGAAGATGTAACATGTATGAGTGGTATGGGAAACCGAAATAAGGAATATTGTGACGCGGCGGCTATGAAACTTGCCTTAGTCCTGACGACTTTGTTCAATCTCATCTTTTAGTTTCTGTATCTGCTCCGCCAGGGTTTTTTTGATTTCTGTTTCGATGTTGACCACGGTTCGCATCAGGGTATTGCGTAGTTCTTTTTCGAGTTGCAGCTGGAGATTGTCGATATAGTTCAATACTTCGTCGACGCTGTAACCTGATGCCTGGGGCGGAGCGGATGGTGGCAGGTCGACCGGTTCGGTTTCCAGGATATTGTCCAGTAGCGGGACATCCTCATCCAGCAAGGGGACGTCATCCTCATCCAAATCATCCTCGAGGGTTGTGACCACATCGTCAAGGACCGGGACAACCGGATCAGTGGAAGTGGAAGGACGGACGATACCTTGTTGGCCGGCCTGGGGCTTGGCCATTCTCAGGCTTTCGCGCGCCGCCGATAATTTGCTTTCGCTTTGCTCCAGGAGTCCCTTGATTGACTCGAGGGCATCGAGTAATTCCGGACTTTTCTGATCGTGGTTGTCCTTGGGCATGGATTCAATCAGCTAAGGTTGTGGGTCTGCAAATCATAACCCCGATCCCGGTAAAACTTGAAGCGTTCCCGGGCCTGTTGCCGCAGGGTTTCCTCTTGATTGACAATTTCCACTACGCGTTCAAAACGACTGAAGAACATCGGCACCGCCGTATCAAGATTGATCAGTACCTGATTACGATTTTCCGGTGCGTCAACATGACCAATCAGTACCGGGCAGTCCGGTTCATTCTCCGCGGCAGCGCATTGATGCGGAATAAAACTGCCGGCCCGATAAGTCCAGAGCAAATCATCCAGTTCATTCGTCTGGGACGGGTTCGCAGTATGGATGTAAATGTGATGATCCAGGGAATAGGCTTTCTCCGCCAGCCGACAGGCGGTCAGCACCCGCGAGTTCGGGTCACTGTTCTCAACAATGTAAAAATCAACGCGTGTCATCAGAGCTGATATTTTTTTCCACACTGGTCAAACAAATACTGGGACAACAGGGGTACCGGCCGACCCGTCGCCCCTTTGTGGTGTCCGCTGTCCCAGGCCACCCCGGCAATATCCAGATGGGCCCAGTTAAGTTTCTCGGTAAAGCGGGACAGGAAACAGGCGGCGGTAATGGTGCCGGCCGGTGGGCCACCGATATTAGCTATATCGGCAAAATTACTTTTAAGTTGATCCTGATATTCGTCCCATAGCGGTAATTGCCAGGCGCGATCATCACTGCGGGTACCGGCGGCAAGCAGATCCTGCGCCAGTGTGTCGTCGTTGCTCAGCAGGCCGCAGGGATGTTTCCCCAGCGCCACCACACAGGCCCCCGTCAGTGTGGCAACGTCAATCACGGTCCTGGGTTTGTAACGCGCACTGTAGGTCAGGGCATCACATAATATCAGGCGCCCCTCGGCATCGGTATTCAGCACTTCAATGGTTTGCCCCGACATGCTGGTGACCACATCCCCGGGTTTATTGGCCGCCCCATCAGGCATGTTCTCGCAGCTGGGGACAATCGCGATGACATTGATGGGTAACTGCAGTTCGCCAATTGTGACCATGGTGCCAAGGACGCTGGCCGCACCACACATATCGAATTTCATTTCGTCCATGGCCTGGGACGGTTTTATGGAGATGCCACCCGAGTCAAAGGTGATGCCTTTCCCAACCAGGGCAAAAGGTTTGTCGTCTTTCTTGGCGCCATTGTATTCCATGATAATCAGGCGAGGGGGTTGGCGACTGCCTTTGGCCACGGACAGGAAGGCGCCCATTTTAAGTTCTTCCATGTCCTTTTGCTTGAGGACCTTGACCTTCATATTGTCATAGCGTTTGGCGTTTTTTTGTGCTGTGCTGGCCAGATAGGAGGGAGTACAAATATTACCAGGCAGATTTCCCAGATCACGGGTTACGGCCACGCCCCGGGCGACGGCATTACCCATGGCAACAGCCTGTCGTGCCTTGCTCAGATACTTGCCATCTTCAACATTCAGAATGACTTTTTGTAAATGGGTTTTATTGTTGTCATTTTTACTTTTCAGTTGGGTAAACTGGTAACAACCATGGTGAATGGTTTCCGCTGCCAGTTTGATGCGTTGTGCCTGATTGAGATCATTGGCAGGTAATTCGGAGAGATAAAACACGGCATCCCGGATACTGTGTTCTTTTAATAAGTTAATCGCGGCATTGATGGCCTTCCTGAACGATCGCAGACCGAATTCCTTTTCTTTACCACAACCGATGAGCAGGACGCGTTGTGCCCTGATTCCCTCCACGCTGTGTAACAACAGGGTTTGTTCCGGTTTGCCATCCATATCACCTTGCTGCATGACCTTTGACAGATAACCATTGCTTGCGGTATCGAGCGCCTGCGCTGCGGTGGACAGCTTGCGACGCTCAAATACACCAAGTACCAGGCAAGCACTGGATTGCGTCGGAGCGGTGGTGGTTTTTACACTGATGTCCATACTATGTCCTGTTATATTTCAAGCGATTAGGTGAATTCTCTACCATGCTACACTCATGGGTATGTTATTATTTAGCATCTTAGCTTACTCGAATAACCGCTGTGAAGCAGCCACATTTGGTCTCTAAACCCGCAGGCATCCGACGGTGATTATCACCCGTTATCTGGTCAAGGAAATCCTCAAGACCTTTACCGGTGCGTTGCTGGTGTTATTCCTGATCGCGCTTTCCGCCCAACTGGTGGGTTTGTTTTCCAAGGTGGCGGCGGGCACCATTCATGTCAATACCGTGCTCAAGCTGTTCGGCCTGTACAATCTGACGATCATCACCTTTATTCTGCCGTTAGCCCTGTATCTGGCGATCCTGCTCGGGTTGAGTCGTCTTTATCAGGACAGTGAAATGGACGCACTCGCCGCCAGCGGCGTGGGGCCGGCACGGATTATCCGTGCCGTGATGCTGGTCGCCGTGTTTATCGCGATCATTCAGGGAGTCTTCTCTCTGTTTCTGGGACCCTGGGCCGATGAACGGGGAGACCAGCTCAAATTACAGGCGCAACAATTGACGGACATTCAGGGAGTAATACCCGGCCGATTCCAGGAGTTACCACAGGGTCGGGGTGTGATCTATGTCGAATCAATCAGCGCGGATCTGTCCCAGGTCAATAATATTTTTGTCCAGTATCAGGGCGGTCAACGGAATAGCCGGATAATTGCCGAATCAGGCCACATCGAGCGGGACGATAAAACCGGTGAGCGAATATTAATTCTGGAAAACGGCCATCGTTATGAGGGCCAGCCCGGTGAGGAAGACTACACGATTTTTGATTTCAAGCGGCATGGTCTTCGGATAGAAGAGAAGCAGGTTGAAGGGGCCAATTTACGGCGCAAATCAATGCCCACAAAAGTATTGCTCGAACCGCATGAACATCCTCCTGAAGTGTTGGCACGGCTTACCGAATTTCAGTGGCGGGTTTCATCTGCCCTGTCATGTCTGGTGCTGGCACTGCTGGCGGTCCCTTTGAGCCGATCATCCCGCCGGCAAAGCCGGTATTCCCGGCTGGCGATCGCCATTGTGTTGTATCTGGTTCTCAGTAATATGCTTAATGTCGGGCGGACCTGGATGCAGGAAGGCGATGTGCCCGTCTGGCTGGGCCTCTGGTGGGTTCATCTGACAGCAGTGACATTTGCGGCGATCTTGATTTTACGGCAATCCGGTTTCCGACATCTGTTTCAAAAAACGCGTTAAGTGACGACACATGCGAATTCTTGATCGCTATATCGGCCAAACTGTCCTCATCAGCATTTTGTCGGTGATGATAGTTATCTTGTCGTTGTTTCTGTTGATCGGTTTTGTTAACGAGTTCGACAAGATTGGCAGAGCAGAGTACACCATCTGGCAAGCAATCCTGTATGTCGGGCTGCAGATACCGCAAATCGTTTACGAGGTTTTCCCCATGGCTGCCTTGCTGGGCACCATGCTGGGGCTGGGAATCCTGTCGAAGAATAGTGAAATGGTCATTATCCGTGCTTCCGGTGTTTCCCGCTTACGCATTTCCACGGCAGTGATTAAATCGGCGTTGTTACTGATTGTGCTGGTCGTTATCGGTGGTGAAACAGTAGCGCCTCCGGCGATTCAATATGCTAATCAGATGCGAATAAAGGCCCTGGCATCACAATTGAGCCTGAATACCGATTTTGGACTCTGGGCAAGGGATGGCAAAACGTTTATTCATGTACGCAATGTTGAGCATGATGGACGTCTGGTCGACATCAATCTCTATACCTTGAATGATACGGGTGAACTGAGTCAGCAGCTTCATGCGGCCACGGCGCGCCATGATGGCTCAGCCTGGCAATTGCAAAGCGTCACCCAGAGTCAGATTGCGCATAGTGGTATTACGCAAACAAACCTGTTGACCCTGGAATGGCAAAGCCTGCTCGATCCGGAACTGGTGGGGATTGTTTCGCTTGAGCCAACGAACCTGGCGATATGGAAGCTATTTGAATATATCCGATATTTGCAGCGTAATGGACTGGAGTCAAAGCAATATGAATTGGCCTTATGGAACAAACTGATTACGCCGTTCACGATTCTTGCGATGGTTTTAGTCGCGGTACCGTTTATGTTTGGCTCACAACGACAAAAGAGTATCGGCCTGCAAGTTGTGCTTGGGTTTATGGTTGGTGTGGTGTTCTATATAGCCAATCGTCTGGCAGGGCAAGTCGGTCTGGTTTATGACTTGTTACCCGTGATCTCAGCCAGTTTGCCGACGTTAGTCGTGCTTGCCCTGGCAGCATGGCAATTTCATCGTACGCGTTAAACAATTCAGCTATCATGTTTTGTCCAGCTTGATAATTCGCGTACCACTGAGTTTGTCACGCCAGCCATCAGGCCATTGGTCGACAATCAGCCAGATTATACCCATAATCAGAATGAGTCCCTTTGGCAATCTGGCGAGTTGTTCAAGCCAGGAATAAGCATGCATTGGGATACTGGTGGTCTGTGCAATGCCGACTAAAAGTACAAGCCAGGCGGGTATGGCGGTGATAAACCGGATCGTGACCTGGCGCCAGGTGACGGCTTTACCATCAGGTTGTTGGAGACGTAATTTCCAGGCACGCATCCCAAGCGTTTGACCACCGTGAGTCCAGAACCAGCCAAAAAACACAAAACTGACCAGTAACAGATACAGCGTCAGCACGGGATTGCCCGCCTCAAACTGGTGACCACGACTCAGCAGTAACATTACCGCCATTGCCAGGAACAGCACGGCAATGAGCAAGAAAGAATCATACAACATCGCCAACAAGCGCCTGCTCACTGAAGCTGAAGTTGAAGTTGATGTTTGATTGTGGGGTTGATTCATTTTCTGATTTTCGAATGTTCCAACAATAGCGTCAAATAATTTGATTATCAAAACAACGTGGTTGAATAACTTGCGTTGTCTGTTATTAATTAACACAATGGTACCGTTCTGATTGCTTTATTAACAATGACTAATAATTAAAATATAGAGAGGAGTCCATGAGCATTATCGCAGAACTCGCTATGACCCCCGGTGTGATTGCCGCGGGAGAATATAGCTACCGGGGAGATCGCTTTTCCTATGAAGGTAATCTGGATGAGGAGAAGGCTCGCATGGCCTCGATCATGTGCCGTGCGACAACCATGGCAGTGCATATGCAGATAGACATGCTCAAATCGCTCAATGCGGATTGTGGCAGTGCTCCCGCCCGTGGCTGGGTGGTGAAGGGCGAACAATTCACAGTCTGTGTGATTGCCAATGTATTTTGTTTTATTGATAACACTTCAGCTTCATTGAATGAAATCATGGAAATAATGCGCGAAAGTGTTGCCGGTCAGGAAGGTGTAATGATTTAAAAATCAAGAATTATCACAACGCATAATTGTAATTTTAATGCATTGATTTATTAAATTCTGAATATCAAACAAAAATAATAATCAGATAATTAAAATAAGAGAGGAGTATACAAATGGCGGATCTTGATAACCTGATGGGTCTCGATGGTGCTGTGGCGGCGTTTAAATTTTCCAGCAGGGGAGAATTACAGCAAAGCAAAACAACGGCAGCGGATAAATTTACCGATACGGTGCTTGATCTCGTATGCCATGTTTGTGTGGCAAATATGGCAATTTCCACCATGCAGGCACGTGGCTGGGAAAATATGACCGGCATGGGTGGCTTTTATCCTGTAAAGGGCTTCACCATGGTGGGATTTGAATGGACGGTAGTGGCGAATGATGAGTATGGAGTTATCATTCCGAATGATAAGGTCGATTATGATGCTGCGTATGCGGCCCTGAATGCCTGAGCAGGAGATCGCATATGATTAAACAATTGATGATCCTTGATGGAGTCATTGCCGTCGCGAAATTTCGTGATGATGGCGTTCTGGTCGAGGGCATGGGAATGCAGGATGAGTCACTGTTGGCCGGTCTGGCCAAATTTGCCCATGATTACAAGCGTATGGTCCAGGGTAACGCGGATCAGTTATCCATGTTTACCCAGGTAAAGGGCTGGACCCCGCCTGCAGGCTGGATGGTCCGGGGTGCAAACATGACCGTTTGCAGCGTTGGAAATCTGGTCTGTCTGGTCGATCCGTCCTCGGGCAGCCTCACCGAAGTGATGCGCGAATTACAGGATGCCTCTCACTGGTGAGGTAACGGCTCCCCGCTTGTTGTATTATACGCGCTGTCTTTTCACCTCTTGATGTCGAGACAGGACGCATGTTGCAACTCCGTGGGGGCGCGGCCCTTTCAGATTTTCGTGTAGCCAAACTGCTTGCCGCCTTGCAGGAGGCCGTGCCAGCAATTTCTGCTGTGCACGCGAGTTATTACCACTTCATTGAGACTGACGCGAACCTGCGTGAGCAACAGCTGCATATCCTCGAACAGTTGTTGGCGTATGGTGAAGCAGTGTCACAAGACATTGACGCACGGCATAGCCTGCTGGTGGTGCCGCGACCCGGGACGATTTCCCCCTGGTCTTCCAAGGCGACCGACATTGCCCATAACTGCGGTCTTGGTATGGTCTGTCGAATCGAACGGGGCATTCTTTACAGCTTTGAGTCTGCCCGGCCCCTGCATCAGCCTGAGCTGTTGTCGCTGTATCCCTTGTTGCATGACCGGATGACCGAAGTGGTGTTCAGCAGCCTGGACGATGCCGAAGCTTTATTCGTTCATCATGCACCGGGCGAAATGACTTGCGTCGATGTGCTGGGCGGCGGTCGGGAGGCGCTGCAACGGGCAAATCGCGACCTGGGGCTGGCCCTGGCGGAAGATGAAATTGATTATCTGGTGGAGAATTTCCAGCTATTGCGACGCAATCCCAGCGACGTGGAACTGATGATGTTCGCCCAGGCCAATTCAGAACATTGCCGCCACAAGATCTTCAATGCCGACTGGATCATTGATGGTGAGCCCCAGCCCCGATCCCTGTTCAGTATGATCCGCAATACCCATCAGACCCATCCGGCTCGGGTCTTGTCGGCCTACAGTGACAATTCCGCGGTGATCGAAGGCTGCAGCGCCGGGCGGTTTTTTCCCCGTCCGGTCGATGGCGAATATGCCCGCCATGAGGAACCGGTGCATATCCTGATGAAGGTCGAAACCCACAATCACCCCACCGCCATTGCCCCATTTCCCGGTTCGGCGACGGGTTCGGGCGGGGAAATCCGTGATGAGGGTGCCACCGGACGGGGTTCCAAACCCAAGGCCGGGCTCTGCGGTTTCAGTGTTTCCAACCTCAAGTTGCCGGATTTCCCCCAGGCCTGGGAGGTAGATTACGGTAAGCCAGACCGTATTGTCTCGGCCCTCGATATCATGCTGGAAGCCCCGATCGGGGCGGCGGCATTTAATAACGAATTTGGTCGCCCCAACATTTGTGGTTATTTCCGCAGTTATGAGCAGGCAGTGACTGGCCCCAATGGCGAGGAAGTCAGGGGGTATCACAAGCCCATCATGCTGGCCGGGGGCGTGGGAAATATCCGCGCCGAGCATGTTGAGAAAGGGATCATTCCGGCGGGTGCACAGATTATTGTCGTCGGGGGACCGGCCATGTTGATTGGCCTGGGCGGTGGGGCCGCCTCTTCCATGTCTACCGGTGAGAGTCACGAAGATCTCGACTTTGCTTCGGTACAACGCGGTAATCCGGAGATGGAACGGCGTGTCCAGGAAGTGATTGATCAGTGCTGGCAACAGGGCGAAGCCAATCCCATTATCAGTATTCATGACGTTGGCGCCGGGGGATTGTCCAATGCCGTACCGGAACTGGTGAATGACAGTGGACGGGGGGGCCGCTTTGAGCTGCGTACCGTCCCTAACGACGAACCGGGCATGTCGCCGATGGAAATCTGGTGCAACGAAGCGCAGGAGCGCTATGTCCTGGCGGTCAGCAGTGAGGACCTCGAACGCTTCAGCCAGATCTGCGAACGGGAGCGGTGTCCTTATGCGGTCATCGGTGAGGCCACGGTCGAGCAACAACTGGTACTGGGTGACGGATATTTTGATAATACCCCGATCGACATGCCCCTCGAAGTGTTGCTGGGCAAGCCGCCCAAGATGCTGCGCGAGGTCCATCGTCATCCGTTCAGCAAACAGGACATTGATAGCAGCGTCATCAATCTGACAGAAGCCGCCCGCCGGATCCTGGCCTTGCCCACCGTGGCAGCGAAAACCTTTTTGATCAGCATCGGGGATCGTAGCGTCACCGGACAAGTGACTCGCGATCAACTGGTAGGGCCGTGGCAGGTGCCGGTGGCCGATGTGGGCGTCACCTGCAGCGGCTACGATGTCTATACCGGTGAGGCCATGGCCATAGGTGAACGCACCCCGGTTGCCTTATTGCAGCATGCGGCTGCGGCGCGCCTGGCCATTGGCGAGGCGCTGACCAACCTGGCCGCGGCGCGCATCGATTCCTTGCCGGATGTGGTGTTGTCGGCAAACTGGATGGCCCCGGCCGGACACCCGGGCGAGGACGCCGGCCTGTTCGATGCGGTCAAGGCGGTCGGGATGGAACTGTGTCCGGCGCTGGGGATTGCCATTCCGGTAGGTAAGGATTCCATGTCGATGAAGACCGTGTGGCAGGAAGGGCAGGAACAAAAGAGCGTCACGGCGCCGTTGTCATTGATTATTTCAGCCTTCGCCCCGGTGCGGGATGTGCGCCAGACGCTGACGCCGCAATTGAGAACGGAGCAGGGTGATACGGATCTGATCCTCATTGACCTTGGCAAGGGCCAGAATCGGCTGGGGGGAACCTGTCTGGCACAGGTCTACCAGCAACTCGGACATCACCCGGCGGATCTGGACGATCCCCAGGCCTTTCGCGCCTTCTTTACCACGATCCAGGCACTGAACGAGAAGGGACAATTGCTGGCCTACCATGATCGATCTGATGGTGGCCTGTTTGTCACTGTGTGTGAAATGGCCTTCGCGGCCCACACCGGCGTACAGATTCAACTCGATGATCTCGGAGATGATCCCCTGGCCAGTTTGTTCAACGAAGAACTGGGGGCTGTGATCCAGGTGCGGCATCAGGATACCGATGAGGTGCTGGCATGGCTGCATGATGCCGGTCTGGGGCATCATAGTCATGTGATTGGGACCCTGGCGGAGACTGATCGCATCAGTTTTACCTACCAGCACCAGGAAGTGCTGGCTGATAGCCGGCTCAACTGGCAGCAAGTCTGGATGCAAACGTCCTATCAGATGCAGGCAATGCGTGATAATCCCCAATGTGCCCGCGAAGAATTCGATACGCTGCGGGATGCTGCCGATCCCGGATTGTCCGTGGCGCTGAGTTTTGATGCTGCAGAAGATATCAGCGCACCGTATATCAATCGCGGTGCCAGACCACGCATTGCGATTTTGCGTGAACAGGGGGTGAACGGCCAGATTGAAATGGCAGCGGCCTTTGATCGGGCCGGTTTTGCCAGCATCGATGTACACATGAGCGACATCATCGAAGGCCGGCGCTCCTTGCAAGACTTCCAGGGCATGGTGGCCTGTGGTGGATTTTCCTACGGTGATGTCCTGGGCGCCGGGGGTGGTTGGGCCAAATCGATATTATTCAATGCCCGGGCGCGCGATGAATTTGAGGCCTTTTTCCATCGATCGGACACCTTTGGTCTGGGCGTATGTAATGGTTGTCAGATGATGTCGCATCTCAAGGTTATGATCCCCGGTGCCAGCCATTGGCCGCGTTTCCTGCGCAATCGGTCGGAACAATTTGAAGCCCGTTTCTCCCTGGTCGAAGTGCTGGATTCGCCCTCCATTCTGTTAATGGATATGGCGGGTTCCCGTCTGCCGATTGCGGTAGCGCATGGGGAAGGCCGGGCCGACTTCGGCTCGGAACAGGTGATGCAGCAGACGCTCGATGCCGGCCTGGTCGCACTACGCTACGTGGATCACTACGGTCAGGCGACCGAACACTATCCTTTTAATCCCAATGGATCACCCCAGGGTATCACCGGCCTGACCAGTGAGGATGGCAGGTTTACCATTATGATGCCGCATCCCGAACGGGTATTTCGCAGCGTGCAATGCTCCTGGTATCCCGATGAAGGGGCTGAAGAGGGGCCCTGGCTGCGTTTATTCCGCAATGCACGTCGTTGGCTGGACTGATGAATCGCGGGATATAGCAAGATATTGCAGAATGCCATCACAGCTATAACTATCGTAGGGTGTCAGGCTTGGTCAATTAATTTTATAGTAGAATATATTTGGTTCGCGGTTTCACAATTCTGCTGGTTTCAACTCGTAAACCTTCGCCAACATGATATTGTTGTGACATGAAAGTAAAAATTGATGTCAATGACCTCGAGCATGGCATGTTTGTCAGCGAACTCGATCGACCGTGGACCGAGACGCCGTTTCTGTTACAGGGGGTGTTGATCGAATCACGGGAAGATATCGCCGAATTTCAACGCCTGTGTGATCATGTCTACATCGATGTTGAGCGTTCGCGGGAACTCATTGCCCCCAAGTTGCATGCCCTGGCGGCCAAGCCGCCCACGCCAGACAAGCCCAGGTCAAATGAAATATCGCTCCAGACAGTGGAACGTGAGCAGGAGTCGTTTCGCAAGGAACTCAAGGTTGCCCGCAAGGTCCATCATCGCACCCGTGGTTATATTGATCAATTACTCGAGGATGTCAGGCTAGGAAACAGCCTCGACACGGATACTGCCAGGGAACTGGTGGGAGAGATGGCCGACAGTATCTCCCGTTCTCCCAACGCCATGTTATGGCTGACCCACATGAAGAAACGCGATGAATATACCTCTATCCATTGCATGAATGTTTGTATTCTGGCGATCACTTTTGGCCGTTCTCTGGGCCTGGAAAGAACCCAACTTGACCTGTTGGGATTGGGGGCCCTGTTACATGATATCGGCAAGATGCATGTGCCGCTGGAAATTCTCAATAAACCGGGAAAACTCACTGACGAAGAATTCGACATTATCAAGTCACACTCCATGAGTGGTTATAACCTGCTGCGGCAGAAAAAAGACATGCCCGGCGAAGTGCTTGATATAGTGCGTTCCCATCATGAACGTATCAATGGACGCGGTTATCCGGATGGTTTGACGGGAGAATTAATCGGCCTGTTGGTGCAAATCACCTCGATCGTGGACGTCTATGATGCCATTACCAGCGATCGTTGTTATCACGATGGTATTGCACCGCATGATGCTTTGAAGAACATGTTTGATTGGGCCGGCGACAATTTTGATGCGGAGCTGGTGGAGCAATTCATTAAATGTCTGGGCATTTACCCTGTCGGCAGTATGGTAGAACTCAACACCGGGCATGTCGGCATTGTCGTCTCAGCCAGTGAAAAGGTCCGTTTGCGGCCGATTATTCTGGTGGTAATCAACAGAACAGGCCAACGCTATGATGTTCCGCGCCTGCTTAATCTCGCCCATCCCCAGTGGAGTAAGGAAGAAAACCTGCTGGAGGTCAAGCGCATCGTTAGCAGTCATGAGACTGATCTCGATATGCATCAGCTTGTTGCAAACGAAGCACTGATCTGACGCCCCTTCCTCACTTTTACCGAAATCGCCCGTTTACCCAGGCAGAATTTGCTAACATAGGTGTCATCAGTTCTGGCACGTTTATTATGAACAGCGCTCTCACTATTCAGGATCTCCGTAAAACCTATGCCAATGGCGCCGAAGCGTTGCGGGGCATCGATCTGCAAGTTGCGGAAGGCGATTTTTTTGCCTTGCTTGGTCCCAATGGTGCCGGCAAATCCACCGCCATCGGTATCATCTGTTCACTGGTCAACAAGACCGGTGGCAGCGTGCAGGTGTTCGGTCACGATATTGATACCCAGCGGGACGAGGCGAAAAGTTGTATCGGGCTGGTCCCCCAGGAATTCAACTTCAATCAGTTCGAACCGGTCATCGAGATCGTCATCAATCAGGCCGGCTATTACGGCATCCCGCGCAAGGAAGCACGCGAACGGGCCGAGTACTATGTACAAAAACTGGGTTTATGGCACAAACGTCGGAATATCGCGCGGGAACTGTCAGGAGGCATGAAACGACGTCTGATGATCGCGCGAGCCCTGGTGCATGAGCCGAAGCTGTTGATACTGGATGAACCCACTGCCGGGGTGGATATCGAGATCCGTCGCTCCATGTGGCAATTTATGCAGGAAACCAATGCCCAGGGAACGACCATCATTCTTACTACCCATTATCTTGAAGAGGCGGAGAACCTGTGCAAGAACATTGCCATTATTAACAACGGTCTGATGGTCGAACACACGGCCATGAGCATCCTGTTGAGAAAATTACACGAGGAAACCTTCTTGCTGAATTTGCAGGAACCCATCGAAGCCTTGCCTGCCATCGAAGGTTACAAAATGGCACTGGTTGATAAAGATACGCTCAGCGTGGAAATTAATCGCGACCAGGGTCTCAACAACCTGTTTCGCCAACTGGATCAACTCAACATCCAGGTTACAAGCCTGCGTAACAAGACCAACCGGCTGGAAGAAGTGTTTGTCCGTATGATGGGGAACAGCAGCCAATGAGACTGGCCCAGCAGTACATCGCATTCAAAACGATCCTGATCAAGGAGATCCTGCGTTTTATCCGTATCTGGGTCCAAACGGTTGTGCCGGCTGCTGTGACCATGGGTCTGTATTTCATTATTTTCGGCAACCTGATTGGTTCACAACTCGCAGATGTGGCCGGTTATAGTTACATGGATTACATTGTCCCCGGGATTATCCTGATGGCGATCATCAATAACGCCTATGCCAACGTGGTGTCCTCGTTTTACATGTCCAAGTTTGCGCATTTTATCGAGGAAATGCTGGTTTCTCCCATGCCCAATTATCTGATCCTGGCCGGTTATCTCGCTGGAGGTGTGGCACGAGGGCTGATCGTCGGTGCGGTCGTCACCGTGGTGGCGTGGTTTTTTACTCCTTTGCACATTCATAATGTCGGCGTATTGCTGGCAGTGGTGTTGTTAACCGCCATTCTGTTTTCGCTCGGAGGGTTTATTAACGCGATCTACGCCAAAACCTTTGACGATATATCGATTATCCCGACTTTTGTATTGACGCCACTCACCTATCTGGGTGGTATTTTCTATTCCATCGATATGTTGCCAGGCTTCTGGCAGAAAGTTTCCCTGATAAATCCCATTCTTTATATGATCAATGCAATGCGCTATGGCATGTTAGGCGTTTCTGATATCGATGTCGGCCTCGCCTTTGGCATCATTTTGCTATTTGTGATAGGCCTGTTTTTGTTTGCTCTGTATTTGTTACAAAAGGGCGTGGATATTCGCAACTAGAATTTGATCAGCAAGGTTAAAAACTCCTGCTTGCCCACTTCAGGCGTTAGCCAACTTCATTAATTTCTTCTTGATTTGTTCGTATTGCTTTTCGCTCAACACATTATGTTTGGTAAGTCGACGCATCATACGCAATTCACCGGCTATAAGCTGCTGATTATCCAGATGAGTCCTGTCCGAGACGGATTGGACGGATTTTTCCAGGCGCGAAAGAAAGGCACGATAGGCCCTGGCGTCAGGCTTCCCGATCAGCAGACGCACCAGTGGGAAATTTGTATGGGATGCTACAAAGACCCGCTCTAGTTTGGACCTTGCCACAAACAGGATAAGGCAGACAAACGCCAGGCTGGCCAGCCCCAGCGTCAGGGGAAAGGCATACTCATCCAGCCTGATCTGGGTGAATTGCGGCAATAACTGCAGTAAAACATAGTGCAGCAGCATCACCACCGCAGCGGCCAGTAGCCAGGACCAGTTGATGGTGAAGCGATATTTGCTTTTCGGTTCCAGCGCAACCAGATCAAGCTGATAGGACTTGTTGCGTTTTAATCCCTTTACGTCGATGAACAGATAACGGGCGTCTTTGAGTTCAAAACGACGCTCCTCTGAAAATAATCCACGTTGTGTTAATGAGTCGTTGTTATTCATTATGGAGACGACATGCACTGGGTTTCAAAATACGCGGCCACCATTTACACACAATAGCTATTATTAGCACAGTCTTTTCCGATGAGAAAGTCGGATGCTAAAGAGTGCTTCACAAAATCAGATAGCCAGCGTACAAAATGCCGTATTTGGTTTTTTAACGGCAGATTTCGCGGTTTCTGAACTCGTTATGCTGTAAATGAAAGGGGCAGGGGGTCGATCCTTGCCCTAAACTTTGCGCAGAATCCAGTCCAGGCCACGGCTCGATAACAGGCGTCGCAGGGTGCCAAACAGGTAGGTGGGAAAAGTGACGTAATAGCGTGCGCGCGGCCGCTTGCTCTCCAGGGCGTGCAGTACTTTTTTGAGGACCGCTTCCGGGGGCAGGGTGAAAGGGACGGCGGGTCCTTTCTTGGTGAGGCGCGCTTCCATCGCCGCATATTGTTGCTGAAACGGACTGAGTGATTTATCAATGTTTTGTAAAAAGGCCTGGTAGGAATTGGCACGAAAACGACTTTCAACCGGCCCGGGTTCAATCAAGGAAACAAAAATATCGGTGTCGTGTAACTCCAGCCGCAGAGTATCGGATAACCCTTCCAGAGCATATTTACTGGCGTTATAGGCACCGCGAAAGGGCAGGGCGACCAGTCCCAGCACCGAGCTGTTCTGGATAATGCGGCCATAGCCTTGTTGGCGCATGACCGGAAGCACGCGGCAGGTCAATTCATGCCAGCCAAACAGGTTGGATTCAAACTGGGCACGCAGGACATCACGCCGCAAATCCTCGACCGCACCGGTCTGACCATAGGCCCCGTTATTAAACAGGGCATACAGCCGGCCATTGGTGCGGGCCAGTACTTCATTGACCGCGTTGTTGATGGATTCGCTGTCATCCAGATCCAGTTGCAGACTTTCCAGGCCCGAATTCTTGAGGCGGACCACATCAGCCAACTGGCGTGCCGTCGCAAATACGCGATAGCCCCGTTGCTGCAGTCCTTTTGCGACACATAAACCGATACCGCTGGAACAACCGGTAATCAGAACTGCACGGGGACTGTCTGGTGTTTGCATGATCGGGCTCATTGACAATCGGGTCGGAAAATTATGCCAGTAACACGGCAATAATACCGGTAAAGAAAATCCCATCGAAGGTACCCGCGCCGCCGATGGAGGCAACCGGCGTGGCCAGTTGGCGAATATCCTTGAGGCGCAACAGGTCGGCACCAATCAGCACGCCGAGAGTGCCGCCGATATAGGCCAGCGAAGGGCTGTATTCCGGGTTCAGCAAGACCGCTGCCAGGGCGGCGGCCAGGGGAGCAATGAGGATCGGCATCCCGATTCCCAGGCCCCTGATAGGACGGCTGACCAGGTAACTCACGCACGTGACGATGCCGATACCGAGCAACACATCGATCAGGGGCAGGGGTTTGATCGCTAACAGGTAGAGGCAGAAGCCTATGGGAATCAAGGCCCCGCCGACATTGATCGCTATCACCGTGGTGCCATGGTATGGCAATGGCCGCCCCAGAAAGCCGCGGGGCAACGGTGGAGGTTCACTGATTTCTCCCGGTTTGGCATGCAGGGTAAATACCGGGATATTGATTGCACTGCCTACCAGGGTGGCAAACAACAGGGTAACGGCGGATTCGGGCGACAGCCCCAGTTTGCTCAGTACAATGCCCAGGACTTCCAGTTGCAGGATAACCAGAACAATGACAACCAGGACGAATAACAGCAGAAAATGCAGTGGTGAAACGGGCATACTCAATTCGCTACCAAATCCTGCAGACCTTCCGCCAGTAACTCAGCTAACGGGATCACATTGGTTTGATGCGAAATGCTGTCGCTGCTCCAGATTGCCGTGACACCGGTTTGTTGCAGCAGGCTCTGGGCCCCCTCGGCGAACAAGGCGTGGGTGATGAGACACGCAACCTTGGCTGCGCCGGCGGCCAGCACCAGTCTGGCTGTTTCCGCCAGGGTGTGGCCACTGCTGATGACGTCGTCGACCAGTACCACGAAGCGATTGTGAAAATCAAAATCGGGTAACGTGATCTTGACGTCCCTGTCACCCATACGCTGTTTGCTGGCGATGGCCCAGTCAAACTCCCCAACGTTTGCAACCTGTTTAACCCATTGTTCCGATTCGCTGTCCGGTCCCAGTAACACGGGATGGGTGTGTTGTTGCCGCAGATACTTGCCGAGAACTGATGCCGCAGTCAGGTTAGTCGCCCGTTCCAGGGGAACAGCCTGTTGCAGGTTGTTGATGCGGTGCAGATGGGCATCCACCGTGATTAAATCATCAATCAAATCTGCCAGGAATCGCCCCACAATTTTTTGACTGATGGCCTCGCCAGAATGGAAAGCTGTGTCCTGCCGCATATAACACAGGTAAGGCGCCACCAGAGTGATACGGTTTACGCCGGTTTCCCGCAGGGTCGGAATTGCCAGCAGCAATTCGATCAATTTGTTATTCGGTCGATCAAGGCTTTGACAGATGATGACATGGTCAGGGTGTTCGGTGGGGACAGTCACCTGGCTTTCGCCATCCGGAAAGTGATGCAGCTTGATACTGGCGTACTCATAATCGAGCGCCTGGGCCAGTCGTTGGGCCGGGACGCGGTAATCAGGGAGGCTAACAACGAGTGGCATGGCGGTCAGGTCTCCAGATAATGCCGGCTGATGTCTTCCTGCCTGCCAATGCGATAACCGTTATTCTGCTGCGCCAGGTTCTGCGCAAACCTGAAGTCGGCGGGAAATTCCGCCTGGATGCGATACAGCGGTTCGCCTTGTTCAACTTCGTCCCCCAGCTTTTTGAGTAAATCCACGCCGGCATTGAGATCCATGGGGGCGCCGGCGAGGCGGGCAATGCGGGCCAGTTGATAATTGTTGATGGCGGTGACATAGCCGCTCTGCTCGGCATTGATTTCAATGCTGAGCGGCGCCGATAGCGGGGTTTTTTCCACCGGCCCCTGGGCATCGATGATTTCCTGCATTTTACTCGCCGCCCGGCCACTTTCCAGAATGTCCCGGGCCAGGTGGAAGCCCCGCCCACCGCGCACATCCGGATCAAACTCGAGAATCCTTCCCGCCAGATACAGCGCCTTTTGCCGTAAGTCATTGGGGGCGTCGGGATCATTTTGCAGCACCTGCATGATATCCCGGGCTTCGAGCACCGGGCCGATACCGCGCCCGATGGGCTGGCTACCGTCACTGATGACAACTTCAATATGCAGCCCCAGGCGATCACCAACAAATTCAAACAGTTTCCGCAGGCGCAGCGCCTGGTTCATATGCCGTACCTTGGCTGTTGGTCCGACCGGAATATCCATCAACAAATGGGTAGCGCCGGCGGCAATTTTTTTGGACAAAATCGAGGCGATCATCTGGCCTTCGGAATCAATGCCCAGCGGGCGCTCCACAGAGATCAGGATGTCGTCCGCCGGGGCCAGATCCGCCGTGCCGCCCCAGGCCAGACAGGCATGGGTTTTGTTGACGACGCGATGCATTTCCTCCGGACTGAGATCCACCCGCGCCAGCACCGACATGGTATCGGCCGTGCCGGCCGGAGAGGTGATGGCGCGACTGGAGGTTTTGGGGAAGACCAGGCCATGGGCGGCCACGATGGGGACAATCAACATGGAGGTGCGGTTACCGGGAATGCCGCCGATGCAGTGTTTGTCAGCCACCAGGGTCTCGTGCCATTTGAGTCGGCCACCCGTTTCGGTCATGGCGCGGGTCAGCGACATGATTTCTTCCCGATCCAGACCGGATTGTTCGTTGGCCACCAGAAAGGCAGCCATTTCCATTTTCGAATAGCGGTTATGGGTAATGTCCCGTGTGACGGCGCGAAAATCAGCCAGCGTCAGACGTTCGCCGCTGATTTTGCGACGCACAGCGTCCATCGAGTGAGGTGGCTCACTGTGATCGACCCGGACCAGATGACCGGGCTCCATGCCGAGCTGATCAAAGGCCTGTTCCGCCAGGCCCAGTTCGTCAGGCGACACAATGGCATCGTCATCCACAATATTCAGGACGGCGTAGATACAGGTACCATTGGCCTCAATTTCAACTTTGCTGAGGGCCTGGAAACCTTCAGCCCGATACAGGGCGCAATTACGATGCAGGTAGGCCACATTTTCATGGTAGGTATCAATGGCAACACGCCGGATTTTCAGCATGTCTTTGGCGTTGGGCGTCGGGGGTTTAGGTGGCATGATGATCTTGGTGCAGCATGGTTTATCCCATTCTGACACATGTCGGGAAGGTGTAAAATCCGCTTCGTTATCCAACCAGATCGCAGGAGTAGCACCACGCATGGGTAAACCGACGCCAGAAGAACTCGAACAAGCGCTGACCGAGGCCAAATTGATGCGCGAACGGGGAGAGGATCCTTGTTATGTTGCCAGGGCCTTGCTCAGTTGTCATTACCACAGCGGATTCCTGCGGGAGGTCTTCCACGCGGCACAGGAATACCTGCGCCATGGCCAGTCAGAAGCGGGTCATACTCGCCTGCTCCGGGCGATAGAAAAAGCCCGCCAGCTTGAAGATCGTGAGGCACATACTGAACGCCCGTCGCTTGGCCTGTGACAGTGCAGCCAGAACTCCCTGCCTCAGGCATGGAGCGGGGGCAGGCGGGGCGCTATAATAGCTCGCCTTTTGCCTGGCCACCGTGACCGTGAAAGCACCTCGGGGCTGGCTGAAGGGTCGATAATTTTTTGTCAGGACAGGGTAATGCCAATTTACGAGTATCAGTGTGAAGTCTGTGGGCACCTCATGGAGACGATCCAGAAGATCAGCGATCCGCCGCGGGTCGACTGCCCCAAGTGCCACAAGCCGGGATTGAAAAAAATGATTTCCGCGGCCGGCTTTCGTCTCAAGGGCGGTGGCTGGTATGAAACCGACTTCAAATCATCGGGCAACAAGCGAAATCTGGCGTCGAGTCGCGACAAGACCTCTTCCGGCAGCAAGGACAACTGAGCCGCAAGAATATGCCCCGATGGTTGCATGCTGGGCAGCCAAACCGTAACATTCCCGCCTTTTGGCCCGATCACAGGATTTATTGAACAAAATGCGTACCCATTATTGCGGCGAGATCAACGAGAGCCACCTCGACCAGGAAATTACCGTTTGCGGCTGGGTGCACCGCCGGCGTGACCATGGCGGAGTGATTTTTATCGATCTCCGGGATCGGGAAGGCCTGTTGCAAGTCGTCTACGATCCGGACACCCCGGAGGTGTTCGCCACCGCGGAACGGGTGCGAAACGAGTTCGTGTTGCGGGTCAGCGGCCGGGTCCGGCGGCGCCCGCAAGGCACGGAAAACCCGAACCTGGCGACTGGCCAGATCGAGGTACTGGGTCTGAACCTGGAAATTCTCAACGCCTCCGAAACCCCACCCTTCCAGCTCGACGATGAGGATGTGTCGGAAGAGCATCGCCTCCGATACCGCTATATCGATCTGCGCCGGCCGGAAATGCTGCAGCGGCTGCAACTCCGTTCCCAGGTCGCGATAGAACTGCGCAAGTACCTGGATCAACACGGATTTCTTGATATCGAAACACCCATGCTGACCAAGGCAACCCCGGAGGGGGCGCGCGACTATCTGGTCCCGAGCCGCACCCATGAAGGGTCATTTTTTGCCTTGCCGCAGTCTCCCCAGTTGTTCAAGCAACTGTTAATGGTGTCGGGGCTGGACCGCTATTACCAGATCGTGCGCTGTTTCCGGGATGAAGATTTGCGAGCGGACCGGCAGCCTGAATTTACCCAGCTCGATATCGAGACCTCGTTTCTGGATGAAGACACCATCATGAGCATGATGGAAGAAATGCTGCGACAGGTTTTTGCCCATGTCCTGGAAGTCCCCTTGCATGATCCTTTTCCGCGCATGACCTATGCCGAAGCCATGAGTCGCTATGGTTCCGACAAACCGGATCTGCGCATCCCGCTCGAACTGGTGGATCTGGGCGACGTCATGCAAGCGGTGGAATTCAAGGTGTTCAGTGGTCCCGCCAGGGATCCCCAGGGGCGGGTCGCCGCCTTACGTTTGCCCAAAGGGGGCGAACTGACCCGAAAGGAAATCGATGATTACACCGCCTATGTAGCGATATACGGTGCCAGGGGTCTGGCCTATATTAAGGTCAACGACACGGCCAAGGGGCGGGAAGGATTACAGTCCCCGATTCTGAAATTCCTGCCGGATGATGTCATCGCCACGATTTTGCAGCGGACGGCTGCCGAGGCTGGCGATCTGATCTTCTTTGGCGCTGACAAGACCAGGGTGGTCAACGAATCATTGGGCGCTTTGCGGGTCAAGCTGGGTCATGATCGTGGCCTGGTGGAATATGGCTGGCGGCCTTTGTGGGTGGTGGATTTTCCCATGTTTGAGTGGGACGAAGATGCCGGCCGCTGGATTTCATTGCATCACCCGTTCACCTCGCCCAAGGAAGAGCATCTGGAGTTACTCGAATCCGACCCCGGTAATTGCCATTCCCGTGCCTACGATATTGTCCTTAACGGCACGGAAATCGGTGGCGGTTCGATGCGTATTTATCGTGAGACTGTCCAACGCAAGGTTTTCAAGGCTCTGGGAATTGATGAGCAGGAAGCGCAAGACAAGTTTGGCTTCTTGCTCGATGCACTCAGGTTTGGTTGTCCGCCTCACGGTGGTATTGCCTTTGGTCTGGACCGGCTGGTGATGTTGATGTCAGGCGCGCAGTCGATTCGTGATGTAATGGCCTTCCCCAAAACCCAGACGGCCGCCTGTTTGTTAACCCAGGCCCCGTCGAACGTCAGCGAAGCGCAGTTGCGAGAGTTGCATATCAAGCTCAGAAAGAAACCGGTATCCGAAAAAAAACAATAATATCAATTAGTTCTGATAGTGCTATGTCCTAAGGACTATAGGCGGCGCACTCTAATATAAAGAATACTCTCATGTCCGGTTATTTCCTGCCGATAGCTACTGCATAAATGGGAGGCTGTTTAGACGGCTTGTCGGCTGTATCGGACAGACATTTCGTAACCACCTGCCGGATCCACCAATAAGCAATTTAATAAGGATCCGTGAAGGAAACTGAGTGAGCAAGACGTACTGGAAAACGGACTGGTTTTTAGGTCTGATTGTAACCCTGTTTTTTCTACTGGCCAGCACCACCGAGTTGATGCGCAGTCTGGAATGGCAGGCTTACGATCTGGCGGCACGGTTTTCTTCCACTGACCCGGCCAACAGTGATGTCGTGGTGGTGGCCATCGATGATGCCTCCCTTGAGGAACTGGGGGACTGGCCCTGGTCTCGCGATATCATGGCCCAGGCCACCCGCCGCCTGACCGCCCATCGTCCCGCCGTTATCGGTTATGCCCTGCCGTTTGACTCCACCCAAACCACCTACGGTCTGGAGTACATCCAGGAAGTTAAAAGCCTGATTGAAGACAGTTCGAGCCGGAATAACCGGCGTCTAATGCGCCTGCTCAATAACGCGGAAAACCGCATGGATACCGATCGCGTGTTCGCCCGGAGTTTGCAGCAGGCCGGACGCGTGGTGCTGGCCATGCCATACCTGATCGAAAAAGGACGCCCCAGTACCGGTGAACCGGTGGCACTGCCGGAATATTTACAGAAATACACCATTCGCGACATTGAGGGTCTGCCCGAGCCCGAGAATCTGCTAAGCCGCCTGCGACCGGATCCCGTCCTGAGCGCCGATATCGTCTATCCCCCCATTGAACCTTTGGCCCAGTACGCCGGTGGCGCAGGGATCCTGAATCTGGGATACGGTGGTGATCGGCATGTCCGTACCGAACCGTTGGTGATCCGTTACGGCGACAGTTATTTACCTTCCTTTGCCCTGATGATGGCGGCGCGTAACCAGTACATGGCCACCCGGAGTATTCGGGTACAGGTGGGCAAGGGCGTGATTCTGGATGACTACATCATTCCGAGCGACAACAAACTACGGGCCTATCCACGGTTTTATCGCGGTAAAAAAGGCCAGCATGCCTTTGAGGTCTATTCCATGCTGGATGTGCTGGATCGCAAAATCGACAACAACACCTTCCGTGACAAGACCGTGCTGGTAGGACTCACGGCGCGGCAGCATATTAACCCCATGATCACACCGATTGGTGAAGTCATGTCGCCAGTGATGGTAACCGCCCACATCGTATCGAGCTTGTTAAATGAGGAACTGATCGCGGTACCTGACTGGGCCCTGGCCGCCCAGTTGCTGGTGTTTGCCGCCATTGGCTTGTATCTGATGTATCTGTTACCGAAGTTTCGCCTTGGCACCGGCTTACTGATGAGCGCCTTGCTGGCGATTATTCTGCTCAATACCCATTTTTATTTCATGCTTTCTGAATCGACCTGGCTGAAATTGATGAGCCCACTGATTGCCTTGCTAGTGGGACATCTGGTATTCAGTGCAAAGCATTTTCTGGAGCATCAGTTGCAGAATATTTATACTGAGTTGTCTCATGCCAACAAGGAGTTGGGACAGTCGTTTCATTCTCAGGGGCAACTGGATCAGGCATTTGAAAGATACCGCAATTGCACCGTTGACAGTTCGTTACTCAACCAGATCTATAATCTGGGGCTGGATTACGAACGTAAACGTCAGTTCAACAAGGCTGTAACCGTGTTTAAATATATTGCGGAACATGATGCCAATTACAATGACGTCCAGGAACGCATTCGACGTACCCAGGAAGTCTCTGATGCCATGGTTCTGGGTGTAAGTGGTGGTGGCGGGAGTGCGGCAGCGGCGAATGGCACCCTGGTTATCAGCACGACCGGATTACAAAAACCCATGCTGGGTCGTTACCAGGTTGACCGCGAACTGGGGCGGGGTGCCATGGGCATGGTCTATCTCGGGCACGATCCCAAAATTGGCCGTACCGTGGCGATCAAGACCATGAGTCTGGCCCAGGAATTTGAAGGGGAAAAACTCGCCGATGTGAAAGCCCGCTTTTTCCGGGAAGCGGAAACCGCCGGTCGCCTTAATCATCCCAATATCGTCACCATCTATGATGTCGGTGAAGATCAGGAACTGTCCTACATCGCCATGGACTACCTCAAGGGTGATAATCTGTTAGCCTGGTGTAAACCTGAAAACCTGTTACCGGCGGTTGAAGTTCTCGAACTGATCATGCAGGTGGCGGAAGCGCTGGATTATGCAAACTCCCAACGTGTAGTGCACCGTGATATCAAACCCGCCAATATCATCTACGATCGTGAAAGTAGTACCCTGAAAGTGACCGACTTCGGGGTGGCCTGCCTGACTGATACCAGCAAAACCAAAACCGGAACCATTCTGGGCAGTCCCTCGTATATGTCGCCGGAGCAGTTGGCGGGTCAGAAGGTGGATGGCCGCTCCGATTTGTTCTCCCTGGGCATCACTTTGTATCAGATGTTGAGTGGCGAATTACCGTTCATTGCAGATTCACTTGCCAGTCTGATGTACAAAATTACAAACGAAAAACATCCGGATATCCGGATGTTCCGGCCTGAACTTCCTCCCTGCATCAGTCAGATCATCAACAAGGCATTGCAGAAAACAGCGGAAGATCGTTTCCAGACCGGCGCGCAGATGGTCAAGTCTTTGATGCGTTGTCGGGACCGTCTGAAAGGTAAAAGAAAAACAACAGCTAGCAGGGCATCGGTGTGATACAGGAAGGCATAAAATTATCGATCTACGGTGAAACCGATGTCGGTAAGCTCCGGGAGCATAATGAAGATTTCATTGGCTGGAATACCGGCATGGGTCTGGTATTACTGGCAGATGGTATGGGTGGTCACAATGCCGGTGAAATCGCCAGCGAGCTGGCAGTCAATAGTATTCGTGAAGCCCTGGAGGATGTGTTGGCGCCCAATCTGGTTGCATCCAATGTGATTGATTTTAACGATGCACTGCGCGAAGCGATCATTTATGCCAACGATGAAATTATTCGTATGGCAAATGAACGACTGGAGTGTGCCGGGATGGGCACGACCATTGTCGTCACCCTGTTCCATGGCGATCGCGTCATCATTGCCAACGTGGGCGATTCACGGATTTACCGGCTACGCGAAAAGGAACTTGTTCAGATCAGCAAGGATCACTCACTGGTGCAGGAGATGCTGGATAACGGTTATATCAGCGAGGAAGAAGCCCAGATGTCGGCCAGCCGTAACCTGATCACACGTGCCCTTGGGATCGCCGATCAGGTCGAGGTGGATGTTAACCAGGATATCATTGAGAGCGGAGATTTGTATTTGCTGTGTTCGGATGGATTGACCGATTTGGTGACTGATGACGAGATTTTACAACTCTTGCTATTGTATAAAGATGATCTCAAAACAGCTTGCAACGAGTTGATTGCCCTGGCCAATGAAAAAGGTGGCAAGGACAATATTTCGGTCGTTCTTGCCGGTTTATATGAAGCCTATTCTGATAGTATGGGGTTTGACGAAGAGTCTGCCTAGCAAGGAAAACAGGAGACATTATGCCAAGAGTGGTACTGACGCATGAGGGCGCGGTGATAAAAGAATTTCCGTTGAACAAGGAACGGACAACGATCGGCCGTAAGCCCCATAATGATATCCAGCTCGATGATCCGACTGTCAGTGGGCAACATGCGGCAATTCTGATGTTGCAAAATGCCTATGTCGAAGATCTGAACAGTACCAACGGGGTCATTCTTAATGGCAAAAAAGTTACGCGGCGGCAATTAAACCACGGAGATATCATCAAGATTGGTCGCCATGAGCTGAAATTTGTCGATGATAATGCCGAAGAGTTTGAACATACGGTAATCATTCAACCTGAAAGTCAGAGCCCTGCTGCGCCGGCCGCGGAGCCCGCCAAACATTATCAAGTCAAGATTCTGACGGGGCCGAAAAGTGGTGAAAGTATTAATCTGATCAAGCCCTATACGACACTCGGTTCGCCCGGCGTTCAGGTGGCCGTGGTAGCGCGCCGCGGAAAAGATTATTTTTTGATGCCCATGAGCGGCACCGGGGATCGCGGTAATCCACCGAAGTTAAACGGGCAATCCATTGGTGCCAGCAGTCAACGCCTGAAACAGGGTGACAGGATTGAAGTCGCCGGCACCCAGCTTGAATTTACTGTCGCCAAGTAATTCGCAACACTCGAATAGGTAAGGAATATACAAAAGTCATCATGGCCAAGTTGTTACTCAAACATCAAGGTGTCACACTCAGTTCCTACAAACTGGAGCAAGATGAAACCAGCATTGGACGCAATCCCGACAATACCATTCAACTGGATGACGCAGCGGTAAGCGGTAACCATGCACGAATTGACCGCCAGGCCAACGAGTATCTGGAAAATCATTTCGATTTTTTTATCGAGGACCTGGGTAGTACCAACGGGACCAAGGTCAACAGCAAGCGAGTCACTCGGCAAATGCTTAAACATGGCGATGCGCTGCAAATCGGGGCCCATCATTTTGTCTTCGATAGTGGCCAGGTTCCGGATCTGGAAACCACCGCGATATATCTCCCCGACGAGGACTGATGTCTGGCGGCACGCGTTGCCGCATGTCAAATCTTCCCTTGCCTTCTTCCTCTGTGGTCTCGTGTTGATTCAACCAGACTTACTGGTCCGTGGCAGGCCCAGGGTAGGAGGGCCTGCGTTCGGGACATACTGGTGGTAAAATTCCGCTTTTGACAGCTCATCAGGTAAAAAATTAGAGGTATTACATGGCCGGACACAGTAAATGGGCCAATATTCAGCATCGTAAAAAGGCGCAGGACGCGAAACGCGGCAAACTGTTCACCAAGTTGATCCGTGAGATTACCGTCGCGGCCCGGATGGGCGGCGGAGATCCGGACGCCAATCCCCGTCTGCGCGCGGCGATCGACAAGGCATTGAGCGCCAATATGACCAAGGATACGGTTGAACGGGCAATCAAACGCGGCGCCGGTGCGGCCGACGGCGAAAATTACGAAGAAGTGCGCTATGAGGGCTACGGACCGAATGGTGTGGCTATCATGGTGGATTGCCTGACCGATAACCGGAACCGCACCGTTTCCGAGGTGCGGCATGCCTTTACCAAGGCGGGGGGGAATCTGGGCACCGATGGCTCGGTGGCCTATCTATTCAGCAAAGTCGGGACGCTGACGTTCCCGGCCGGCAGTGATGAAGACAAGTTGATGGAAGTGGCGCTGGAAGCCGGCGCTGAGGATGTAGTGACCAATGACGACCAGACCATTGACGTCCAGACCACACCAGAGACCTTCCTGGATATCAAGCAGGCTATGCTGGCGGCCGGTCTGGAACCGGAAATGGCCGAAGTCACGATGTCGCCCTCGACCAGCGTGGATCTGGAGCTGGATGACGCCGAAAAGGTCATGCGGCTGGTGGACACGCTGGAGGATCTCGATGATGTCCAGAATGTCTATACCAATGCCGATTTTTCCGACGAGGTCATGGCGCAGTTGA
This sequence comes from Thiohalomonadales bacterium, assembly GCA_040235565.1. Taxonomy (GTDB): domain Bacteria; phylum Pseudomonadota; class Gammaproteobacteria; order UBA6429; family Thiohalophilaceae; genus JAHEIJ01. Next base: position 27,715 of record JBECLA010000017.1, on the reverse strand, counting down.
GCTGAATTCAGGATCCGGCTGGCGACGCTTCGCTCGAGCTGGGCGCTTGGTCTGTGCTAAGGTCAGGGCTGATAATCCTGTGAATCAGACTAGGTTAATGAATGACCCCGCGACCTGAGAGCAACCAGACTACCCGGATTCTCGGCATCGACCCCGGCTCGCGTCTCACCGGTTACGGGGTTATCGAAATGCACGCGGGCCGTGCCATCTGGGTCGGCAGCGGTTGTATCCGGATCAAAGGGGACGACCTCGCCAGCCGCTTGCGGATCCTGGTGGACGGGATCAGGGAAATCCTGGATCAGCACCAGCCAGCCAGTGTGGCGGTCGAGCAGGTCTTCATGCATCGTAATGCCGACTCGGCCCTCAAACTGGGACAAGCGCGTGGCGCCGCGATCAGCGTGGTGGCGGGACAGCATCTACCCGTTCACGAATACTCCCCTACCCAGATCAAGAAAGCCATCGTCGGCAAGGGCAATGCCGCCAAAGGACAGGTGCAGCACATGGTGAAAGCCATGCTGGGATTATCCCACCTGCCGCAGGAAGACGCGGCCGATGCCCTGGCGGTGGCGCTGTGCCATGCCCACACCGCCCAGACCCTGACCCGGATGACGCCAACTCAGGCTATTTTGCTGCACTCGCGCCGCAGCCGCCGGGGCCGTTTGCGTTAGGAAACTTTGAATATGATTGGACGGCTCAAAGGTATTCTGGTCAGTAAAACACCCCCGTATCTGTTGGTGGATGTGCAGGGTGTCGGTTATGAGGTGGAAGCCCCCATGTCGACCTTTTATCAATTACCGGCAGTAGAGAGCGAAGTGACACTGCATACACATTTGATCGTGCGGGAAGATGCGCACATCCTGTGTGGCTTTGCCACCGACGCCGAACGCCGCCTGTTTCGCAGCCTGATTCGGATTACCGGTGTGGGTGCCAAACTGGCGTTGGCAATTTTGTCCGGCATGAGCGCGGATGAATTTGCCAGTTGCGTGCAGAACAATGACGTCGCCAGCCTGACCCGCTTGCCGGGGGTGGGCAAGAAAACCGCGGAACGCCTGATCATCGAGATGCGTGATCGCCTGGCCGACTGGCAGGCAGGGGAAACCGCGGCCTTGCCGGAGACGGCGACCCCGCGGGTGGCAGCGGATGCCGGCCGCGAAGCGGTCAGCGCCCTGATTGCGCTCGGCTATCGTCCCCAGGAGGCGAGCCGCATGGTGCAATCCGTGGATAGCGAAGGCCTCAACAGTGAGGCTATTATTCGGGAAGCGTTGAAGGCCACCATCGGCAGTAGTTGAGGACAGGACAACAGCAAAGAATCAGGACCAAACGCGATAATTTTCAAGCATGATAGATGATGATCGATTAATCGCCGCGCAGCGGCAGGGTGGGGAAGATGCGCTGGATCGGGCGATTCGGCCGACTACCCTGGCGGATTACGTGGGCCAGCCGAGCGTGCGCGAGCAAATGCAGATTTTTATTTCCGCCGCCCGGGGCCGCGGTGAAGCCCTCGACCACGTGTTGATTTTTGGCCCGCCCGGCCTGGGCAAGACCACCCTGTCACACATTATCGCCAATGAACTCGGGGTGAATATGCGGCATACCTCGGGGCCGGTGCTGGAACGGCCCGGGGATCTGGCGGCCCTGCTTACCAACCTCGAACCGCACGATGTCTTGTTCGTCGATGAAATCCACCGTCTCAGCCCGGTGGTGGAAGAGATCCTCTATCCGGCGATGGAAGATTACCAGCTGGACATCATGATCGGTGAAGGACCGGCCGCCCGTTCCATAAAACTGGATTTACCACCGTTCACCCTGGTGGGCGCCACGACCCGGGCCGGTCTGTTGACCTCCCCGCTGCGTGATCGCTTCGGGATTGTGCAACGGCTGGAATTCTACAGCGCCGAGGATCTCGTCAGTATCGTCAAGCGATCCGCCCGCATCATGGGGGTCAGTATTGACGCCGCCGGCGCACTGGAAATCGCCCGGCGTTCCCGCGGGACGCCGCGTATCACCAATCGCCTGTTACGTCGGGTACGTGACTATGCCGAAGTCAGGGCCGGCGGTAGTATCAACGCCGAGGTGGCGCAACAGGCGCTGGATCTACTGGATGTGGACGCAAGAGGGTTTGATATGATGGATCGCAAGCTGTTGCTGACCATCATGGACAAGTTTCAGGGTGGTCCGGTGGGGATCGACAGCCTGGCCGCGGCCATTGGCGAGGAACGTGGTACCATTGAGGATGTGCTGGAACCTTATTTAATTCAGCAAGGGTTTATGATGCGGACTCCCCGCGGCCGCATGGCAACCCGCAACGCCTACCTGCATTTCGGCATGCATATTCCCGGTCAACTCGAAGCGCGCAGTCAAACGTCCCTGGAGTTGTTTGATGATGAACATGGTGATGGTTGAAGCAACCCGATGATGGATGGGAGTTGTCGAAGCGTGAACGAGTTCCTTTGGCCGATACGGATTTATTACGAAGATACGGATTCCGGTGGCGTGGTGTATTACGCCAACTATCTCAAATACATGGAACGGGCACGGACGGAATGGTTACGCCAGTTCGGCTTTGAACAGGATGAACTCATTGAAAAGGATGATGTCTTATTTGCCGTGCGCTCGGTGCAGGTGGAGTATTTGCTACCGGCCCGCTTCAATGATGAACTCATGGTGAGTGCTGAACTGATTGAACAGGGAAGGGCCAGTCTGACCATTGCACAGAAAATTACGCGCCCCGCTGACAACAGTTTGTTATGCAAGGGGATTATCAAAATTGTCAGTCTGCGACCGGATAGTTTTAAACCCTGTGCCATACCGGAACAGATAAAACAACAGATTTACCAGGGGGCATAAGCGGTGTCAGCGGACTTATCCGTTACTCATTTAATTCTCGATGCCAGTTTTGTGGTGCAACTCGTCATGTTGCTGCTGCTGGTCGTTTCTCTTCTTTCATGGACCCTCATCTTTGTTAAGTGGTCGGTTATTAAAAAGGCACGGGGCGAAGCTGATCAGTTTGAACGCCGTTTCTGGTCTGGCGCGGATCTCGGAGAATTGTATAAACGCATTTCAGGACGGCGCGGTAGTCTCAGCGGCATGGAGTCGATCTTTGAAGCCGGATTTCGTGAATTCGCCCATTTGCGCAAGAGTGCCGGTGTCGATGCCATGTCCGTGATTCATGGTGCACAACGCGCGATGCGCGTTGCCATGAACCGGGAAATCGACAAACTGGAATTGCACTTGTCTTTCCTGGCGACGGTGGGCTCCACCAGTCCTTACGTTGGTTTGTTTGGCACCGTGTGGGGCATCATGAACTCCTTTATGGCGTTGGGTGCGGTCAAGCAGGCCACCATTGCCTCGGTGGCACCGGGTATTGCCGAAGCCCTGATTGCCACGGCGATGGGTTTGTTTGCCGCAATTCCGGCAGTGATCGCCTATAACCGGTATTCCAATGACGTGGAACGCCTGATCAATCACTACGATATTTTTGCGGAAGAGTTTTCCACCATCTTGCAACGTCAGGCACATATCAGCAGTAAGGATGCTGCCGCATGAGTGTGTATCAACCCGGTGGGCGGGTGCGACGCAAACGCATGTCGGAAATCAATGTCGTACCCTATATCGATGTGATGCTGGTGTTGCTGGTCATTTTCATGGTGACCGCCCCGTTACTGACGCAGGGGGTAAAAGTCGAATTGCCGCAGGCTGCATCACGGAATATCGAAACCAAGGGCCAGGAACCGCTCATTGTTTCGGTCGACAAGCAGGGTCGGTTTTTTTTGAACATCGGTGATAAACCCGATCAGCCGGTAGCTGCCGACAACCTGACGGCGCGTATCAAGGCGGTATTACGGCATCGCCAGGATAATACCGTGTATGTCAAAGGTGATCGTAATGTACCTTATGGTGAAGTGGTGCATGTGATGGCCTTGTTGAAAGAGTCCGGCGTGGAACACGTAGGATTGGTAACGAAGTTACCGGATACTGCGAAGTAAAGATGTGGCAGGCGATTCGTAAACATCCCCGCGCTTTTCTAGGCGCCGTCATTGCTCATTTATTGTTTGTGGTGATTCTGGTGGTGAGTATCCGGTTCAGCGAAGCACCCGTGGCGCCACCCGGTCCACCGCAGGAAATCATCGAAGCGGAAGCGGTTGATGAAAAAGTTATTCAGGCCGAACAGGATCGGATCAAGGCGGCGGAACAACGCAAACGGGATGCGGCACGCAAGGCACGTGAAGCCAAGTTGCAGGAAGCGCGGCGTAAGGAAGAACTCAAGCAAAAACGTGCTGCGGAAGAAAAGAAACGGCTAGAGGAAGCCAGGAAGCGCAAGGAGCGGGAGGCGGCGGAAAAGCAACGCCTGGCCGAACTGGAAAAGAAGCGTAAAGCGCAAGAGGCTGCGGAAAAGCAACGCCTGGAAGCCGAACGCAAACGCAAGGAAGAGGAAGCCCGCCTGGCCAAACTGGAACAGGAGCGTAAGGAAAAAGAGCGCCAGGAAGCGCTCAAAGCGGAAATCGCCCGCCAGGAGGCGGAACAGCAAAAGCAGCAGGAGGCCGAACGCCTGGCACGCGAGGCAGAGGCGCGACGCCGGGTACAACAGTCAGAGATCGCGAAATATACAAGTTTAATCAAGCAGGAAATTACGCGACACTGGAATATTCCGGCAACTGCCACCCCGGATCTGATGTGCGAGGTAAAGGTCAGGTTGATACCAAGCGGTGACGTGATCGACGTGCAGATTGTGAAAAGTAGCGGCGATGCGACGTTTGATAACTCGGTGGAAAAGGCGGTGTATCGTGCCGCACCGTTATCGGTGCCAGCGGTGGAATCCGGGTTATTTGAAGAGTTTCGGGAACTCGTGTTTCAATTTGAGCCACGTGATCGAATATGAGTGAGACCAGGGTATGTTGAAAAAAATATTGGCTATCGTGACATTAAGTCTGGCTTTGGTCAGTCCGTCACACGCGGTATTAACGATTGAAATTACCCAGGGCGTCAGTGGTGCATCACCCATTGCCATCGTGCCCTTTGCCTGGGTCGGCAATGGTGCGCCGCCGCAACACATGCATGCCATTGTCGCCGCCGATCTGCAACGCAGCGGGTTTTTCCAGCCCTTGCCGGAACAGGATCTGGTGGCCCGACCGCATGATGCGAAGCAGGTAAACTATACCAACTGGCGAGCCCTGAATGTGGATCATCTGGTGGTAGGACGCATGCAGGCGATGCCTGATGATACTTATCAGATTCAATTTCAGTTACTGGATGTTTATAAACAGACCCAGTTGGCCGGTTACAGCTTTCGCAGTCGCAAGGCGGATCTGCGACGCACCGCGCACCAGATCAGTGACATTATCTACAAGACCATCACCGGTCAGCCCGGCGCGTTTGATACCCGTATCGCCTATGTCACCGTTACCCAGAACGCCAAAAAGGAAAAAAGTTATCGTCTCGCGGTGGCCGATTCCGATGGCCATAATGAACAGATCGTGTATGAATCCAAACATCCCCTGATGTCACCCAGTTGGGCGCCGGATGGACAGCGCCTGGTGTATGTGTCGTTCAGTCGGGGCCGGCCGGAAATCTATATCCAGAACATCGTGACACGGCAGTTTGAGCGGATAGTGGCATTTCAGGGGATTAACAGCGCCCCGGTTTTTTCCCCGGATGGCAGTAAGCTGGCGCTGACCTTGTCGAAAGATGGTAATCCGGAAATATATATCCTGGATCTGGCAACCAAGAAGCTGAGCCGAGTGACGCGGCATTATGCCATTGATACCGAACCCGCCTGGATGCCGGATGGTAACGCTATCGTGTTCACCTCCGATCGGGGTGGATCTCCGCAATTATACCGTGTCGCCGTCAATGCACAGGGTGCGACCGGACGCGCAAAGCGCTTGACGTTTGAAGGCGGATATAATGCCCGTGGCGCAGTATCACCGGATGGGCGTTACCTGGCGATGGTGCACCGGGAAAAAGGGCGTTACCGGATTGCAGTGCAGGATCTTAAAGCCGGTCATTTCCGTATCCTGACCGATGCCCGGCTGGACGAATCGCCAAGTTTTTCGCCGAATGGTAGTATGATTATCTATGCTACCGAAGATAATTACCGCGGCGTACTGGCTGCGGTATCGGTGGATGGCCGCTCACAACAACGCCTGAGTCTGCGGACCGGTGATGTGCGGGAACCGGCGTGGTCGCCATTCAAATCCCGTCAATAACAAACAGAGACACGAGTAACCCAAGGAGCACAGAATGCGCAAGTCATTAATCACTATTTTGCTTGCCGGCCTGGTGATCGGCTTGAGTGGCTGCCAGTTCAAACCGGTCAAGGAACCAGGCGAAGAAGGCGAACAAGCCACCCAGGCGGAGCAAGAAGGTCGTTATGGGGTGGTGGAAGGCGGCCCACTGGACATTACCGCCCTGGATGATCCCAATAGCCCGGTGGCGAAGCGGGTGGTGTATTTCCCGCTCGATAGCGTGGAGATCAGCATGGAGGATCGTGACACTATTAACGCTCACGCGCGCTTGCTGTCCAGTAACCCGGATGTCGCCGTGGTGCTTGAAGGGCATGCCGATGAACGAGGCACCCGCGAATATAATCTCGCCCTGGGGGAACGTCGTGCCAAGGCTGTGGAACAACTGCTGGTGTTACAAGGCGTAGGGCAAAACCAGATCCAGGTGATCAGTTTCGGGGAAGAAAGGCCGGTGGCACTGGGACACGATGAAGAAGCCTGGCGATTGAACCGCCGGGTAGAATTTCTCTATTCCGGGTATTAATCATGCAACGAATGATCAGTAGAACCGTGTTTGCCGTGCTGACAGGGCTTGCCCTTACCGGCACGACTATCGCGCAGGATACCGGCAAGATGAGCGTTGACCAGCGACTGGCCCGGATAGAAAAGTTACTCAACAGTCAGGGCCTGGTGGACCTGATGCTCAAGGTGGAAAGTCTGCAAGCCGAACTGCAGCGTTTGCAGGGCCAGAATGAGGAACAACTGCACGCCCTGCAGGAGTTGAAACAACGTCAACGTGATTTGTATATCGATATCGATCGTCGCTTGCTGCAACTCGAACGCAATGTCCCCGGCGGGACTGCCGCTGTTGCCCCCGGGGGTGGCCAGGCAGCTCCCGCAACGCAAGCCGCAACCAGTGCAGCGACCGCCGGGGCCATTACCACGGCACCCACCGTGCTGGAAGGTGAACAACAAGCCTATCAGGATGCGTTTAATCTGTTACGTGAATTACGCTATGACAAGGCGACGGTTGCATTCCGTGACTTCCTGAAAAAATATCCCGATGGCCGTTATGCCCATATCGCCCAATACTGGTTAGGTGAGGCGAGTTATGCCCAGGGTGATTTCAAGCAGGCGATTAAGGATTACAAAACACTGATCAATAAATATCCACAAAGTCCCAAACTGGCCGAGGCGATGTTGAAGATCGGTTACAGTGAATACGAACTGAAAAACAACAAGGCCGCACAGGCCAGCCTGGAACAACTGATTAAATCCTATCCGGGTACCACGGAAGCGGGCCAGGCCCAGAATTTGTTAAAAAAGATCCGTCTTAAAGGCGGAAACTGACGCATGAGCCGTAGCGGCAAGTCGGAAACGAAAACCGGCGACCGGCTACGGATCACTGAAATCTTTTATTCCCTGCAGGGTGAGGCTCGCAGTGTCGGTTGGCCGACGGTATTCATTCGCCTCACCGGTTGCCCCTTGCGTTGCGGTTACTGCGATACTACCTACGCCTTCCAGGGCGGCGAGTGGTATAGCCTGGAAGATATTCTGCAGGAAGTCGGTCGCTACCGTGCTCGTCATGTCACCGTCACCGGGGGCGAGCCGCTGGCGCAGAAACCCTGTCTCGATTTGTTATCGCGCCTGTGTGATGCCGGCTATGAAGTGTCACTGGAAACGTCCGGGGCACTGGATGTCAGTAGCGTTGATCCGCGGGTCATCAAGGTAATGGATCTGAAAACCCCCGGTTCCGGCGAAGCGGCCAGAAATCTTTACAGCAATCTGCAGCATTTACAGGCACAGGATCAGATCAAATTTGTGCTCTGCGATCGTCAGGACTACGACTGGGCCGTGGCCCTGGTCAAGCAACATGCCCTGGCGGACAAATGCGAAGTATTGTTTTCACCGGTCCAGGATCAGCTTGATCCCCGCCAACTTGCCGACTGGATTCTGGCGGATCAACTACCGGTCCGCTTCCAGCTCCAGTTGCATAAACTGCTGTGGGGCAATGAACCGGGTCGGTGATCCGGCCCCTTCACTTGCCACGTCTGTCTGCGCCCCGTTAACCTTGCGATTATGAAAAAAGCGGTTGTTCTCGTTTCCGGTGGTCTCGATTCCGCCACGGCTCTGGCCATGGCGCTGGAGCAGGGCTATACCTGTTACGCGCTGAGCTTTGACTATGGCCAGCGCCATCGCTGTGAACTGGACGCGGCCCGCAAGGTCGCCGGGGCAGCCGGGGTGGTGGAGCATAAAATCATCACCCTGAATCTGGACGACATTGGTGGCTCGGCCCTGACGGACGCCAATATTGCCGTCCCGCAGCAGCCCACCGAAGGGATTCCCGTGACCTATGTGCCGGCACGCAATACGGTGTTTCTGGCCCTCGCCCTGGCCTGGGCGGAGGTGCTGGAGGCCGAAGCCATCTTTATCGGCGTCAATGCGGTCGATTATTCCGGCTACCCGGATTGCCGGCCGGAATTTATCGAAGCCTTTACCAGTCTGGCACGGCTGGCCACCAAAGCCGGGGTGGAAGGTCACCCGATCCGGATCGAGACCCCTTTGATTCACCTCAGCAAAGCGGAGATCATCCAGCAGGGGGTACGTCTGGGGGTGGAATATGCTAATACCATCTCCTGCTATGATCCCGATCCACAAGGTCAGGCCTGTGGGCGATGCGATGCCTGCCGCTTGCGAGCCGCCGGTTTCGAGGCCGCCGGGGTGACTGATCCGACCCGTTATCACCCCCGGTGACTGAAATATTCCTGTAATATCAGTCACTTCTGATTTACCATTGCACTTCGCAGTGCCCTGATGCCAAAACGACCCCGATGGCTGGCACACGGAGATTAAAGCTCGTAGAATGCCTCCCTTGCTTATTACCGCTCGCTGAGAGGGCGAAACAAGTCGCTGATTCCAGACCCCCGTTTGCATCGCACAGGGGGCAACATTACAAAATGATTATTACGAGGTTGAGTCATGATTTTTGAAGACTTTGCATCCGCCCATCAGACGGTGTTGCTGACCGTATTCGGCATCGCATTTGTCATGGGCGCTGTGGTCAACAAGACCAATTTCTGCACCATGGGTGCGGTATCGGATTTAGTGAATATGGGTGACAGCGGCCGGATCCGTGCCTGGATTCTTGCCATGGCCGTGGCCCTGATCGGCGTGATTGTGCTGGAAGCCAGCGGGGTGATGAGTGTTGATCAGACCCTGCCACCCTATCGCGGCAGCAATTTTGCCTGGCTCGAGTACATTCTGGGCGGCATCATTTTCGGCGTGGGAATGACCCTCGGCAGTGGTTGTGGGAATAAAACCCTGATCCGCATTGGTGGCGGTAATCTCAAATCCATTCTGGTGTTTATCATGATCGCCATCTGTGCCTATTTCATGCTCAATCCCTTCCCGGGCACGGACAAGACGTTATATTCCGAACTGTTTTATCCCTGGACCAATCCGACCACTGCTACTCTGGCTAGCGGGCAGGACCTGGGCAGCGTGGTGGGTAATACAATGGGAATGGATATTGGCACCACCCGCACGGTGATCGGCCTCATTGTGGCGGCGCTGATGTTGTGGTTCGTCTTCAAGTCGGCCGATTTTCGCAGCAGTTTTGATAACAAACTGGCGGGTGTGGTGGTCGGCCTGGCCGTCATCGGGGCCTGGTATGCCACCGGCAGTCTGGTGACTATCAATGCCGACGGCGAAATGTATAGCTGGACCCAATATACCAACCCCGGCAACTGGGATTTTTTGCAGAGCGGTGATGTGGCTCGACCACGTGATGTGGGTGTGCAATCCTTCACCTTCATCAACCCGGTTGGCCAGACCCTGCGTTACACGGTGCAGGAATTCAACCCGGCCTATGTGACCTTTGGCCTGATGGCGGTGCTGGGTGTGATCCTGGGTTCCTTCGCCTGGGCGGTGGTTTCCAAGGGCTTCCGGCTTGAATGGTTCGTGAACTTCAAGGATTTCCTGACCCACCTGATCGGCGGCATCCTGATGGGAGTTGGCGGTGTTCTGGCACTGGGCTGCACCATCGGTCAGGGGATTACCGGTATATCCACTCTGGCCATGGGTTCCTTCCTGGCCTTTGTGGGGATCGTCTTTGGCAGCGCCATGACCATGAAAATCCAGTACTACAAAATGGTCTACGAAAGCGAGGCAAGCTTTGCCAAAGCGTTCGTCACCGCCCTGGTGGATTTCAAACTACTACCAGGTAGTATGCGTCGGCTGGAAGCTATCTAAGTCCTTGATTACCTGACCCGGTGGGGCTTGCGATTCCCGCTGAGTCAGGTAAAATGCGCGCCTTTCCTGATGCACTTTCCTTCGGGTCGTTAGCTCAGTCGGTAGAGCAGTTGGCTTTTAACCAATTGGTCATAGGTTCGAATCCTATACGACCCACCATATTCATAAAGCCCGCCTAAGCGGGCTTTTTTTATAATCAATCCCAACATTACGAACTGTGCTGTTGCGCTTTCCGTAGATTGAATTTTTTATCGATGTCTACATACGGCTGCGGTTTTAATGTTAAGCGATGGGACACGGTGTTCGTAGTGCCCCAACGAGTGATTTATTAGGGGCTTTTTTAGTAATACAACCTTTAACGGTTCATCGTGTGCGATAACTAAAATGGCAGGCTACGCATGAGTTGACGCGCCTGCTCAGGCATTGAGATCAACTGACGAAGATCGCCATTGGGCGTTTCTTTATCTTGCTGTGGATTACCAGCTGCTTCCTCACTATGGGCAGGGTGAAACGCGAGCCATAGAAATGTTGCTACAGATAAAGAAATCGACCTAAACATAATGCTATCTCCTGTATTCATTAGAACGAATCTATGACTCTTCAGGCCAAATCCACATGGTAATCCGAGTTCGATGAATGGGTGTTTCCGTGCTTGCGACCTGGTCAATCATCATTATCTTTACGATGCTCGTCATAATCTGAGCCACGCCGATAATTGCGGGTAGTTCCATTACCTGGTTTGAATTGACGGCTACGCCACAGTTGCTCCGCCTCCTCTTCGTCACCGCTACGATGACACTCCACACAGTCCTCATACTTGTAGATACCCTCTTCAATATGCTCTTCCCGGATTTTTGAGCGGGAATGCTCGTGACAGCCATAGCAAGTGTAGCTACTGTAATTGTTATTGACGTGGCAAGTCGCACATTCTGTCTCGTGATGCTTGTCAAAGCGGAAATACTTTTCATGATCGAAAGTAGCCGGAAGCCAGCCCTCCTGGTTATGACACTGTCCACAATTACCCTTGATCTTCATGTGCAGGGCATCGCCCGGATTACTGTGACAACCATCGCATTGCTTCTGTAAATCTGGATTCAGTAGCTGGTGCGAGAACTGACTGATGGGGCGAAAAGCCTTTACACCCTTGTGATCACTGTGGCAGGCCACACAATCCTCTTCGAGCAGCTTCTGATGAAAGGCGACATTCTTCTTCTCCTTGGCGATGGGTAGACCCTTGGCGGTTTTGATGCCAATCTCTGCCACCTTGTGGCATGCGATGCATTTAGCAGGCCTGCTACCGAGAAATGGGGTGTGGCAGGCAAAACAGTCCGTGGCAAGTTCGGCATGGGCATCAATCGGTTTGCCCGGGCTTATCATCAGGTGGGGGACAAAGATCGCTAACGATACCAACGCTGCCAGGTTGATCAGGACGACAAGAATGACGATTTTGTTTTTCATTTCCACTGCCAGAACAAAAAGATGCTCAGAATATGAGTAATGCCAAGCACAGCGAAAGCCAGTGTGATCGGTATATGCACCGCACGCCATTTCTTCATCAGGTCGAAGGTGGTTGCATCCCAGAAGAGTTTCTTTTCGATCACCTCCTCAGATAAACCCTGCTTTGCATAGGTTTCCTTCTTTTCAGCCAGAAAACGACGAGAGCGACCCAACAAGTATTGCCCGGTCATACCGCTGATGACATTGACCAGCAACGCGATCAACGCCAGCCACGGCAGGATGGTGTAAATGTGAATGCCTGCGTGCACCAGAATCATGAGTGCCCCCATCCAGGTGAACGTTTCATGCAAGGTGAGTAGAGCCTTGGGCTTGCCGAAGCTGATGACCTTGCGTTTGCGCATGGAGTAGAAGAATGACAATAGAATCAAAATAGTGCCCGGTATACCCAGATAGCGCCCAATCCAGATCAGTTCAAATTGATGAAGCAACGCATCGATGATGATGGTCGCTACGATCAGCGAACCGAACATCACCAGGAAGGGCATCACTTCTTTACGGATAAGAGATCGTTCCATGGCAGCTTCTCTAGGCTTGCAGTGTGATGTCGCTCTTAGGTGTGGAAATACATAACAGGCAGTGACCCGGCTCAACATCGGCATCCGGCTGCTGGTTGTATTCGACCTTACCGGTCTGAAGCTCTGTCTGGCACGAACCGCAACTGCCGGCGCGGCATCCCGACTCCACATCGATGCCGTTATCCTCAGCGAACGCCAGCAATGAGCCGACATCGGGATCCCAGATGATGCTTTTGCCGGATTGGCTGAAGGTAACAGTGATGGGCCTCGCGAGCATCTCCGACGCAGGCTTCTCGTGCTTGATAAGCGTGGCGGGGCCAAAGGACTCGTAGTAAATATCACCGGCATCTACGCCCCACTCCTCCAGTCCGGGGACCAGACTCTCCATCATCGGCTTGGGGCCGCAAACATAAAACTGGTAGCGCATTAGCTTTAAGCTAGAGCGTAGCAACGGAATATCCACTCGGCCACTATGCTGATAATCTACGCCCTCCACATCTGCCTCTTTGGGGGCGCTGTAGCAAACGTGCAGGTGGAAGTTGTCATACCTCCTGGCAAGTGCCTGCAAATGTTCTTTCATTATCTGTTCGTTTCCGTTGCGCACACCATAATAAAGCCATACCTCCCGCTTGATGCCGCCCTCGAGCACGGTGTTGAGGATGCTCAACATTGGGGTAATGCCGATACCGCCAGCAATCAACACAATGGGCAGCGGTTCCTCCTCCATCAGGTGGAAATGGCCGGAAGGGGCCTTGACCAAGAGACGGCTGCCCTCCTGAACATGATCATGAAAGAAACTGGAGAAGAGGCCGGGCGGTGCATCAGGCCGGTCCGCGGGGGCAGGGACCCGCTTGATCGATACGCGGTAATGATCGGGCCGGGGGCGATCGGAAAGCGAGTAACAGCGCACCACGGTTTTGGGTTGGTGCGTGACCGGGTCCTCAATTGGTAGCTTGAAGGTCAGAAACTGACCCGGTCTGAAGGCAGCTAGCGCCTGACCGTCAACCGGTGTTAGATAAAAGGAACAAATAGACCGGTTGCCATCCTCGAACACCCGGCGCTGGACCATGAATTCTCTGAACCCCTCCCAGGCATGGTTTGCGGTGATCGGCTCAGCAGCTGAAGGAGTTGGTTTTTGTGGGGTAGAGATGGTCCGTGGTTCATTCATACGCACGTCCAGTTCCTGGTATTGACGCCTACGGCGATAAAACCCGACCAGCACCAGAATAGCGATCTGTGCCAGAATCGCGGCAAGAATGATCAATGCTAAGGTTGCCGTCGTCATAGTTCATATATTTCAATGTTATGTGCTATATAAATACACAGGCATGAAAGATGCCTATTTAAAAAATATAGCAACTCTTCCTGAAATGAACCTGAAAACGAACCACATTAATTTTGTAGCTTTACAGACAATGCGAATGGCTGCAGAGGGCTGCGGATTCAATTGATCAACGCAATAAAATAAAGTGAGTAAAGCCTCAGAAAGCCACGATAGCTGTTTAAATTATCTCGTCTTCATACTTTGCACGCGAAAATGTGGCAAATAGCACAGGCAAGACAAACAATGTTAAGAGTGTGGACGAGAACAGACCGCCTACGACAACCGTTGCTAACGGGCGTTGTACTTCTGAGCCGACGCCGATTGCCAATAACATCGGAATCAGGCCTAGTGCAGCAATGAACGCCGTCATTAATACAGGTCGCAGGCGAGATAACGCACCCTCAAATACTGCATCCTGAAGTGATGCACCACCTGTCAGTCGTTGATTGATGGCATTAACCATCACCACGCCGTTCAACACGGCAACACCAAACAAGGCAATAAACCCGATGGAACCCGGGACAGAAAGGTATTGTCCCGAGAAGAATAACGCAGCAATTCCCCCAATCAATGCCAAGGGTACATTCAGCATGATCAGTAAGGCTTGACCGACTGAATTGAAGGCAAAATACAGCAACAAGAAAATCAGTCCTAGCGACAGTGGTACGACGATCATCAAGCGAGCCTGTGCACGTTGCTGGTTCTCAAATTGCCCGCCAAAGACCACACTGTATCCGGCAGGCAGTTTTATTTCGCTGCGAATTCGTTGATCAATTTCGGCTACCAGCCCTCCCATATCACGGCCTTCGACATTGGCCTGGATGACCACTCGACGCTGTACATCGTCACGGCGAATTTGGGGTGGACCGGCTTCGATTTGGACTGTTGCCACATCACCCACACGGACCCAGGCACCGTCAGTCGCTTGCAGAATGAGATTCCGAATCGCATTGATATTATTACGCTGTGATTCAGCCAGACGTACATAAATATCATAACGTTCATTGCCCTTGATGACCTGGCCAGCTTCCTGGCCGCCAATCGCATTACTAACAAGACTCATCACCTGATCAACCGGAATGCCAAACCGGGCCAGCTTATCTCGATCCGGTCGTACTACAAGCTGAGCTTCCCCTTCAATCTGTTCGATTGCGACGCCACGTGTGCCCTCGATATTTTTCACCAGAGTTTCAATTTCCTTACCTTTACTCGCCAGCATATCGAGATCCGGTCCGAATAATTTAATTGCCAATTGCGCTTTCACCCCGGAGAGTAATTCGTCCACCCGGGTCGCAATGGGTTGGGAGAAGTTGAATAACAGTCCCGGCATAACGGCCATTTTTGTTTCCATCAACGCTTGCAGTGCTTTGCGATTGTCGGCCGAAGTCCATTCATATACGGGCTTGAGCCCCGCATAGATTTCGATATTCGATACCGGCTCCGGATCACCACCGAGCTCGGGTCTTCCTATACGGCTCGCGGCATAGATTACTTCAGGAAACTCGATGAGTTGCTGTTCCAGCTTCTGTGCAACAGCTAAAGCCGTATTCAGGTTGGTCGAGGGAGCCAAAGTGACCCGCACATTAATTGTGCCTTCTTCCAGTTCCGGTACAAACTCGGTACCCAGAAAAGGCACCAGGATAATCGCACCAACAAACAAGACAATGGCAACAGTAACAACACGGAATTTGTATTTCATGGCTTGCAACAAACGTCGGCGGTACTGTTTTTCAATCGGACGCAGAAGCGGACTCTCTTTTTCTTTTATGCCATGGTTGAAGACATACGTCGCCAATGCGGGAATGACCATTAGCGCCACCAGTAAGGAAGCAAACATTGCCAGGACAATAGAAATAGCCATCGGTTGAAACAGTTTGCCTTCCACGCCTTCCAGCGTAAAC
Organism: Thiohalomonadales bacterium; assembly: GCA_040235565.1. Lineage (GTDB taxonomy): Bacteria > Pseudomonadota > Gammaproteobacteria > UBA6429 > Thiohalophilaceae > JAHEIJ01. The sequence goes on along the minus strand of JBECLA010000017.1, from coordinate 11,985 downwards.
AAAGGTGCAAACACAATCGCGATGATCAACACAGCGAAAAAGACCGGACGACCTACTTCTTTTGCAGCTTCCTGAATGCGGAGCGCCAAACCATGACTGTCATGCTCGGCATCAAAGGGAACAGGATCGTTTTGTGCGACATCCTTTTTTATTCTTGCTTCATGTTCGGCATCCGGGTGAGTGAGGTGACTGAAGATATGCTCCATCATTACCACCGAGCCATCCACCATCATACCAATGGCGATCGCCAGACCACCCAGAGACATCAAATTGGCAGAGACACCCCACTGGGCCATGGTCATCAGTGCCAGACCGATTGAAATCGGGATGGATAACAGGACCAATAATGTGGCGCGGATATTCATCAGGAATAACAGCAGCACGATAATAATCAGCACAAAGGCTTCCAGTAGCGCTTTGGTGACGGTGCTGACAGCTTTGCTGACGAGATCTGATTGATCATAAAAGGGTACCAGTACCACACCCTCTGGCAAGGCTTGCTGAATGGCAGGCAGGCGTTCCTTGATGCCATCAATCGTGGCTTTGGTATTTGCCCCCATGCGTTTGAGCACAATTCCTACCACAACTTCCCCGAGTTGTTGTGGCTTGCCCTGGTGATCACGCTGCGTCATGGTAACGGCACCCTGACGAATCTCAGCACCAAATGTGACATTGGCTACATCATGCACTCGCACGACTGTACCTTTTTCCTCTTTGAGGGGAACATTGCCAATATCGCGCAGACCATCCTTGCCTCTGCGTACCCAACCTACACCTCGAATGATCAATTGTTCTGCACCGCGATCTAGATACCATCCCCCGGCGTTGCGGTTATTGGCTTCAATCGCCTGGCTGACGTCATGAGGTGAAAGTTGGAAACTGAGCAGGCGCTGTGGATCGAGCTGGACCTGATATTGCCGCACATCACCGCCGAATGAGAGGACATCAGTGACACCACCGACTGGCATCAATAGTAGTTTGACGACCCAGTCATTGAGACTCCGTAGCGTCAGAGTGTCATATTGCCCTGGCACTTCCGAACGCATCATATACTGGTACACCTGCCCCAGGCCGGAGGTATTCGGTCCCATTTCCGGGGTACCAACACCGTCCGGAATTTGTTCTCGTGCTGTTTGCAAGCGCTCAAAGACCAGTTGACGGGCAAAGTAAATATCCGTGCCTTCCGTAAATACCACCGTAATCACCGACAAGCCGGTCTTGGAGATGGAACGCACTTCCTCGACATCAGGCAGGCTATACATCACCGCTTCGATGGGGAAGGTGATCAGTTGTTCCACTTCTTCTGCGGCCAGACCGGGTGCCTCGGTATTCACGGTTACCTGAACATTGGTTACATCGGGGAAAGCATCCAGGTTAAGTTTTGGCAGGATAAACGCAGCACCGAACAGCATGGCAAGTAACGTCAATACCACCAGTAGACGGTTGCCGACCGCCAGATCGATTAGTTTATTTAACATGGCGGTCCCTTTTAATGGTTATGGATTTCAAAACCGCTTTTCGCCAGTTCTGACTGGACGAAAAACGCGCCCTGGGTTACGACCCGACCGCCGGGATTGATGCCGGTTATAATTGCCTGGCCTTCCACCACGCGTTCGAGTTCCACTTCCATCGCCTTGAATTCACCTCGTTCGTCCTGTTCAACCATGACTTGCCAGTCGCCATCCGGACTACGCAAGACCGCTTCCTCGGGAACGACGAGGGCATCAGTTTGATTGCTGGTTTGAATATGGGTGGTGACAAACATCCCGGGATGTAGTTTGTCTTCAGGATTGTTGACTTCCAGGCGTACCGCAAGCGTCCGGGTCGTTTCATCAAGGGCATGATCAATCTGGCTGACAATAGCAGGCTGACTCACGGTATCTGTTTTTACCTGTGCGGCATTACCGACCTGAAGCAATCCTGCTTCATTGGGAGTAATGCGGGCTTCGACCCACATTACGGATTCATCCGCAATGATCATCAGTTCTCGCCCGGGTTCAACTCTTTCGCCCACAATAAATGCATCATGTAGAACCCGTCCTGCCTGTGCGGCCAATAATTGAAAGGTTCCATTTGCCTGTACATTCTTGTTGTTAGCAAGCAGTGCGTCGATCTGTTGGGTTGTCATACCATAGGCTTGTACACGTGCCTGCGCCTGTTCCCAGGCTACCTGTGCTTCGGTGTAACGGCGTTGTGAAACCACCTTGCGTCCGAGCTTTTTCACACGCAGCCATTCCTGATTCGCAACCAGCAGGCTTCCTTGAGCATCGGCCATTTCTACGCTGGATAAGGTGACCAAGGGCTGGCCTTTCTCGACAATGTCACCCAGTTTGGCATGCCGGGCAACAACCTGGGCCTCAATGCGGGGTGTGATTTTGACGGTTCGATAGGCATTCAGGGTAACTTCACCCGGAGCATGCAGTGTATCCGCAATCAATTGCGGCTGTAACGGGGAGACAACAATACCTGCTGCTTGCAGCTGTTCCATTGACAGCTTGACGATGCCGCTCTCTGCTTCATGTCCATGCTCATCAACATCTTCATGTTCAGTATGCGCATCAGGTAATCTATTTTCGGCATGAGAGGTATCGTCGCCACAACTACTGAGTAGCAAGGACAGTAGTAGCATTATCAGAATAATATTTATTTTCATTGGTCTAATTCCTGATCTTTTATTTCGATGTTCAGCCAGGTATCGATACTTGCTGTTTCATACAGCCAGTCAAAGCCGCTTTCCCAGAGCTGGCCGCGCAATTCCAGACCAGCTGCCTGGGTATCAAGAGCCTGCTTGAGTTGAATAAGGTATTCTGCTGTACTCATATCACCCGCACGCCATAGCCGTTCTATCAAGTTAAGCTGACGATTGATGCTGCTGAGACCTGTTTTTTCCCAATCACGCCATGCATTTTGTAAAAGTTGATAACGTTCGGTGTTGGCATGCACTGTGGCGCGTTGATTGCGGAAGGCAATCAAGGCTGAACGTTCATTCTCGACAAGATTCTGTCGTGCCACTTCCACTTCCGCTTTGTAGGTATTTCGAATATGCAGTGGAATAGTGATGGTTGCACCTATCAGTGATTCCTGATCTTCCTTACCACCACGTATGGAAATGGTTGGATCCCAGCTACGCTCACTCTCGCGTAATTTGATGGTATGGCGACTCGCAGCTACCTGTGCCTCGCGGGCACGTATTGAAGGTAAGTTGCGGAAAAAGTTTTCCTGGTCTTGTGGCAACTCCGGCGTTGGCAGGGAGTCGGGGAGTTCAGGCAATGATGCAGGAAGGCTCATGAATTGAGCACGCAGATCCTGTTTCGCTGCCGAGGCGTCTGCCAGTATTTGGGCGTGTACCATTAAGGCTTCGTTATAAGCAAGACGAGCCAGATTCAGATCGGCCTGGCTAATGTCACCTGCCTGATGACGCTGCTCTGCCAAATCTGCGGATTGGCGTATGAGTTTCAGGCCCCGATCTGCTAAATCGGCCAGCTCACGGGCAGTCCGTTCTCTGGCAAGCGCGACCAGCAGGTCGCGAGACAGACCCTGGATCGCCAACAGGTAATTGGCTTTTGCCCCTGATATTTCAGCTTCGGCAACCTGGGTGCGTGCACCGCGTTGATCTCGAAGATCGATGGTCTGACCAATCTGGATATAACCTTTGTTGATCTCGGTACGTTCCGCGTCGAATTCCAATTCCGGGTTATACAAAGCATTATCCGCAACACGTCGGCGTGCGTATGTGGCTTCCAGGCTGGCTTTGGCAGCTTCAAACCTGGGATGTGTGGTCATGACCGTCTGTAATGCCTTGGATAGTGACGGTGGGGCGAACTGATCCAGGTGAATCGAAGGCATACCTGAATAATCACTTTGCGCCACACTTGCCGGCATGACGAGCAGGCACGTTATAAATGAAACGAGCACAAATATCGTTTTTTGCATCTTTGAATCCTATGTTACAGGTACAACAGCACATCACCACAAATGTGATGTGTCTCGACACAGATTGATCAGGATTCAGGCGTTGGGGGGTGGAGTGGGGGGTTGATAAATAACCGATGTCACCAATGTGGGTGGCAGGGCACGATAGTCATTTGGATACAGAGAGATAGTATCGATGTCTGATGAAAATACGCCAAGAAAATGGGCACTGCCGTGACAACAATGGTCACAGAGATCAGCAGGATTGTTATCTTCACTATCAGACAACAAAACTTGCTCCGCTTGTAGGTCATGCGGATCTATAGCTTCAACATAGTCTGTCGCCCAGGCAAGATTCCCTGAGATGACACACCATATTATTAAATGTGCAATAAACCGGCGCATGGCTAAATAATGCACTATATTACTAATCCGCTCAAGATCTCAATGAACAATTTTTGTGGTCTCGGACGCATTCCTCAATATATTATGTGCATTTAATTTAACATTATTCCCGTTCACGACTGATCGAAATAATATGAGTGGATGTTGTAATCAAGATTGTTCTTTAGAAATGTTGCGCGAGCGACAGCGCGGGACATTACAAATTGTCCTCGGTATAAACGCGATTATGTTTCTTGTCATTGTGGCAGCCGCGTTCGTTGGTAATTCTACTGCTTTGCTGGCAGACAGCCTTGATAACCTTTGAGATGCATTGACATATGGCTTAAGCCTTTATGCGGTTTCGAGAGGGGGAGCTGTCAAGGCAAAAGTTGCTCTGTTTAAAGGCGGGCTGATTTTAATTGCATCTATGACTGTTGCCACGCAAATTATTTACAAACTATTTGTGCCCAGTGTCCCTGTTTTCGAGATTATGGGTGTCTTCAGTCTTCTGGGTCTTGCTACCAATTCTCTGTGTCTTATTCTTCTCTGGCGGCACCGCCAAGAAGATGTGAATATGAGTTCGGTGTGGGAATGCTCGCGAAATGACATCGCATCAAATCTTTCTATTTTCATAGCAGCTGGTGCGGTCTGGTTCACAGGATCGGGTTGGCCTGATATCGTGGTTGCGCTAGGTCTCGTATGGCTCTTAACGCGTTCCGCTATTCGCGTTATTTCTACGGCGATGGTAGAGCTGCGTGCGTCAACCTGACGATCCACTTAACATAGATGTTGTAAAAACGGTGCTTTGCTGCTTTTATACGCCGGTTAGCTCAGACATTGTGGCTGTTTTCAGGAATCGAGGTTTTTGCACATCTGGATGGATACCAGATAGCCTCTATGTAAAATATTTTAAATTCAATAAATTAAGGCAATTTTCAGTGGGATTGTTGGTTTGAGTCACTCACTAATTGCCAGGATGAATACAGAAGTAAGTCAATAATAAATCTAGTCTGTCTTTTGTTTGCGTAGTAAATACTAAATTTACCGCCACATTATAGATTTTAAGTTATTGAATATAAAAGAGTATTTTTCACAAAATTAACACTATAGACGGCAGACGAGACCACTACAAGCAATTGAAATATAAAGAAAAGTATTTAAAAATAGCCACAGGCTTTTAACCAATTGGTCATAGGTTCGAATCCTGTACGACCCACCAAATTCTACGGGGTTGCTGGTCAGCAACCCCGGACTTCAAAATCAGTCACCACCAGCGGCTAGATGTGCTCGCAAAAGCGGGTCAGTTTTATGCTGGTCGAGTCATACAGGTTGAAATCAGGATGTGGTGTACCTGTTAAATCAGGCAAAGACCGATCTGATATCTGGTTCCTGATTTTCAGGCTTCTTCTCCCTCGGTAACAATTCCTCGATCAAGGTTTCGTAATCAGAGGGGGCCTCGATGCCAAGGCGTGCAAAGCCATCAAAGGCGTCCATGACGAGGATTTTGATTTCTTCACCTGTAGGCGTGATGATCACAACACTTTGATCTTGTCTGCGTGCAAGTTTTAGCATGACAAGCCTCCTTGTCAGTCGTAGACGTCCCTATCTACCTTTCATATCCCTGTTAATAATCACTCTAGCCATAGTGCATGGGATTGTATGTAGGGTAAGCCAGTGATGTGATGTAGGACCAGGACTACATGAATAGAAAACCCCGCCGCAGCGGGGTCTGGGGTCATACAGCTTTCAAGTGCTACCCTCCCAATGTATTACGTACTTGCTTGGATATTTCGACCTCGAGATCGATAACCTTTATCAATTCTTCTACTGGTTAAGTCTGAACCTCGCCAGGCGACTTGCGCAATGCAGCCGGTTTGTCAGCATTCTCTCTAAGACGTGAGAGACGCTCGTTGAGTAAATCCACTAAGGCGGGATCGTCCTTATCTCCAATTTGAGACAGATGCTCGTTGAGCGTATCCAACAGAGTGGGATCATCCATAATGGTTCCTCCGTAGTTATCAGCCATTATGAATTATTGTTTTCTACTTTAATTTTAGCAGGGGTGCGATACGAATCAGTATTACTTAATTTTTAATGCGAAGGAATTAACTCATAAGGTATAAGGCCAGGTGCTGAGGTTATATTCCGTATTCTAGCAAGGAGGGTAGAAAAACCCAGATGACCAGATCCCTGATTAATAATCAACCCCAAGACTGAATATCAACTTGTAGTCATCTGGTTCTGGCACGGTGCCATCAGCATTGGCGGTCGGTTTTTCTATTCGATCCCACACAAACGAGATATCGAAATCAAGCCAGCTGGTTAATTCTGTCTCAAGTGAAGTGACAAAATGATGGGTATATTGGCCGGATTGTTCATTTACGAGGATAAAAGAATAATTTATATCCCAATCCACAGTTTTGGATAACTCTGTTTCGTAAAGTGTACCTATTGCAAGGGCAGGTGTTGATGCCACGGGGTCTTCTCCCACTTCAACGGAGTTGAATTGTGTTTCCTGATAGGCAAGCCCGACTGTGATATCCCATTCGGTTTCAGGGGTGTCGATGAGGTGGTAACCAACGCCACTCCCGATTGTGTAACGGTATTCAATATTTTGAAAAGGGTCACGAAAATATTCACCAAACACCGCGCGCCAGTAAAAGCTTCGTGTTCTAAAAACATCAAAATATACATTTAGCCGATCGTTATCAACGGTATCAATACCTCGTGTTCTGGAAAAGTTGCCCAGAAAGTCAATTACAAATCGGGTTGCGGCAGTACGTCGCCTAATGTCCATGATAGCCGCATAATCGACTTGTTCGGTATTCCCGCCACTCAGGTTCAGGCCAAGACTTATCTTGGCAGACCAGAAATCTAGTTCCTTGTCTTCGCCGCTAACGATGGCAATCAGTTTTGAGCGGCCAAATTCCCGTGTTACTTCTCCGGAAGTGACGATGACCTTGTCTTCTGTTAGTTCTACAGTGCCATAAACGGTAATGGCTTCCGGTCTTTTTATTCTGCCGTAAATAGTTTGAGTTGGGCCTTCGATGCGAACACCTTTTATTCCATGTCCGCGTATTCGTTTTACATCTTCCAGGTCGAGTTTCAGGAGATCCAGTTCGTCACTGTCGAATTCAACATCCTTGTTATAGAGTACTTTCAACTCACCTTTTAACCATTCTCCGGAAGTAAGTTGAATCCAGTCATAATTATCAGGCGGCGGGACAAACGCCTCCCATGCCTGTTTTTTTGAAATGGTGTTGTCCTTCGTTGCTTTTGAGGGCACTGATTTTTCTTTGTTATTGTCCGTTTCAGGATCTTTGCTTGAGGTCTCGTCCTGGGTGACAAGATTAACGTCGTTTCCCTGTTCTTGTGCCTGAGAAACATTGCTTGTAATCAAGAGACCACAAGCAAGAAGACAGTAACCAATAAACAAATTCAAAACCTTCCCCCGAAAGGTAGGGAGTGTGCGAGATGGTGATATTTTTGGATCAGTAATAATGATAAACCTTACAGTTTAGTTGTGCGTAATGCATAGCTGGTTTTTTAGGGCGTTTGAGTTATTGATACTTTATCCTGTTGTTGTGGGTATTTATTTCTTCAACCTATAATCAGGAAGCATTGAGTTAAGAATAAAAGCCCTTATTTCAAAAGTCTACGATCATTAAATATCTTCTGCTGCGTATTTCAGCATTAACTCAATACCAATAAAGCAAACTCAACCATCAGATTGAGGCATGGATATCAAAACATTTCTATAATTCTTGTGTTTCGGTTTAAATGTTGACTCAGCAATTTGCTAATTTCCCGCTACCCATCGCACTAACTATTAATATAAGTAGGTGAATATATAACCGGGGTAGATGATGCTAATCAATAACTTGGAATGAATAAGTAAGAATAAGTGACTAAGATTTTGTAATCGCTTTCAATCCCGTATCGAATCCTGAACAAATAAAATAAGGGGAACGAGTATGGCTAACCAGACTTCCACTAAAGCGGGAGCGTGGGTCCCGCGTTCTCAATACATATATAAATCAGTCCTATGGGGAGCGATGCTCGTTGCGGTGTTGCTATCCTTGCCGGCCCAGGCGGCCAAGTTCGAGCTGATGGAGGCGACGATTAGCGAAATCAACGCAGCCTACGAGAAACGAAATCTGACCGCCGAACGTTTGGTGAAGATGTACCTGGAGCGCATTGAGGCCTATGACAAAAAGGGGCCTGAAATTCGGGCAATGATCACTATTAATCCAAATGCCCTCAAGGAGGCCAGGGCGCTTGACAAGGAGCGAAAAAATAAGGGGGCAAGAAGTTTGTTGCATGGTATCCCTGTCATCATTAAGGATAATTATGACACCGTCGATATGCCGACGACAGCAGGTTCAGTGTTGCTGAAAAACAGCAGGCCACCGGATGATGCATTTATTGTCAAAAAGCTTCGCGATGCAGGTGCGGTGATCATCGGTAAGGCAAATATGAGTGAGTTTGCACTGTCGTTTGATCGCCTGAGTCACAGTTCGCTGGGTGGATTGACCAGGAATCCATACAACCTCAAACGCAATGTCGCCGGCTCGAGCAGTGGTTCCGCTGCCGCGGTGGCTGCAAATTTCGTGGTTTTCGCGACCGGTTCTGATACGGCGGGTTCCATTCGCGCACCCGCAAATGTTGCGGGTACCGTGGGGATTAAACCGACTCTCGGCCTGACCAGTCGCGATGGTGTTGTGCCGGTTTCCTTGTCCTACGATGTCACCGGTCCCATCGCTCGCACCGTTACCGACGCCGCTATCGCATTGCAATATATGGCCGGTGTTGATGCCAATGATCCACGCACCATGGAAAGTCGGAGTTGGCAGGTGAAGGACTACTCGAAATTTCTCGATGCAAACGCACTTGAAGGCGCACGTCTCGGCATTGCTCGTGATTATTTCGGTGGTAATCCCGAGGTTGATGAGGCTATTGATCGCGCCATCGCAAAGATGCGTTCCCTCGGGGCGACCTTTGTGGACATTAATATCCCAAAAGATGTGCGAGATGCCTGGCAGGAAAAGATGGAGCTGGTGATTGACCGTGAAGTTGGTCCCCAGTTGGCGGCTTACCTCCAGACTATACCAGGTACAGGTCCGAAATCCCTCAAGGATCTGATCAAGGGCTACAAGGCACTGCCGACAAACGATCCCGTTCCACTGGTGAGTCCGGTTCGAATCGGGTATTACGAGAAAGTCGTCGACAGCCCCGGTGTTGCCGATATTGCCTACTTATACACACTTACCAATAAGCTGCCTGTATCACGTGTCGATGTTATTGAGGTCATGGAAAGCCAGAACCTGGATGCCATTGTATTTCCTACCATGCCATGCCCGGCTTCTCCGTTGTTCACCGTAAAAGAAGATCCGTCCTATGTTTGCAATGTGCCCGATCCCTGGGTTGCAGGTTATCTTGGATGCGTTACAGGTTTCCCTGAAATTACAGTTCCTGCGGGTATGACGCAACATGGCTTGCCAATCGGTATCTCGTTTTATGGCAAGCCTTATACCGAGCCGCGTTTGATCGGACTCGCCTTCGCATTTGAACAGGCCACCAAGGCACGCAAGCCACCGCCCACTACACCGCCACTTAAAAAATAGCTTCAGTAGAATTCATAAACTGGGGGAGTTCGCGATGAGAAATTCAACAATGGTTCAAATGGCGGCATTTAGTCTGGCACTGTTCATCACACCGGCTGCAGCGCAGGAATCAGCCGAGATAGAGCAACTGAAAAATGACATCGAGCAACTACAGAAACGCATTAAAGAACTCGAGGCCCGCGAATCTAAAGCACCTCAGGGCGATCCCCAAGAGCTGCAGCAACTCGAGGAGCAAGACACAGCAGCCGGTGTTACTGAGGAACAGCAGAAACCCGAGGCCAATATCAAGATCGGTGGTGCGATCTGGGTAAACTACGCGAACCAGAGTTGGCTCGGGAAAGGGCAGGGCAAGAAAGGTCTGCGCTTTGACAACCTGCGACTTTCCCTGGATGGCGATTATGATCAGTTTCTAATGTCCGCCCAGTATCGCTGGTACAACTATTCCGAAGCGATTCACCATGCCTGGTTTGGTTACCAGTTCGAGCCGGACAATCGCATCGAGCTTGGCATCACCCAGGCACCATTCGGGATCCTGCCCTTCGCCTCACACAACTTCTGGTTCCTGAATGCTTTCTTTGTCGGTTTGGAAGACGATTATGATGCTGGCATAAAGTGGCATAACGGCGACCTCGGCAACTGGACCATTGATCTGGCATTTTTCTTAAACGAAGAATATGGCGATGCAACCAATCTCGATCGCTATTCGATCGACGTGGTGCGTGTCGATGAGCAGCAGAACGAAGAACGCAATACGTTTTATGCTCGACTTGACTACGACTGGAAACATTCCGAACAGTCACACACCGAACTGGGCATATCGGGGCGGTATGGTGATCTGGACAACCGAACAACAGGCGGAACCGGCGATTACTGGTCCGCTGCTGCGCATGTCAATGCATTTTGGGGCCCCTGGAATCTGATGCTCGAGGGTATACGTTATGAATTCAATCCGGAAAATCCGGTGGGTGTCAGCGATGATCTTATTCTCATGGCCAACCTCGGTTCTACACGACTCATAGCAGCAAAGGCAGATATACTCGTTGCCAATATTGCCTATGATTTCGGTGCCGTGGGTTGGAAAATTGATCGCCTCAATTGCTACAACGATTTCAGTTATACGGATAAGGATGTTGCTAGCTTTAAGGACTCATACATAAACGATACGGGATGCCTGGTTACCATGGGGCCGTTCTGGGTCTGGATTGATCTTATCTACGGCAAGAATGCCTGGTACCTGAATGACTCGGAGGTGGATAGTGGTTTTGGGCCGGGCGGCACCGACCAATGGGAGCGGCGCTTCAACGTCAACTTCGAATGGTATTTTTGAGAATAGATTGTTTTGAGGTAAGCGAAGGCTATCACGTTACACGCTCGATTTGTCTAATAGCTGGTGCACATCATAAAACTCTTTGTCGTCGCGAGACGTATATAGTATAAACTGGTAGTACTAGCGCTCAGCTGGCATATTTGACGTCTAATCGGGAGTTAGTGACATTGCCTTTATCTTTACGCGCTTTGCTAGTGGTTACGCTCGTTGTCATACTTCCAGCGTGCGCAACCAGAACAGTCCAGCCCTATGTTCGTCCGGCACCCGAGTATGCATTACCAGCCCAAACTGATGGCGCTTTTTCCGATACTGAGTCAGCGATTCGCAGTGCCCATGGTCCGGAGGCATCCGGCTTCAAGTTGCTCGACCGTAATGAAGATGGCCTGCGCTGGCGGCTCGGGCTGATTGATTCGGCGAGGCACTCAATCGACGTGCAGTACTATCTTTGGTACGGCGATGTCGCGGGCCGACTGCTCGCCAAACGCCTGCTAGATGCTGCCGAGCGCGGCATCAAGGTGCGCATGCTTGTCGACGATCTTAACACGTTATTCAGTGACGCCGGCACGGTTGCCCAGCGTGATCACATTGCGGCTTGGCTGGACGCGCATCCCAATCTTGAGCTCAGACTCTTCAATCCCTGGATGAAACGGGAAATCATGGAGCGTGCCGGGGAGGCCTTGAGCGAATTCAAGCGGGTTAACCAGCGCATGCATAACAAGGCGATGATCGTGGACAACC